>CANJWR010000088.1 GCA_947478455.1 Beijerinckiaceae bacterium | reverse complement strand
GTCATGCCCAGCGTCAGGGCGGCGAGGGAAGCGGTAAGGGTCTTCTTGAAAGTGGTGTTCATGGCTCTCTCCTGTTTGTCGCCGGGGTCTTTCCGTCTCGGCGATGATTGGAGATTAACCGCGCCTTCACCCTGGCGATGTGCGCCGGCGCACAGGTCGAAGAAGCGTGCCGAACCTGTCATCGTGTGAGTTGGGCGCGCGAAAGAGAGACGTGGACCGATCAGCGCTTGCGGGGCGACGCAAAGGCCACGCAGGAACCGTGTGTCGAAAGCGCCACGGAGCCGCCTATTTCGGGCAATTCCTCGCCCGCAATCCGCACCGGCAGGGACAATCCGTCGATCTCCACTGTCGCCAGATAATGGTCGCCGTTGAAGATGATACGCTCCACGCGGCCACGCGGGCCGTCTCCGGATGGCGACAGGGTCAGTTGTTCTGGCCGCAGCATGACCTGAGCTGGGCCCGGTCCAACGCCTTCGCGCAGCGCCGCCGGCATGCGGCCCACGCAGGTGATGGCAGTTGTGCCTTCGATGATTGCGTCGAGAAAGACCGCCGGGCCGGTCAGCCGCGCAACGCGTGCGCTCAGAGGATCGTGATAGATCGCCGCCGGATCGCCGATCTGGGCGATCTTGCCGTTCGTCATGGCCGCGACCTGATCGGCGCTGGCGAAAGCCTCGAACGGGTCGTGCGTCACCAGAATGGCGGTCGCGCCGGCGTTGCGGAGCGCACTCGCCACATCGGCCGCCATGACGCGACGCAGATCAAGATCGAGCGCGTTAAAAGGCTCGTCAAGCAGGACGATATTGGGGCGCGGGGCGAGCGCGCGGGCCAGTGCGGTGCGTTGCTGCTGTCCGCCAGACAACTGGTGCGGATAGCGATCCTCATATCCCGTAAGACCGGTGATGCGCAGCACTTCTTCGATGCGGACGCGGTCTCGCCGCCCCCAGCGAAGCCCGAAGGCGATGTTCTGGCCGACAGTCAGATGGGGAAACAGCGCGCCTTCCTGCGGCACATAGCCGATATGGCGCTTTTCGGTCGGAACATAGACGCCCGGCCCGGCGACCTGCCGGTCGCCAATGGCGATAGTGCCGCTATCCGGATCCGCAAAACCCGCGATCAGCCGGAGCAAAGTAGTCTTGCCGCTGCCAGACGAGCCAAGCAGCGCCACAATCGACCCTTCGGCCATTTCGAAGTCGATGCCGCGCAGGACATCCACGTCGCCATAGCGCTTCGTCACTCCGGAGACCCGAAGACGCCCCATGGATCAGCCGCGTTTCAGTGTGCGGAGAGTGAACACGTAGACCGGAACTCCTGAAACAATGACCAGCGCCGCCGCAAAAGGAGCAGCCGCCGCAAAGGCCCGATCATTTGTGTAAGACCAGAATTCTGTAGCGAGCGTTACCACACCTGAAGGCGCCAGCAATAGCGTTGCGGTCAGTTCCCGCATCAGCTGCAGCACCACCATGGCCAGACTGGCCCCGATCCCCGGCAGAAGATTGGGAAGCGTGACCTCCATGAAGGCCGTCAGCGGCTTCTTGCCCAGCGTACGGGCGACGTCTTCCAGCTCGGGCGGCACCAGTTCGGCCGAGGCCCGGATGGCCGACTGGGCAAGCGGCAGGTACAGCATCACATAAGCGATCAACACAAGAGCCGGGCTTTGGTAGAGCGGCGGCGCATACCGGATCGCGAAGAACACCAGCGAGAGCGCGATCACCAGTCCCGGCAAGCCGTGGATCGCATAGGGTAGGCGCTCGGCGATCGTCACCACAGCACCGCGCAGCCGCATCGAGGCCAGTACGAGCGGAATGGCCAGAATCGTCGTCAGCAGCCCGCCTGAAAGCGAATAGCTCAGCGACCCCACGATGGCTGGCGCGAGCCGCTCAAGGCCCATGCCGGCGGATGTGCCGCTGGCGAGCCAGTACATCAGCATCCCGAACGGAATCCCGATGGCCAGCAGGCCGAACGCCGCAAAACCGAGCAGCACCGGAATGCGATAGACGCCCAGCTTGATGATCTGCGGCGAACGCGCAGTGCCCTTGCCGCTTCGTGAAAAACGACGACCGTGCCGGATGCGCATCTCGCCCAGCGCGAGCGGGATGCACAGCGCCATCAGGACCGACGACAACAGCGCCGCCGTCGCATTGTCGAACTGCATTTCGTATTGCTGGAAGATCGCCGTGGTGAAGGTCTGCACACGCAGAAAACTCAGCGCGCCGAATTCCGCCAGCATGTGCGACGACACCAGCAGCGCGCCGCCCATCACGGCAGGCGCGGCCTGCGGCACAACGACATTCAGAAATGTCGACCATGGCCCACGCCCAAGCGAACGCGCCACATCCTCGAAGCCCGGATCGAGCCCGCGTAGCGCCGCCGCAACCGGCAGATAGACCAGCGGCGCGCAGGCGAGCGTCAGGATCATGATCGCGCCCGCCATGCCCTGAAACTGCGGCCCAAGCGAAGACCAGGCGTAACTAGATACAAGCGCCGGCATCGCAAGCGGCGCGGAGGCCACGATACGCCACGCGCCCGCATAGGGGATGTCGCAACGTTCCGTGACCCATGCGCCCGCAACGCCGAGGATAACGGTCAGCACTGTCACTGAGATAGCGAGCGTGAGCGTGCTGATCAGGAGTTCGAGCGTCACCGGGCGCGTCAGTTCGGCAATGATGCCCGACAAACCTGCTTCTGCAGATCGCATGACCGCATAGGCGATCGGCAGCGCAACCAGAAGACCGGGAATTGCCGCAACGGCGAGAAGCGCGGGCGGGAAAGACCCGCGTCCGCCGATGCGCGCGATGGCTGTCACAAAATACCGGCTTCGCGCTGGAGTTCATAGGCCAACGCCGCCCCGCCCACTTCATGGGCGGTGATCGGAATGCCGATCTCGTCGATGGGTTTCAGGTTGAACGCTGGCGAAACGCCGGGCCGCACCGGATATTCCGCATAGGTCGCCAGCATGGCCTTCTGGCCCGCTTCGCTGATCGCGAAAGCCAGAAATTTCTGGGCGAGTTCCGGCTGTTTGGTCGTCTTCAGAATTCCGATGGGCGACAGATTCACCAGCGCGCCAGCATCGCCCTTCTGGAAGAAGTGAATGGCTGACTTCATGTTCTGCTCGCCGCGCTCTTTTGCGAGCCCGTACCAGTAATAATTGTTCACAAGCGCGGTTGCGACCTCGCCGCTTTCGACTGCATTCATGGCAGCGCCATTGCCGTTGTAAAGGCGGCCATTTTGTTTGAGGCTCTTCAGCCAGGCAAGCGCGCCGTCGCGGCCCTTGACCTTCACGACCGCCATGATCTGTTCCTGAAAACCGTCGCGGATGACGTATCCGACGCGGTCTTTCCAGGCTGGCGTCACGACATCGAGAATCGAGGGCGGCAACTCACCGGGCTTGATCATCGCCTTGTTGTAAACCAGAACCCGCACCCGCATGGTGGCGCCGATCCAGGTCTTGTTGGGCGAAGCGTAGGCGGCCGGGATCTGCGCGGCCGTCGCGTCGTCCGCCGGCAGCAGCAGGCCCTTTTCGTCGAGCGCCACCAGCGGCGGGCTTTGTTCGGAATAGAACACATCTGCGGGTGAGCGCGCGCCTTCCTCGATGATCTGGTTGGCGAGTTGCGAACTTTCGCCCTGCCGCAAGGTCACCTTGATGCCGGTGCTTTTGGTGAATTCGTTGACCAGCGCTTCGGTCGTCTGGCGATGCTGCCCGTTGTAGACCGTGATCGTTCCGCCCGTCTGGGCGCGCGATGCAGAGCCGAAAGCAAGAGCCGCTATGGATGCGGCGCCGCCGGCCACGAGGCTTCGTCTGGCGATGAGGGTCATTTTAGAAGGACTCCAAGTAGAGGCCGTTATTGGCAGAACAGATGCGCCAAACAATTCGGGATCGTCAAGCGCCGCAGCTTGCGCGGCTTTTGGAGCGCTTTCAAAAAGCCAGTGAATACGGGCATGTCTTTGAAATGGTCAGAATGAAATTATAAATGTTCTAATTCGACGGCGTCAATTTTCTTGCGCCGCACAAATGCGGCGCTTCCTTCGTACTGGCGATCAATCGTTTCCGTAATCGTGATCTGGATGGTTTGAGTCGCCCTGTTTCCAGTAGCCGCGCGTATGCAGACGCGTGCGGTCGGCCCCGAGTTGCCGGATGGCGATGTCCCGGATGCGCCGCATGGCGCCCGACTCGCACGCGACCCACCAGCAGGTGTCGGGTGAAGGTGGAGCCATTTCGGCGACTGCCTTTTCGAGCAGCGCGCCGGGCGCGGTTCCGGCCGCCATGCGGTGTAACCAGACAGGATTGCAGGCGACTGTGGGACTCAACGGCCGCTCTTCAAGTCTGTCGGTGATTTCGCAAATCACGCTTGCCCGGCAGCCCTTCGGGAGAGTCTCCAGCACCATGCCAGCTGCCGGCATGGCGGAATCGTCGGCAACGATGACGATGTTTGTCGCGTCCTGCGGCGCATCATACCCACCGCCCGGCCCCCCGATGGTCATCACATCGCCGATGCAGGTGTTTTCAGCCCATGTGGACGCCAGACCTTCACCATGCAGGACAAATTCGACCTCCAAAAGCCCCCGTTCGGCATCGAAACGGCGGGGCGTGTAGGTGCGGGACGGTGCGCGCGGCGCGTCTGGATCGACGGGCGGCCAGTTCATTGCGGCAGGCGGAAAGAAAAGCTTGATGTGCCCGCCCGGACGCGGCGCCGCAAAACCCAACATCTCCGGTCCGCCGAACGTGATCCGCACAAGACCCGGCGTTACCCGCTCGATCGCTTCTACCCGCGAAACGCGCGGCGGCGGACGGCGTTTTCTGGCGGGCTTCGGAAGTTCGATCGCAGCGCTCACGTTTACTCCGCGGAAAGACGCCGCAGGGGCGGACAGACACCCAATGGTGCGGCATTATATCGCGAACCACAACCCATCCGGTCAGGCGTGCGTTGCCTGCTTTTGCGAAGCCTTCGCCAGACCCCATTCGGTCGCCAGCAAGTCATAGGAGCGACGGCGCGCCTGATGATCGAACAGCGGCGAAGTGATCATCATTTCGTCGGCCTTTGTGGCCGCCGCTATCGCCCGCAGGCCGCGCGCCACAGTCTCGGGGCTGCCTACGAACAGGCGCGAACGGTGCTCTTTCACCCGCGCCCGCTCGTCCGCCGAATAGGAGAACGCCAGCGCCTCTGAGGGGCTCGGATAGGGCAGCAATTCGCCGCGCCGCCGGCGCAGCCAGTTGAGATCCCAGCTCGACGCGAGACGATCCGCCTCCTCGTCGGTTTCCGCCACCACTGCCGCGACGGTGAGAATCCCATAGGGCGCATCGCGCCAGCCGCCTTCCTTGAACTTGCTCCGGTAGGACAGCATGGCGGCGATGCCGTCGAAGTCCGAGAAGTGATGCGCGAAGGCGTAACCTGCGCCCACCATGGCGGCGAGTTCGGAGCTGTAATTGCTGGAGCCCAGCAGCCAGATCGGCGGCAGCGGCGCATCAGACGGCATGGCGAATACATTGCGGAACGGATGATTCTCGGGGAAGTCGCGCGATTCCCATGAAATCAGTTCCTGCAGACGTTCGAGAAAATCGTCCCCCTGCCGGGTCTCCAGACGACGCCGCAGGGCGTAGGCCGTCACCTGATCCGTGCCGGGCGCGCGCCCGAGCCCCAGATCGATGCGCCCGGGAAACAGCGCCGCGAGCATCTTGAAGCGCTCCGCCACCATCAGGGGCGCATGATTGGTCAGCATCACCCCGCCTGCGCCGACCCGGATGTTTTTCGTCACAGCGGCGATCTGTCCGATCAGGATTTCCGGCGCACTCGACGCGACCGACGGCAGACTGTGGTGTTCGGCCAGCCAGTAGCGCTCATAGCCCAGCTCATCGACATGTCTGGCGAGATCGATGGAATTGGCCAGCGCCCGGCTCGGTGGCGTGGCGGAGGTCACAAAGGAAAGATCGAGAACCGAAAGAGGTATCATCTGATCACCTAAAAACGCGGCTGACTGAACGCCTCCGCATGCATTTCGTCTGCCACCTGCACGAATTGGTTCGTGGTTTCGTCGAGCGCCAGCAGCTTTCCGGTCGCAACGCCGAAATAGGCACCGTGCAGGAATAACATTCCGCGCGCCTCAAGGGTCCGCACCCACGGAAACGTGCGCAGATTTGCGAGGCTTTGGCGGATCGATTCCAGCGCCAGTTTTTCAACATAATCGACCATCGGCTCATTCGGGGGTCCCACGCGCTCGGCCGCAGGGCCGATCAGGGTGATCCATTTGCCGATGAAATCGCCCGCCGATAACGGGCGCTGATAGGGATCCGCCTCGCCCTCCGCATAGGCTTTCACGCCGCCGCACTGGGCATGGCCCATCACCACCACATGCTCGACCCGCAGACCCATGACGGCGAATTCGAGCGCCGCGGACGTCCCATGCAGATCGTCGTCGGGCGCATAGGGCGGCACCAGATTGGCCACGTTGCGGACGACGAAAATCTCGCCCGGGCCGGCGTCGAAGATCACTTCTGGAGACACGCGGGAATCGCAGCAGCCGATCAGCATGATGCGCGGCTTCTGACCGGCTTCGGCAAGATGCTGAAAGCGGTTGCGCTCCTGCCCGAACCTTCCGGCCAGAAAGGACGCATAGCCGCTCACCAGACGGTCCGGCAGGATCTCGGCTTTCGATGTTTCGGCGCTGGTCAAGGTTTGCTCCTGCGGGTCGCAGCTTCGCCGCAAAGGGCGGTGTGGCTGACCCATCCTATGGGACGATGGCCTTTTCGGTTATCGGGCATTATTGTGCGGCGCAACCAGTTCATCCAGTCCGTACCGGAGAATCTCATGGCCCTGCGCCCCCGTCGAAGCGTTCTGTACATGCCGGGCTCCAACGCCCGGGCTCTCGACAAGGCCAGATCGCTGCCGGCGGACGCCCTGATCCTCGATCTGGAAGACGCTGTTGCCCCCGACCAGAAGGCAGTCGCTCGTGGGCAAATCGCCGCAGCACTCGGGGCAGGCGGGTATGGCGCACGCGAACTGATCGTGCGCGTCAACGCGCTCTCCGGCCCCTGGGGGGCGGACGACATCGCCGCGCTGGCCGGCACACGGCCCGATGCTATCCTGATCCCGAAAGTTTCCTCGCCCGGCGACATCATGATGGCCGCCAAGGTCATCCGCGACGCCGGTCTGCCGGAGGAAACCCGCCTCTGGGCCATGATGGAGACCCCGCAGGCCATTCTGCACGCTGATTCCATCGTTCGAACGGCGGCCGATCCCGCCTCGCGGCTGACGGCGCTGGTGATGGGTACGAACGATCTCGCCCGCGAAACCCGCGCCCGCCAGATTCCGGGCCGCGCCCCCATGCTGCCGTGGCTATCCACCTGTGTGCTGGCGGCGCGCTCCTACGGGGTAGACCTGATCGACGGCGTCTACGGCGATATCAATAATCTCGACGGATTCCGATCCGAATGCGAGCAGGGCCGCGATCTCGGCATGGACGGCAAGACTCTCATTCACCCCGGCCAGATCGCCATCTGCAACGAAGTCTTTTCGCCCGACGCGGCCGAAATCGCCGCCTCCCGAAAGATCATTGCAGCCTTCGAACTACCCGAAAACGCCGGCAAGGGCGCAATTTCTCTCGATGGACGCATGGTCGAGCGGCTTCATGCAGAAATCGCAACGCGCATTCTGGCCCTGTCGGACGCCATTGCGAAAATGTCTGGCTAGGCGCAAACACCACAGGCTGGCGGCACAGTTTAGCCGCAGAGAAAAATTATTGAGGCGCTGCACTAACCTTGCGGCCAGATTTCTTTTCTTGACCAGACTTCGCGGACCTATGTTGCGCGAAACCAAAGCGAGCGGGCATGAACAAAACCGATCATTCCTCCGGTACGGAGACAGGCTCGCAGGATGCGACGCCGAACCGCGACAAGCGGCGCGAACCCACTGTCATCGACGCAAAAGCGATCGAATCGTCGGAATCGACCGTTGCCGAGGCAGAGACCACGCCGGCGACAGAGCCGGTTCTGGACCCTGTGACGGAGACCGGATCTGTGGCTTCCGGCGAGGCGGCGACGCCGGCCGTGAAGGACGCTCCGGCCCGCTCGTCAAAATTGCCGCTTCTGGTCGCGATTCTGGGCGGGGCGGTGTTGGCCGTGGGCGGGGCTGCGGCCATTCACTGGTATAACGATGGCGACGCCGCCATCGAGGCCTTGGCCGGACAGACCAAAACGCTGGAAGAGCGGTTGGCGGCTCTGGACAAGCGCACCGCCAGTCTGGCCGATCCTGCCGCCATCGCGGCACTGGATACGCGTCTGAAGGCTATTGAACAAAGGCCAGCCCCCGCCGCGGCTCCTGCGGCCGCCGCCGCGCCTGCTCCGGCCGCAAATGTCCTGGCGGCTCTCGAACAGCGCATCGCGGCCGCAGAGACCGCCGCCCGCAACGCCCAGACCGGCGCCGAAGCCGCCAGAACTGCGGCTGCAGCCGCGCAGCAGGCCGCCGCCCGTCCGTCAGCGCCGAACAACGGCGCAGCTCCATCTCCATCCGCTGCGCCAGCCGCCCCACCGCCTGCGGCCCCCCCGGTAGATCTCGGTCCGGTTCAGGACCGGATCAGCAAGGTAGAAACGCGACTTGCCGCCATCGAGGCCGGTCTGGCGACCCCGAAGGTCGAGGCGCGCGCCACCGAGACGCGTGTGGAACCAACTCTATCCACCGCCGGCGTGGCGGCGCTCGGCGTCGTGGCGCAATCGCTCGTTCGGTCGCTTGATCGCGGCGCGCCCTTTTCGGCGGAACTGGCCGCCCTGAAATCTCTCGGCGTTGAACAGGCAAGCCTTGCGCCACTCGAAGCGGTCTCGGCAAAAGGCGTGCAGACGCCTGCAGCGCTGGTCGCGGCTTTCGCACCACTTGCGGGCCCGATCGCAGCCGACAATGACGGCCGCAACGACAACGGCGTGCTGGACCGCCTGTCGCGCAGCGCCTCGTCTCTTGTGCGCATCCGCCCCGTCGGCGAAGCGGCAGGCGATACGCCCGCCGATATCGTGGCGCGCATTGAGGGGGCCCTGAGACGCGGCGACCTCCCGGCTGCTCTTGCGGCCTGGAACAGCCTGCCAGAGGGGGCAAAGAAAGCGTCCGCCGCATGGGCCGGGCTACTCGACGCGCGAGTGAAGGCCGACAGGGCTGCGCTCGCCATTCAGGCAGACGCCATCGCGCGTCTCGCACAGACAAAAAATTGAACCGCCGGGCGGTGAACAAATGATTCGTATTCTGATTTATCTTTGCATTCTGGCGGCTGCAGCGCTGGGGCTGGCGTGGATCGCCGACAGGCCGGGCGACATCGTCCTGACCTGGCAGGGTTACCGGATCGAGACCTCGCTTCTGGTCGGTCTGGCGGCTCTGTTGGGCTTCACGATTGCGGCGATGGTCCTGTGGAGCATTCTGCGGTTCGTGTTCCGCTTCCCGTCGCTGATGTATCTGTGGAAACGTCATCGCCGCCGCCAGAAGGGCTATGACGCCCTGACGCGCGGCATGGTGGCCGCCGGCGCTGGCGATTTGCGCGCCGCCGACAAGGCTGCCCGCGAAGCCGAAAAACATCTCGGCGAACAGCCCCTGTCGTTGCTGCTCAAGGCACAGGTTGCCCAACTCGGCGGCGATCGCGATGCGGCCGAGCGCGCTTTCCATCGTATGCTTGAAAAGCCCGAGACCCGCGTGCTCGGTCTGCGCGGCCTTCATATCGAGGCGCGCCGTCGCGGCGATGGCGATGCGGCTTTCGGTTTCGCCTCGCAGGCGCACGAAATCGCCCCCATCGGCTGGGCCGGACAGGCCGTGCTGGAACATCATTCGGCGCAGGAAAACTGGCAGCGCGCGCTCCAGACGGTCGAGAGCAACGTCAAGCGCAAGCTGATCGACAAGGATACGGCCCGTCGCCAGCGCGCCGTGTTGCAGACCGCCATCGCGACGGAGGTCGCCGAACGCGATCCGGTCGAGGCGCTGTCGATTGCCCGCGAGGCCGCCAAGCTGGCGCCCGAACTGGCGCCCGCCACCGTTCTGCTGGGCCGCCTCCTGTCGCGCCGCGGCGATCTTCGCCGCTCCGCCAAGGCGCTCGAAGCCGGCTGGCGCATTGCGCCTCATCCGGAGATCGGTCGCGCCTATGTGGACGTCCGCCCGGGCGATTCCGCCAACGACCGCCTGAAGCGCGCCCAGACGCTCGCACGTTTCTCGCCTGAACATCCCGAAAGCCGCCTGATGGTGGCGCGCGCCGCCCTTGAGGCTCGTGATTTCCAGAAGGCCCGCGACACGATGCGGCCCCTGATGGAGGACCGTTCCGGCCTGCGTCCGACCGTGCGCGCCTGCCTGCTGATGGCCGATATCGAGGAAACCGAGCATGGCGCAACCGGCCTTGTGCGGGAATGGCTCGGTCGCGCCGCCCGCGCGCCGCGCGATCCGGCCTGGATAGCTGACGGCTATATTTCGGATACATGGTCGCCGGTTTCTCCGGTGACCGGGAAGCTTGACGCCTTCGTGTGGCAGACGCCGCCCGAACGGCTGACGCCGATTGCCGAACCCGCCATTCCGGAGCCGGCTGCGCCGCTGCCGCAGATCGAAGCTGCGCCGGTCGTCGACGTGACCCCGCCGCCCGCGCCCGTGGAGCCAGCGTCTACGGCGCCAGAAACCGCGGTTGCTCCCGTAGCTGTCGAAGCAACTGCATCGATCGCCAAGGCTGCAGAGCCAATCTTAACGTCCACTTCGTCAGAAGTCTTGCCCGCTACACCCGTGCCGGACGCCCCTGCGGCGCAGAAGAAGCAAACGGCAGACGCCGGCGCTCATCTGCCAGACGATCCCGGACCACGGGGCCGCTGAGGCGGGACACGTAAACAGGCGACCGGCATTTGCTTGCAAAGCCGGTTTGTAATCGATATGAGAAACGCGTCTTCGACGGACGTATGGCGGAACTGAAAATGTCCCGTCCGGTTAGCCGATTTAGCTCAGCCCGGTAGAGCAACCGCTTCGTAAGCGGTAGGTCATCAGTTCGATTCTGATAATCGGCACCAGTCATTTTTCCGCAACCGGCGTTTTCCGACCCGGACCGCAAAGGCGCGCTTTTCCGGGTGATTTTTGCAAGTATCTGCTCAACGGCCAGTCTGAGACAGGACTGAAGGCTCGCCGAGGGTGAATTACAGAGCCTCGTCTGAGGGCCCCAAAAACGTTTTCCAAAATCCCGGAACGGACGTCGGCGCGAGACTGGTTCGTATACGCAGAGACCGGTTCGAACTCCGGCCATTTGCGTTCCTCGACCCGACAGACGAGCGGAACCACAACTCCCATCCGGAGCATTTTTTGTGAGGCGGCGATCTTGTCCCGGATGCGCTCGCCCGTGACCACCCGTTCGAACCGGGCGAATGAGAGCAGAACATTCAACGCAGGCCGCCCCATGCTGATGGGGGTGTTGTAGGATCTGAGTTCTTCAGCCGATTGAAGCATCCTTCAATGCGAAAGCGAATCGCGTAGATCGCGCCATGGAGCGCCGCTCAGCCAGCCGGCGCCGCGTCCAACCATGCGGAACAGAGCAGCTTTCTGATCATCACCCAGGAAGCAGCCGTCGATATAGGCGTGCAGACAGGTTTCCAGCTTGCGATGGCAGGGCATTTCAAGCCGCTTGTGACCTCGGCGTGACGTCGGCGACGCCCCGACATTTCCACTATCCTGAGAACTATTAAAGCTCGAACGGTAGGCCGCTAGGAGCCTTTATTCGGTCCACTGCACGATAGGCGCGAACAGATCGTCGATTGGCCTGGAAGCGGGCAGGAAGTGCTGGTCCACCAGATAGCGCATGAAAGCGGTTAAGATCGGCCTGTTGGCTTTCAGGCCGTAAGGCCACGGATTTGGCCCCATGAGCTTTTCCATATCGGCCATTTCGTCATAGAGCCACGGCAGCATCATTTTCTGCGCGCCCGAGTATTTGAGATTCCGGATCGCGATCTTTTTCGATTCTTCGCACGCCTTGAAAATACTTTCGGCAACCCAAGGGTGCTCCGCGTGAAAGTCTTCGTGCATCACGAGCGTGTGCATGATCGGATGGAAGCCGGTGCGTTGGTAGAAATCGCGCTCCTTTTCCCGATAGTCCGGGAACAGACGCACGACATTCTTGCCGCGGTCGAATGAATTTGGACGCCGTGCGCCGAAATATGCGTCGATCTTGCCCGCTTCAAGCAGATCGTTCAGCGTCTGATCTTCCGGGATGAGTTCGAGCGAAACGTCCTGTAGCGGCCGCAGATCCATCTCGTCGTCCGCCGGGCGTGGATCGTTGACGCCGCCCTCGACCCAGTGGATCGTGTCAAGGTTCACGCCGTAGTCGTCCTGCAAAATGCCACGCACCCAGACCCCCGCCGTTTGGCGGTATTCCTGAACGCCGACACGCTTGCCTTCGAGATCCTTTGGCGACTTGATGCCTGAGTTCTTGTTGATGAAGATATAGCCGTGCCGGAATACGCGCGAGGGAAAGACCGGGATCGCAATGTAAGGAAACTCGTTGCGGCTACGCATGATCATGTAATGCGCAAGCGACATTTCGGCAATATCGAACGAACGCGTCTTGATCATCCGCGCGAATATCTCGGGAGATGACTGAATTCCAAGATAGCGAAGCGCGATGCCCTCGGGTTGGATGTGCCCTTGTGACAGAGCTTCCATACGGTCGTAGGGGCCGCAAGCCATTGTGATCGGCAACCGAGTCATCCGCTCTCCCGCAGTTTCAGCGCATCGAGATTAGAGCCAAGTGACTTCCTGTCAACCGCATTGACGCGCCTGGATGATTAGCTAATGATCTTGCATAACAGCAGTGGACGTCAGGTGGCATGATGAGCGACGCGCCGCGAACAGACGATTGTTCGAGCATTCCCTACCGAGTCTATACCGATCCGGAAGTTTATGCTCGCGAGCAGCAGACGATTTTTCGCGGACCGACATGGAATTACCTTGGCCTCGCGTGCGAAATTCCCAATCCGGGCGATTACAAGAACACATGGGTCGGCGATTCGCCGGTAATCATGGTGCGCGCCCAGGACGGTTCTATCAACGCGGTGGTGAACCGGTGCAGCCACAAAGGCGCGATGGTCTGCTACAAGCCGCGCGGCAATATTCGCGAGTTCGTTTGCGTCTATCACAATTGGACATATGATCTCGTCGGTCGGTTGACCGGTATTGCGTTCCGCAAAGGCGTCAACGGCAAGGGCGGATTGGCGGCCGATTTCGACATGGGCAAGCATGCACTAGAGCGGCTGCGTGTCGAGACCTATAGTGGGCTCGTGCTGGGAACTTTCAGCGACAAGACGCCGCCTTTCGGCAGTTACATCGGCGCCGAACTCGCCAGCAACATCGATCGCGTCTTCATCAAACCACTCAAGGTGCTCGGTTATCACAGCCAGATTTTGCCGAACAACTGGAAACTTTACGCCGAGAACAACAAGGATTCTTATCACGCCAGCCTGTTGCATGTATTCCACAACACGTTTGGCGTGGTGCGGCCGAATATGGGAGGCGGCGTCAAAATATCGCCGGACGGATGGCATCATCTCAGCTACACGGTGCGCAACGCCGATTCGAACGATGCCGTCAAAGGCGAGCAGGTTCGTTCGTTGAAGGAGTCCTATCGGCTGAACGACACGCGTATGATGGAGCATAAGCTCGAACTAGGCGATCTGACTACCAATGCGATCCAGACGATCTTTCCCACGCTGGTGGTGCAGCAGATTTTGAATGCGCTTGCCGTGAGGCAACTCGTGCCGAAAGGTCCGGACAGCAGCGAATTGCTGTGGACTGTGCTGGGCTTCGAGGACGACGACGCTGACATGCAGGAACTTCGTTTGCAGGTGAACAACCTGGTGGGCCCTGCTGGGCTGATCTCGATGGAAGATGGTTGCGTCGGGGGCTGGGTCCAGCGCGCTGCTTATGCCGACCCTGAGGCCCGCACTGTGATGCAGATGGGCGGAACAGGCATTGAGCCGATTGAAGGATCACGCGTTACCGAGGCCGCGGTACGCGGATTCTGGAAAGGCTGGACCGATTGCATGACGCCGGGGGAGCGGTCATGACGGGCGTAGCTCCAGATTTGTCGCCAGCATTGCGCTTCGAGGTCTCTGATTTCTACACTCGCTATGCGGAATGTCTCGACGACGGTCGCTTCGAGGACTGGCCCTCGTTTTTTTCCGCCAATGCAACCTATCGCGTCACAACACGCGAAAACCACGATGCTGGCATGCCATTGTCGATGATCTACTGTAACGGCCGCGGCATGATGCAGGATCGGATCTCGGCGCTTCGCATGGCGAACATTTACGAGCCGCATGTCTATTGCCACATGACCAGCGGATTGCGGGTGGAGTCGCAGAACGGCCCTGACATGACGGTGCGTAGCGCCTTTAGTGTGATGCGGACTATGACGGAAGGAGCATCTTCTGTTTTCGCGTGTGGACGCAGTTTTGACGTTCTGACACGCGAAAGCGGCGCGCTTGTGTTTCGGCAGCGACTCATCATTCTCGACTCGCGGCAAATTCACACGCTTCTGGTGATCCCGCTTTAGGCGCGTTATGCGTCTTGCGCGCCAGTCTGCCGCCCGGAGGCGAACACTGATGTTCGCCCGTCGAATGGCAAGTGTCTGGCGAAGATCGAAGAACCGGATCGTATCCGCGGCTAAAGACCAGCAGACTAAATGACCCTTACATCGCCCGGCGCGAGATGCATCACGCCATCGAGTGTTCCGATCAGCGTCTGATTCCAGTACGAGTACTGAACATTGTAGGTGCTGAGGTAGAGCGTACCGGCATTGTCACCGGCGTTGTCGAGCGTAAGGACCGGGCTATCTCCTGGCGGCAATTGCACGAACGGTTCTGCAACTTCGACAACTGAAAGCACCAGCCCAGAAGTCAGGCCAAACCCTGTGGCAACAAGATCAATTGTGTCGCTGCCTGATGTGAAGTCAGTGATATGCGACGGCATATATTGCGGGGTTGCAAATTCGAAGTGGTCGCTTCCGTCGCCGCCGCTCAGTTCGGACAATGCTTCTATGCCATTGCCGTACCAGTAGCTCGTGAAGCCGCGGAACGTGTCGTTGCCAGAACCGCCGACCAGATGGGCGACTCTGGGGCTGTGATACGTGGGGTGGCTGGCGTCGATCACGTTGTCGGCGCCGTCTATCACAGGCAAGAAGGAAACAGACCCACTGTAACTATAGTTTTCGGCAAAATTCGAAGTTCTATAGAAAAAATCATCAGCAGTTGCGGCGGTTGCGAATTCAAACGACAGGTTATCGAGATCTGCGATCGCAATCGTGTCGCCCGCATGTATGGCGGCGCCATTTTGCATCAAAGTCCCGGCCAGATCAGGCAATTGGTATATCTGCACAGTCCCGGCGGGCGGACTGGAGTCCACATCGACAACGATTAGTCCAACATCAACTGGTGATCCGGCCGGAGCTGCGATGACCTTGTCTTGGGGGGCAGCAAAAGGAGGATCATCTATTCCGGTCACGATCACGTCGATCGAAGCATACGTAACGTTAGAGCCATCGGAAACTCCGAAATTCAACGTATAGGTCTGAACTTCCCCCGCCATTAGGCGCCCTTGTGTCAGGTAAAACGTATACAGGAAATAATGTCCGTCAGAATTTGACGATGGTTCCAGATAGTAGGAGGGGTTAACGATTGAAAGTTGGGCCCCTTCCGGGTCTGACGCGTTCACTGCCTGCAAGAGGTTGCCGATATCAACCCAGGCATTTTCCTGCACATGAATCGGCGTAGCAGCGCTGACGACGGGGGCCAGATTGTCCGCAACATTCACCAGCAAGGTAGCATAGGACAAAAGGCTGCCGTCACTGAGTGCGTAAGTGAATTGGTCCGGAACCTTGTAGTTGGAAGCCAGGCCCGCAACCAGATTCGGGTCAATCTGATAAGCGTAACTGCCATCGGCATTCAAAGTAAGTGTGCCATACTGGCCCTGTGCCACTACCCCTATCTGGAATGGGTTGCCGTAAGCGTCCTGCAATTCAACGACTGAAAGCGTGTCATGGAGGTCGGGGTCCGTATCATTACTCAGCACATTGCCGGATACCTGTCCGCCGAGCGAGAGTGATGTGGTTGCGGAATCATTTTTGCCGACGGGCGCATCATTCACGCCATGCACGGCGACCACAAGGTCAGCCTGATAGCTGCGAACGTCGTCGGTGACCGTGTAGGTAAATGAGCGATAGAGCGTATCGCCTTCATCCAGCGCCATTACGACCGCGTTGGCGGTGTCCGGCGCGTAAGTTGCTAGGCCATCCTGATCGATAGACAAGGCACCGTAGGTGTCCGAAAGAACGGTCGTCTGATTTGGCAGCACGGACGTCTGCGTTCCGCCTTGCGCTGCAATGTTGGTGACCAGAGGAGTGCCGGTGAAACCGTATTCATACGACAGGACATAGGTCGTGGACCAATAAGCGGGAGAATCAGCATCGACCCAGAGTGTATCGGCAGAGGGCGTGGCATGCGTGGCCAGCGCCCCTTCGCTTCCAACCAGGAAGGTCGCCGTCGCGGTCGATGTGCGACCATGATCGTCCGCAACAGTATACTCGATGCTGACGCTGGCAGGAGGTGCTACGCCGGCCAGAATGTCATCGATCAACGGGTCAGCGCCGTAGGCATTAAATTCAATTTCTTGCAAGCCTTCATAGAATGCAAAGTACCAGTTATCGATGCTGAAATACGCCCCGCCGTAGATATCGAACTGCAGGGCTCAGTCATCCCCTCATTTTTCAAACAACTGCAAACGTCTGATTGAAGGTCCGGTGCTGGCCGAGGTGTCAATGGCGGCGACAAATTGTGCCAGATGGCGGCGTAAAAGTGTACCAGTCTGGTTGAGAGAAAAGGGCTGCATGAGCCCTTGTGAGTTGTGGTGTCGCACGCATCGAGGCGTGCGGAGCGTAGC
>CANJWR010000087.1 GCA_947478455.1 Beijerinckiaceae bacterium | reverse complement strand
CGTTCATCGGCTTTTGCGGCTCGATTGCCCATAAAAGCGATATTGGCGGACCGGTTCCGGGGTCCTGTTCTGGGCAGGCGAAAGAGACCTTCAATGAAGGCCTGCATCTGCCGGCGGTGCGCTATCAGCGCGGTTTCGCACGCAATCTCGAAATCGAGCGTATTATCGCCGCCAACAGCCGCACGCCCGAACTCGTGCTGGGCGATATTCGTGGACAGCTTGGCTGCGTTCGCATCGGGGTCGAGCGCGTGGGGGCGCTGTCGCGCAAGTTGGGGCGCGATCATCTGCTCGCCTGTTTTGAGCGGCTCCTCGAAAACGCCCGCACGCGCCTGCGCGCCGGCGTCGCCGAATGGACTGACGGCGCCTGCGAGGCCGAGCGTTTCGTCGATGACGACGGCATCGATCTCGAAAAGCCCGTGCGTATTCATGTGAGCGTGCGCAAGGTCGGCGATAACATCACGTTCGACTTCTCGAAATCGGCTGACCAGACGCGAGGCCCGGCAAATATCCGCCCCTCGCTAGTGCGCGCCGCCTGCCTTTTCTGCCTCGTGTCGCTCATCGATCCCCATATGACGATGAACAGCGGTTCGCTGGCTGCCTTCAATATCGTGCTGCGGCCCGGCAGCGTGCTCGACCCGCAATTTCCCGCGCCTGTGAATACCTACAATCCGACCGTCCATGCGCTCGTCGAGTCCGTTTTCGCCGCCATGGCGCAAATTGCGCCGGGCCGGGGTAGGGCGGACGGCTGCGGCGGACGCTCCATCATTTTCGGCGGGCGCGGCACATCCGCCGGCAAGGCCTATGTGCAGTACGAATTGTTCGGCGGCGGCGGCGGGGCACGATCTAGCAAAGACGGCGTGTCCGGTACGATGGTCAATCAGGCCAACGGTAAGGTCACGCCAATCGAGATCATCGAGAGCGAATTTGCCGCACGGCTGACGAAATTCGAACTGATCCCGGATTCCGGCGGGGCCGGGGCCTTCCGGGGCGGGCTGGGGTTCGTGCGGGAATACGTCAATCTGGCCGACGCGCGGTTCTCGATCCGCTCGTCCAAACACGTCATCCCCCCGGAGGGCGCCGCCGGAGGCAAGGCTGCCCGGACCGGCGATATCAGGATCAATCCCGGTACCGAGCGCGAAAAGCGCCTGCCCACCCGCTATGCGGATTATCCGGTCGTCGACGGCGACATCGTCAGGCTCGAAACGCCCGGCGGCGGCGGCTTCGGCGACCCGCTTGCGCGCGATCCGGCGCTCGTTCTGGCCGATGTCCGCGCCGGCTACGTCACCCGTGAGGGGGCACTTTCCATGTATGGGGTGGTGTTTTCGTCCGGCCCTGAGGGGGCCGGCGTAGATGCGGCGAAAACCCTTATGGCGCGGAAAAATCTTCGCGCCGAAGGGGCTTCCCGCGAGCCCGCGAACGCCATCTGAGCGGTGCCGCGCCGCAGGCTGCAGCGGTTGACAATAGTGCCTCCAAACATCACAACTGACGTGATCCGTCAGGACGGTCGCGCCGTATGTAACGGGCAATCGCATCTTTGGCGATCACGCGCATTTTCGTGAGGGAAAGACACATGGCTTCGCTCAAGGGCAGCAAGACCGAAAAGAATCTGAAGGACGCATTCGCAGGCGAGTCGCAGGCGAACCGTCGCTATCTGTATTTCGCACAAAAGGCTGACGTTGAAGGCTACAACGACGTCGCCGCCGTTTTCCGCTCCACCGCGGAAGGCGAGACCGGCCACGCGCACGGCCATCTCGAGTTCCTCGAGGCTGTCGGCGACCCGGCCACCGGCCTGCCGATCGGCAAGACCTCGCTGAACCTCGCGGCTTCGGTCGCCGGCGAGACGCACGAATACACCGACATGTATCCGGGCATGGCCCGTTCGGCCCGCGAAGAAGGCTTCGAGGAAATCGCCGACTGGTTCGAGACGCTGGCCAAGGCCGAGCGTTCGCACGCTGGCCGCTTCCAGCGCGCTCTGGACGAAATCAAGTAATCGACCCGATCAGGGCCTGACGATCATCCGGCCGGCTTGTCCGGCCGGATGTGTTTCTGAACTACAAATTCCTGACCGCTTGAGGGCAGCAGCATGAGAGAGGGCAGTCTCGAAGCCCCCACCCGGCATCCGCTGGACTGGGAAAACCCCGATTTCTACGACGAGGCGAAACTCGACGAGGAATTGCGTCGTGTTTTCGACATCTGTCATGGTTGCCGCCGCTGCTTCAACCTTTGCGATTCATTCCCTCGTCTGTTTGATCTCGTCGATGAGTCCAAGTCCGGCGAACTCGATACCGTGTCGAGCAAGGATTTTGGGTCGGTCGTGGACGCGTGCACGCTCTGTGACATGTGCTACATGACCAAGTGTCCCTACGTGCCGCCGCACGAGTTCAATCTCGATTTCCCGCATCTGATGCTGCGCTATCGCGCCGTCGAGGCCCGCAAGGGAAAAGTGCCCTTCACCGATGGCGAACTTGCGAAGACAGATCGAAATGGCAAGCTCGCCTCACTTGCGGCGCCCATCGCCAACTGGGCCAGCGACACGAAAAACAGCCTCACGCGACCGATCATCGAAAAGGTTGCGGGTCTGCATCGCGAGGCCGCCCTGCCGAAATATGTCGGCATGAGCTTCGAGCGTCGCGCCGACGCCACGCCGATCAAGATCAACCGCGATGCGCCAGGCTTTGGCCGCAAGGCGGTGATCTACGCAACCTGTTTCACCAATTACAACAGCCCCGATGTCGGCATGGCGGCGCGCGCCGTTCTGGCGCAGAACGGCGTCGAGACGGAAGTCATCCATCCCCATTGTTGCGGCATGCCGATGCTCGAACAGGGCAAGATCGGCGAAGTCGCCAAGGCGGCGCGTGAAGTCGCTGCCGCCTTCAAACCGTGGATCGAGAAGGGCTACGACATCATCGCCACCGTGCCGTCTTGCGCCTTGATGTTGAAGATGGAATGGCCGCTCATCCTGCCGAAGGATGAGGATGTGAAACTGCTGTCGCGCGCTACCTTCGATCTCAGTGAATACATTATCGATATTGCAAAGAAGGAAGGCCTCGCGCCGGGCATGAAGCCTGTGCCGGGCGGCGTATCAATCCATCTGGCCTGTCATTCGCGCGCGCAGAACATGGGCCAGAAGGCGGCCGACATGCTCAAGCTCGTGCCGGAAGCCGATGTGCAGGTGCTGGAACGCTGCTCCGGCCATGGCGGCTCCTGGGGCTTCAAGAAAGAGAATTTTGCGGTCGGCATGAAAGTCGGGCGGCCTGTTTTCCGTCAGGTCGCCGAAGGACAAAAGGCTTTCGTGACATCCGAATGCCCGCTTGCAGGCGTACATATCGCACAGGGTGTCGAGCGCCTCGGGAACGATGCTCCCAAGCCCGAACTTCTGAGCCATCCCATTCTGGTGATGGCGCGCGCCTACGGGCTCACGCCCTAGCTGGATCTGTCGAGGACAACATGCCGAAGCACTCCCTCTCTCCTGCCGACATCATGCCGATGGCCGAATACGGCAAGGTGCGTGTGGAAACGCGCCGCCGCATCGCGGCCAACAAGCGCAATCGTCGTGTGCAGGTCGGCCCGCATGTGACATTCTATTTCGAGAACTACGAGACCATGTGGCTTCAGGTCCACGAAATGGTCTTCATCGAAAAAGGCGGCGTCGAGCAGGTGCCCGATGAAATAGCCGCATATAATCCGTTGATCCCCAAGGGCTCGGAACTGACCGCAACCTTCATGATCGAGATCGACGATCCGATTTTCCGCGCCAATGTGCTGGCGCGTCTCGGCGGCATCGAGGAGACGGCCTTCATCATGGTCGGTGGCGAAAAGGTCATTTGCGCGGCCGAGGAAGATCAGGACCGCACCCGCGCCGACGGCAAGGCTTCGTCGGTGCAGTTCGTGCATTTCCCGTTCACGGCTGCGCAGATCGCGGCTTTCCGCAAGCCGGACGCACAGGTGATCCTCGGTCTGGGACATCAGAACTACAATCACATGGCGGTGTTGCCCGAAGCCGTGCGCGCCGAACTGGCGCAAGACTTCGACTAGTAAGACTTCGACTAAGGTTTCAAATCTTCGGTCCCTTGTCGGCTGCCGCGATGTAGAACGCGACGGTCGACAGCGTAATCAGGCCCGTCAATATCCATGCTACCGGCTGGTAGCCGCCAAGCCATCCGTGCAGCATTGATATGGCCAGCGGAGACAGAGTACGCGGCAAGATCGAGACCGTAGTTATCGCGCCCGAGATTTCGCCGTAGCCGCGAATGCCGAAAATTTCCGCAATCGCAGTCTGGCGAACGATCAGCACAACGCCGTTGCTGAGCCCGTAGGCCACCGCGAAGGCGACCGCGCCCCAGTAACCAGATGTGTTCGACCAGACGAGAACGAGAAAACTCAGGCACAGGATAGGGAACACTACGCGGCCGGTCCTCCGTGCCGATGTGTTGAGATCGAAGAACAGCAACAGGAATCGTGAAATCAGCACCATCGGCCCGCCCAGCGCCACGATGGACAAGGCTGAATCGAGCGACATGTTTCGTTCCAGCAGCATCGGCAGCAGATGCACCGATGAAAACGAAGTCACGAACCAGTGGATCGCGAATGCAAACGACAGGCTCCAGAAGGCCTGTCGCCGCATCACGATCTTCAGAAGTGACTGTTCATCCCTGTGCGCCTTGACGCCCTGCGGGCGCGTGCGACTGCCGACGGTGCCGCGCAGGACCAGAGCGCAAATGCTGGCGCAACCGATGAACTGCACGAAGGCCATGATCACCAACGCCTCCCGCCAGCCGAACCGGACGATCAGGAGGCTCGACAGAGGAATGATCACCGACGAGGCAAGGCCGGTCACCAGTCCCAGCAGCATCAGGCCGCGGCGGTAGTCCGTCAGATTTGCGGTGACGATCGTGGCTGCATTGGTGCCGAGCGTCGTCGCAATCGCAAGGCCCATGACGCTCCAGATCACATAAAGGTGCCAGAGCGCATCGATCAGCGACCAGGTCGCCAGCAGGAAGGCGCCGAGCGTCGCCCCGAGAGTCAGGATCACGTGGCCGCCGTAGCGGTCGATCCATTTGCCAACCGGGATCGACGCCAGATCGCCGATGAAAAGCCCGACCGTCAGCGCTCCGGTCATCTGCGCCGATGTCCAGCCGAATTCCGCGTTCATCGGAGTAATGAAGGACGAGAAGATGTGAACCAGCGACCCCCAGCCGATCAACTGGGCAATGCCAAGGCCGCCAATCAGCAGAATCGTGTTGAGCGGAGGCCGCGAAGGCGGGCTGGCGGGCGTTTGCATCTGCACTTTCGGGGGGACTACAGAATCGCTGATTGTAGGTGTCGAGGCTCCTCGCACAAGCGGCGATCACGAAACCGCTGAAATTGATGCCTGTCCGGCTGTCGTGTGGTTGTCCTCAAGGGCAAATGTGTGCTTTGATTACACCAACAACAACCATGTGTTTTCGCGGTTTTCGGAGGGAATTCTCATGTCGCGTCTGGAATCGGGTTTTGTAAAAATTTCGGCGCTGGCTTTAGCCGGCTGGGCGCTCGCCGCCGCACCAGCCGCCGCGCAAGGTGTAGCGTGGGCGACAGCCGAACAGCTCGCCGCCGCAAAGGCCGAGGGCGCGCTTACTGTGTATGGCTCCATGAACGAGCAGGAAGCACTGCCGTTGTGGAAGATGTTCGAGGACAAGAGCGGCGTCAAGGTAAGCTACATTCGCTCGTCCGACACTGGCCTGATGAGCCGAATCGCGCTTGAAGCTCGCGCACAGCAGCGCTCGTGGGATATTGTGGTGACCACCGCGGTCAGCAAGCTGCCGCAGGAATTCCTTCTGCCTATCGATCTGCCGGAAGCGAAGTCGATCATCCCGCAGGCGGTCGATCCGGCGAAGCGCTGGTACGGCGTTTATGCGAACTACAATTCACCAGCCTACAACACCAATCTGATCAAGGCTGACCAGCTTCCAAAGACCTATGAGGATTTCCTGAAACATCCGGAGTGGGTCGGCAAGGTTGGCATGGACCCCAATGATTCCCAGTGGGTCTATTCGATGTTCCAGCACTATGGTGAGGAAAAAGCCCGCAAGCTCATCACCGATCTGGTGAAGACCCTGAAGCCGGTGCCGGTCGACGGCCATCTGGCGCTGGCACGCGCCATCGGCCTTGGCGAATATGCGATCACGCTGAACAATTACACCAACCTGACGATCAACGTGAAACTCTCGGGCAGCCCTACCGACTACTGGGGCATGGACCCGATGGCGCTGTTCTTCGGCCAGCTCGGGATCAGCGCCCGCGCGGCTCACCCTAAAGCCGCACTCGTCGCGGCGAACTTCCTGATCAGCAAGGACGCCCAGACCCAGTTGACAACGGCCGGTCGACTGCCGGTTCGCCCGGACGTGACCCCCAACCCCGCCGATGCGATCACCAAGTTGGGCGATCGCAAGATCATCACGGTCGTTTTGTCGAACGATGACGAAAAGAAGTGGGGCAAGATCACCCAGGAACTGCTCAACCCGAAATAGTCGGTATTGGGGCGCTGTCCGCGAACCCTGGCCGGAGACATTGATCGTCCGGCTCTGACCGTCTAGGACCGTGCCTGAGGGTTGGAGGAGCAGAGCGTTGGCAGTATCGGGTAATCTTGCGGGCTCTGCGCCCAGCCCTGTGGGCGCACAGGGTCTGCCGTCGTGGCTGTCGTGGTCGCGCCTGCTGGGCGTCGCGGCGATTGCCCTGACGATCTGGCTTCTGCTGGTGCCGCTGGCGGCGCTCTTGCTTACAGCTTTTGCGGAAGACACCGTTTACGGCCCTGGCGATTTCACCCTCGACAATTTCAAACAGGCCTATTCGAGTTCGCGCATCCTCGTTCTGATGTGGAATTCGTTCGTATTCGCCGCCGGTGGCGCTGCCCTGACGATCCTGATGGGCGGCATCGTCGCCTGGGCGGTCGAGCGTACCGACATGCCGGGCCGCGAGGTCTTTCACAATTTCACGCTGCTGACTTTTGCGCTGCCGGGCCTGCTGACCACCATGGCGTGGATGCTGATCCTCAGCCCCAACGTCGGCTGGGTGAATGCGCTGATCAAGACCACGTTCGGCATCACGGTTGCGCCATTCAACATTTATTCCATGCCGGGAATGATGTGGATTATGGCGTCGCACTATTTCCCGCTGGCCTATCTGCTGCTTGGTCCGGCGTTCCGGGCTCTCGATGTGCGAATGGAAGAGGCGGCGCAGACCTCTGGTGCGCGCCAGTTTCAGATCAGCACGCGCATTACCTTCCCTATGATGCGCCCGGCCATTCTGTCGACGCTGTTGCTCTTGTTTATTCGTGGCATCGAGTCGTTCGATATTCCGCGACTTGTCGGCAAGCCTGCGCGCATCTCGGTGTTTACGACCGAAATTCAGGACGCGATTCGCGGCTCGCATCCCGAAATCGGCTCTGCCAGTGCGTTGAGCCTGACCCTGCTGGCGATCTGTATTTTGTCCGTGTGGCTCTACCGCAAGTCGACACAGAACGCGGAGGCCTACGCCACCATTACCGGCAAGGGCTATAAGCCGACCTCGTTCCATCTTGGCAAATGGCGCTGGCCCCTCTGCTTCGCCATCGGGACGATGTTCTTCATTGCGCTCGGGCTGCCGCTTTTCACGATGTTCTGGCAGTCCCTGTTCCAGAAGATCGCCCAGCCCTTCGTGCAGAGCGGCGGCGACTTCACGCTGGCGAACTACAAGTTCGTTTTCAGCTATCCGATCTTCCTCGACGCTGTGAAAACGAGCGTTTCGCTCGGCGCGCTTTCGGCCACGACGGTCGTACTGCTGACCTTCCTGCTCGCATGGATCGCCCAGCGCGTGCTGAAGCGTTACGGTTGGCTGCTTGACGTGGCGGCGTTCCTGCCAATTGCGTTTCCGAGCATCATCGTCGGCGCGAGCATCCTGTTCGCCTATCTGATCCTGCCGATCCCGGTCTACAACACGATCTGGATCCTGCTCATCGCCTATGTGACGCTGTTCATGCCTTACGGAATGCGCTTTGCGTCAGGCGGATTGGTGCAGATTCATAAGGAGCTTGAGGAAGCCGCCCAGATGAGCGGCGCCAATCAGGCCCAGATGGTCTGGCGCGTGTTGATGCCTCTGCTGGCGCCCGTCGCGCTGTCCGCATGGGTCTACATTTTCGTTCTCGCCGTGCGCGAACTCGGCGCCTCCATCATGCTGGTCGGTCCCGGCACTCATGTGCTTGGGTCTATCAGCCTGACCATGTGGGAAGAAGGTGGCAGCTACGGCGCAGTCTGCGCGCTCGGGATCATTCAGATTTTGCCGCTCATCGTCATCGTCGCACTGTTGCGGCGTCTCGAACATCGCATGTCACGTAGCGGGGCTGCCTGAGCCGGCGCTGCCGCATCACTCATCAATCGAATATCGGGGGGAAACATGAAGATTTGCAGATACGACAACGACCGTCTTGGAATCGTAATCGGCGATATGGTCCACGACGTTTCTACCGCGCAGGACCAGATCCGCGCCGCCGCGCGGTATGACATGTTCGGCGACGCCGTTGTGGCGGCGCTACCGGAATGGCGTTCGCGCCTCGAAGACATGGCAAAGTCCTCGCCCGGCAAGCCGCTGTCGCAGGTGAAGCTGCTGCCGCCGGTTGCGCGGTTCTCGAAAGTCATGGCTGCCCCCACCAATTATCGCGATCATATCGCCGAGATGGAAGCGTTGCGCGCCGGCGCGCCGTCCAAGATGGGGCCGGACATCGGCAAGGCCGGAATTTTCCTCAAGGCTTGCTCGTCTGTGGTCGGTCCGTCCGAGGGCATTCCGCAGCGCTTTCCCGATCGCCGCAACGACCATGAGCTCGAACTCGTCATGATCATCGGCAAGAAGGGCACCAACATCCCCTTCGACAAAGCGCTCGATTACGTGGCCGGCTATAGCCTCGGTCTCGACATGACGGTGCGCGGACCCGAAGATCGCAGCTTCCGCAAATCGGTCGATGGCTACACGCCGCTCGGGCCGTGGATGGTGACGGCCGATGAAATCGCAGATCCGGACAATCTCGACATGACGCTGCACGTCAACGACGAGCTGCGCCAGAGCACAAACACGCAATATATGGTCTACAGCTGCCGGAAGCTGATCGAATTCGCTTCATCCTTCTACACGCTGCATCCGGGCGATCTGTTCTATACCGGCACCCCGAAGGGCGTCGGTCCGGTCAAACCGGGCGACTGGTTGATCGCGCGCTCGGCGCCGCTGGGAGAGTTGCGCATTCAGGTTCGTGAGCATCAGGTTTAATCTTCGCGCAAAGCGAATTTCAAAAGGGAGGAACGCATGAAAGTCCTGCTGACGACGATTGCTGCTTTGGGTCTGGCTGCTGCCAGCGCATCCGCACAGACGCCGACGCCGATCAAAATGATCAGCTTCGGTGGCGCTACCAACCTTCCGGTCTGGTCGGCGCTGGAGCACGGCCTGTTCGAGAAGGAAGGCGTCAAGGTCACTGTTGACCAGACGGCAGGATCGGCGGCGCAGTTTGCCGATCTCATGTCGGGCAAATACGATTTCGCCAGCACCGCCTTCGACAATATTGTCGCCTACACCGAAGGGCAGGGCGCGGCGAAATACGACAATTTCGACGTAACAGCCATACTCGGCGTGCATTCGGGTCTGAACAGCGTTCTGTCGCGTCCCGAGGTGAAGACATTTCAGGACATCAAGGGCAAGACCATTTCGGTCGATGCGCTGACGTCCGGCTATGCGACGGTTCTCTACCAGATCCTCGCCAACAAGGGCATCGTGAAGGATCGCGATTACAAGATCATCACCGTCGGCAGCACCGATGCGCGCATGAAGTCGCTGAAGGAAAATACGTCCCAGATGGCGATCATCTCATCGCCGCAGGATCTTGAAGCCCAGAAAGAAGGCTACAACATTCTGGCCGATGCTGCGGTCGAGGTCGGCGACTATCAGGGCAGCGCCTACGCCATGCGCAAGAGCTGGGCGGCCGCGCACCCGAAGGAAGCCGTTGCGCTGGCCCGTGCGGTCATCGCCGCCCACGAATGGGTGTTCGCCAACAAGGCCGGCGCGGTCGAAGTGTTGAAGAAGCGGACCAAAGGCATGAGCGACGCTGAATTGTCGGCGCTCTACGACCGTCTCGTGGGTCCGGGTGGCCTCAACAAGGGCGCAGCCATCAACCTGAAAGGCGTCGAAACCGTGCTGAAGTTGCGCAGTGTTTACGGCGAAGCCAAGGGTCCGGTGCCGTCGCCGCTGAAATACGTCGACACGTCGATCGCCGAAAAGGCGCGCGCAAAATAACAGCGCTCTACCGCCAGGGTTCCGCTTGCGTAATGCCGGCGGAATTCCTGTCCGGGCCGATGTCGTCGGCGCTTTCGATGCCCAGCAATTCCGCCATCCGGACGCGGGCGCGGTTGACGCGACTCTTGATCGTGCCGACCGCGGATCCGCAGACTTCTGCAGCCTCCTCGTAACTCAGGCCAGATGCGCCGATGAGGATCAGCGCCTCGCGCTGCTCGTCAGGCAATTCCGCCAGCACACGGCGAAAATCCATCAGATCCAGATGGCCCTCCTGCCCGGGGCGCACGGCGAGACGCGCGGCATGCAAACCCTCCACATCGGCGACTTCCGATGCTCGGCTGCGGCGCAACGAATAGAATGTGTTTCGCAGGATTGTGAAAAGCCACGCCCGCAGATTTGTGCCGGGCTGAAACTTGTCGGCATTGGACCACGCCTTGACGAGCGTTTCCTGAACCAGATCGTCCGCCAGATGCAGGGAGCCGCAGAGTGACACGGCGAAGGCGCGGAGATTTGGCATTTCGCGGATCAAACCGTCCCTGAACGGTTCGTCAGTCATCCCTTGTTTCGCTCTTTGGCTTCAAGTTCTGCGAGAAGCACCAGCATGGTGTCCGGGATCGGCAACTTCAGTATATCGTCGTAATGCGACCGCAATGCCTTGCCAATAACTTCCTGAATATGGGGATCAAGCCGAATCGTGTCCTCGATTTCACCATTGTTCAGAGCTTGTTCTGACGTTACTTGCTTTGACGAGCTGTCGTTCATTCAGGATCCCCTTCGGGGCGACCAACGGATCAAGTCTATGGCGCGGGCTGTTTCAATAGGTGCGGCTCGAGCGATCGGGAGTAGAACTTGGTAGTGCGCAATTGGTTCCACGCCAAACCTAATATTTTTTCGTCGTCGAGACAAAGTGATCTGGTGAGCGCTTGCGGAGTGGAATAGACGCATGACCCTTGCCGCCACGATCGCTCCATTCCTGCCATTTCTACGGCGCTTCGCGCGCGCGTTGACCGGGTCCCAGCCGGCCGGCGACGAATGGGTCGAGGCCTCGTTGCGCGATGTAGTCGACGACCCGGACCGGTTTCCTGTCGGAATGTCGCCGAAAGCTGGCCTATTCCGGGTTTTTGTCGAGATCTGGAACGGCAGTCCGGCGCGAATGCGCAGGGGCCCGGCGGGCATAGGCATTGCCGACCGCAATTTGAAGACCCTGACGCCGCTGCCGCGACAGGCGTTCCTGCTGGCGTCTGTCGAAGGCTTTTCTCATGACGATGTCGGTCTGATCCTCGATGTAGCGCCCGAGAGCGTCGCCGATCTCGTCACGGCCGCCAATCAGGAAATCGCGTTGCAGATGAGCACCAATGTGCTCGTGATCGAGGACGAGCCTTTGATCGCTTTTGAGCTCGAACAGATCGTCGAGGAACTGGGGCACCGGCTGGTTGGAGTAGCGCGGACGCTCAACGAGGCGACAGGACTGGCTGCCTCAAAGCATCCGGGACTTATTCTCGCCGATATCCAACTGGCCGACGGCAGTTCCGGCATCGATGCGGTGAATGCGATTCTCTCAGCTAGTCCAGCGCCGGTGATCTTCATTACTGCCTTCCCGATCCTGCTTCTGACCGGGAAGGGGCCTGAGCCCGCCTTTCTGATCGCCAAGCCCTTCACGCCAGACGCGGTGAAGGCGGCCGTCAGTCAAGCTCTGTTTTTCGACAAAAAAGCTGTTCCGTACGGCGCGTGAGGCCGTGCGATATCGCAAGCCTCAGGGCTGGCGGCCTTGCTGCTGTTGCTGTTCCTGAATCTGCCGCTGGATCTGCTCCATCACTTCCGGCGGGATGTTTTGCGGCAGTCCCTGAAGCGATTGCGGTCCTCCAGGCGGGAATCCTCCCGGCGGAAATCCCGGGAAGCCGGGCGGCATGCCCTGCATGCCCGGAGGCAAACCTTGCGGAGGACCGCCGGCGCCCGGCATGCCCGGAATGTCCTCGTTTTCGGCAGGCGGGGTCGTGAGATCGACCAGCGGCAACATCATGGCAGACACCCTGTGGCTGCCGATCTTGTAGGCCCATGGGGACTGTTTCGCATTGATGTCGCGCGCCGTATTGACAGCAGCCGTCCCCGGCTTCGCTTCAGCCGCAAATCTCGCCCAAGTCTGCCCATTGGCTTGCGCCAGTGTAATGTCGAGGAGCAGGCCGTCCTGCAGTTCGAAGCGAACCGTCCGGGATTCCGGCCCGAACGCAAGCTTGGCGGCAGGGGTCACGTCGTCGAACGTGCCAGATACGAGCGCGGCGGTGACCTTCTTGACCACGGAATCGTTCGCATCAGGCACGATGGCGGATGCGCCTTCTTCGGGCTTTGCCGGCCGGTAAAAGTTGTCTTCCTTGATAGCGTCGAAAACCGGCTTGCCGTTTTCGGAGATGCGTACGCGCTGCACTTGCGGCGACGGATAGGAAGGCGTCTCGTCAAACCATGCAGAAAACTGGCCCGGCATGGCGGCCGCGCCCTGTACGATCCAGGCTTGCGATTCTCCGGGCGTGCGGACGAACATGCCGCCCAGCGGATCAAACGCCATCGCGGTGCTGCGTCTGCCGATGATGATCGAACCGGCGGAAGAATTGTCCTTCAACCCGAACGAAAGCTCGACCGATCCCTTGTCGGCTGCGCCGTCGGAGACGCCGATCGCCGGGTAGGACGAGGCAAGCGCTGTCTTGGGCTCGATCGGCTTCATGGCGGCAATACTGGTCAGCAGACTTCCAACCGCAACTGTTCGCAGCGGGAAATTGCCGCGGTCAGCCGCGACCCATTTGTCGCCTTCGCGCACGATCGACAATGAATAGTCGTTCGTCTTGACGCCGAGACGCGCGACGTCATCGGTGCGGCTGGTGACAAGCGGCAGAACAGTGGCGTTGGGGGGCTGCGGCAGCGCATCGCTGCTCGTGCGCTGCCATGTCAGAAGCCCGGCGCCGAGCGTCGAGGCGACGGTGGCGAGCAGAAGTGCGGAGAAAACCTTCGGGCTCATGCGCGGCCTCCATGCAGACGCAACGACGCCAGATGGCGTTTCAGCCTCATGCGGCGATAGGCCCACAGCAGCAGCGCGAGACCCGTCAGAACAGCAGGCACGAGAAGGATATTGAGGACCTTGAGATTGAGTTCCAGCGCCTCGATCTGCGAACGGCCCGCAGCTCGAACGTCCCGCAACTGACGTCGGATTTCGACGATCTGGCGATTGAACTTGCCGATGGCGTCCTGCTGTTCTCGCGACATCACCGGCACATCTGTCGCTTCCGCCGGCGCATTGCGCGTCTGCAGTTGCGCTACCTGTGCCTGCGTTTCCTCAAGCTGTTGCGACAGCTTGAGTTCTGTCGCCCGGTAGCGATCTTCCGCCTCGGATTCCATTTTCTCGATGGTCTTGAAGCTGCGTGACAACATCCCGCGACCGCGCAGACCGTTGAGATCGAGACCTCCCACGAGACTGTCGAGAACGTTCAGCACGAAATCGCCATTGCTGGTGATCGGCGTGCCGCGCTGGCTCATCACATGACTGTTCGACAGGAGGTCCACATCGGCGACGACGACGAGATTCAGCGGGGCAGCCGACTGGCCCACATGGGGCAGCACCGGCTTGGCTCGTTGATCCTCCGGCACCGGTGGGCCATCAGGATAGGCGGATTTGACATTGCCGGCGAAACGCGCCGCCAGAACAAACCGCTCGCCCGCAGGCTTGAAACGCTCCATCAGATCGTTCGGGTTCGGGCGCCCCATCACGTCCTGGTTGGCGAAGAGCATCGAGTCCGGCGTACTCATGATGAGCGGGGTCATCCGCAGCGGGCCGTCCTTCGCGACCCGCAGGGCGCCGGCGCTGGTCATGCGCATGAGCTGCAGTTGGCTGGTGGCCGGATCGTTCGAGTTGAAGTTTTCCTTTTTGACCTGCAACCACGGGAGATAGCTCGCCACGACGCGCTGCCGGCCCGACTGTGCCGTCACCCGCAACGCCATGGAGCGGTCGCCGACAACGCGCGCGTTGTCGAACTCGATGCCCCATGCCTTGAACATACCGCCTGGATCCGACGACGGCACTTCTGGGACGGCAGGGTTACGCGACGAGGGCGGCGTGGTCTCGGCCAGTGGGTCGACAAGGAAAAACGTCGGTTTGCCGGCCATAACGTGCTGGTCGATAGCGTAGAGGACCGCAGGCGGCAGATGATGCGGATGGGCGACCATCAACGCATCGATTCCCGCGAAATTGATCGGCGGCGTCAGAATTTCCGCAACGCTGTAGTTCTTGTTGATCATTTCCAGCAGGGCGAACGGCGGACGATTGAACTCGCGCGACCCGAACATGTTCATGCCATCGATGATACCAATCTTCCGACGCTCGGGCCGCGAAAGGCGATCGATCAGGCTCGACATTTCGTATTCGAGATTTTCCTCGCTTTGCGGATCGAGGAACTCGATCTTTTCGAAGCCGTCGGTCGTGTTCGTGGCGGTCAGGCCGAAATAGCCCTGTTCACCGGTCGAGTTCATCATGAACCCGCGCATCTGCAGGCCGATCGCGCGGTCTTCCTCTGCCGAGAACGGCGTCGGGTTGATCCGCTGGTAGCGAACCTTGCCGCCTGACAATACCCTATAGGTGCGCAGCATTTCCTCGATGCGTTCGGCATAGGTTCGCAGGCGCGGCGCAGAATCCAACAAGGGCTGCGAGGCATAGATGGTGATCACAATTGGCTCGGGCACCCGCGCGAGAACTTTCTTCGTGCTCTCGGACAGGGTGTAGAGGCGGTCCTGCGTCAGATCGATCCGAGCATCGCGGAACAGCATGCCCATGCTCAGGTTGAAAGCCGCAAACAGGACAATCGCCAACGCGATGGCCATGCCTGCGAGTCGTTCCGGCTTGTGGCGGAGGAAATCCGGAAGCTGCATCGGTCAGGAGCCCTTCTTGATTTCGATGAGCTGCCCGTTGATGAACAGGCAGAGTGCGATGAAGCTGAGAAAGAACATGGTGTCGCGCAGATCGAGCACGCCGTTGGTGATCGTCACGAAATGCGTCAGGAACGAAGCGGATGCGACGAAATCCACAATGATCGCAGGCGCAACCTTGCGCAGCGCCGCCACCACAACGTCGGCGCCGCCGACCATCATCAGGCTGCAGGCCGCAATGCTGATCACGAAAGCAATGACCTGATTGCGGGTCAGGGCCGACAAGCAGGATGCCAGAGCCAGAAGCGCGCCCGCCATCAGGAAGGTCGCCACATAGCTGGCGATGATGACGCCATTGTCGGGCGAGCCGAGATAATTCACCGTGTACCAGATCGGCGTTGTCAGCAGCAGTGCAATGCCGGTGAATGCCCAGCCGGCGATGAACTTGCCGCCAACCGCTTCCCATGTGGAAACCGGCATGGTCATCAGAATTTCAATTGTTCCGGTGCGTCGCTCCTCCGCCCATAGTCGCATCCCGATGGCCGGGATCAGCGCCAGAAACAGCCAGGGCTGAAATGTGAAGAAGGTCGATAGATTGGCCTGACGACTTGCGAAGAATCCGCCGACATAGAATGTCATCGCGCCGGCCGATGCCGCATAGGTAACGAGAAACACATAGGCGAGCGGCGTCGAGAAATAGGCTGCGAGTTCTCGCCTAGCGATGATGAACATGATGCGCATCGTCAACAATCCTGTTCAGGCAACCTGCCGTTGAATGGTGAGTTGACGGAAAACGAGGTCGAGACGACCGGCCTCCGTATGCAGCTCGTGGAAGTCGATCCCTTCCGACCGCAGTCGCGCCGCCACAATGTCGGCCGCAAAGACGTGGTCTTTCGGATAGGCGATCAGGGTCATCATGTTGCCGCTGGCGGTTGGCACGACGCGCGCAATCTCAGGCATTGCGCCGATGACCTTGGCGGCTTTCGCGCCGTTTTGCATGGGCAGGGCGAGTGCGACGGCATTGTGGTTTTCGGCCCGTGCGCGCAATTCGGCCGGCGTGCCTTCGCCTACCAGAACACCATGGTCGATAATGATGGCGCGGTCGCAGATCGCGTCCACTTCTTCGAGAAGGTGTGTCGAGATCACGATAGCCTTGTCGGTCTTGATCTCGGCTATCAGTTTGCGGACCGCATGTTTCTGGTTCGGGTCGAGACCGTCGGTCGGCTCGTCGAGGATCAGCACTTCGGGATCGTGAACCAGCGCCTGCGCGAGGCCGAGGCGCCGCTTGAAGCCCTTGGACAGGGTCTCGATACGGCGGTGCAGAACTTCTTCAAGCTGGAGCCGGGCGATCACGTCCCGTACACGGCGCTGGCGATCATCGCCCTTGAGGCCGCGGATGCGGGCAGAGAAATCCAGATAGGCTTCCGGGGTCATGTCGCCGTAGAGGGGGGCGCCTTCCGGCAGATAACCGATCCGGGATTTCACGGCGCGCGGTTCTGTCCGCACATCCGCGCCGCCGATCCGGGCCGTACCGGACGTCGGGCTCAGATAGCCCGTAATCATTTTCATGGTGGTTGATTTGCCGGCGCCGTTCGGACCCAGAAAGCCGAGAACTTCGCCACGATTGACGTGAAAACTCACGCCATTGACTGCCGCTACTGAACCAAACGCCTTGGTGAGACAGTCGACATCAACCAGACGCGCACCCGTATCCGCCATCATACTCCGACCAAATCCCTCGACGCCTCCCGGGCCGCCCCTGAAGGTGCGACCGCCGGCTGCCTGTTTCGCAGCTTTTCTGGCGCTATACTAACCAGATTTTGTAACCGGGGCAAATTTCCGGGCGGCGGGGGAGTCACGGTGGAGAAAACATGATTCAAGCTTTGGATGGCTCCACCCGACCCTGATTCGCTGGAACGTTTGACGTCTGCCGAACTGATCGGCGTGGTGCGTGAGTTGATTAGCGAAGTG
>CANJWR010000086.1 GCA_947478455.1 Beijerinckiaceae bacterium | reverse complement strand
TCTCAAACGGACTTCTGGAGGCCATCAACGGAAACGTCCAGGCCGCCAAACGCAAGGCAAAAGGCTATCGCAGCAAGCGCAACCTCAAGTTGATGGTCTACCTCATCGCCGGAGGGGTGCTGGACACGCTACCCACATGAAACAGCGAAGAGCCTTTCTTATTCGCGTCGCAATGCTGATCTCATTTCCGAAAATCAAGAGCAGCATGCTCGCAGCGCTACTTCACCCCGATCCGCCGGATTTCCCAGCGCAATTCCACGCCGGAATGTTCACGCGCGCGGCGGCGGACTTCCTCGCCCAGTCCCTCAATGTCGGCGGCCGTGGCGGCGCCGCGGTTGATGAGGAAGTTGCAGTGCATCTCGCTCACCTGCGCGTCGCCCATTGTGAGCCCGCGACAGCCGGCGGCGTCGATGACTTTCCAGGCGCTTTGCGGCTTCGGATTGGCGAAGGTGGAGCCGCCGGTCTTTTCGCGGATCGGCTGTGAGGCTTCCCGCGCCGCCGTGATGCGATCCATTTCGGCGAGGATGGCGGCGGGATCGCCGGGCTTTCCCTGAAACAGGGCGCTGGTGAAGATGACGTCGTCGGGCGCTTCGCTGTGACGATACGAAAAACCCATGTCGGCGTGGGAAAAGGTTCGGATATTGCCGGCGCGGTCGACGCCGCGCGCCTCGATCAGCACATCGGTGGTTTCGCCGCCATGCGCGCCGGCGTTCATCCGCAGCGCGCCGCCGATGGAGCCCGGAATGCCGCGCAGGAAGGCGAGGCCGTCGAGTCCTGCTTCTGCCGCCGTACGCGCGACCTTCATGTCCGGCACGGCGGTTCCGGTGCGGATGCGATGGTCCGGCAGAATCTCGACTTCGCCAAAGCCCTTGCCGCCAAGACGGATGACCACGCCCGGTACGCCGCCATCGCGGACGATCAGGTTCGAGCCGAGCCCGATGATGGTGACTGGGATTTCCGCCGGCAGGGCGGCGAGGAAATACGCCAGATCAGCCTCGTCCGCAGGCTGGAACAACGCCTGCGCCGGGCCGCCGACGCGAAACCATGTGTAGGGCGCGAGCGGCTGGTTGGCAGAGAGGCGGCCGCGCAGGTTGGGCGCGCGGGCGAAGATGGTTGGGATGATGTCCGGGAAGGTCATGGCGCTTGGTCGGTTCCTTCTCCCAAAGGGAGAAGGTGTCGGCGGAGCCGACGGATGAGGGGATAGAAGCGTCGGGTGCGAAACCCCTCACCCGACCGCTTCGCGGCCACCCTCTCCCTATGGGAGAGGGGCATAAACGTTCACGGCCCCGCCAGTGCGAGCAACTGGTCCGGCAGCGCATAGGCCCATTGGGTGATGTTGCCGGCACCGAGGCAGATTACGTAGTCGCCGGGCTTCACGATGTCGCGCAGCATCTTCGCCAGCTTGTCGGGGTGTTCCAGCGCCAGCACGTTGCGGTGGCCATGCGCCTTGATGGCGCCCACCAGATGATCGCGGTCGATGCCGTCGATGGGCTTTTCGCCCGCCGCGTAAACATCGGCGATGATGACCGTATCTGCGTCGTTGAAACAGGTGGAGAATTGTTCGAACAGCGATTGCAGGCGCGTGAAGCGATGCGGCTGGACGATGGCGATGACGTTCTTCTTCGTCGACGCGCGGGCGGCGCGCAGCACCGCGGCGATTTCGACGGGGTGGTGGCCATAATCGTCGAAGAAGGTTGCGCCGTTCCATTCGCCTGTGCGGGTGAAGCGGCGCTTGACGCCGCCGAACCCGGCGAGCGCGGTGCGGATCTTGTCGCCACTCATGCCGAGCTGGTGAGCCACCGCAATGGCGGCTGTGGCGTTGAGCGCATTGTGATGGCCCGGCATCGGCAGGACGAGGTTCTGCAGATAAGTCGCGTCGGAGGTGACGCGGTCGCGGATCAGCACGTTGAATTTCGTCGTGCCGCCGGAGAGATCGACATCGAGCAGGCGCACATCGGACTGCGGATTTTCGCCATAGGTGATGACGCGACGATCCTCGATCCGGCCGACGAGCTCCTGCACCGTGATGTGATCGAGGCACATGACCGCGAAGCCGTAGAAAGGCAGGTTTTCGACGAAGGCCCGGAAGGCTTCCTTGATGGCGTCGAACGTGTGGAAATGGTCCAGATGTTCTGGGTCGATATTGGTGACGATGGCGACGTCGGCGGGTAATTTCAGGAATGTGCCGTCGCTCTCATCCGCCTCAACCACCATCCAGTCGCCTTCGCCCAGACGCGCATTGGTGCCATAGGCGTTGATGATGCCGCCGTTGATGACCGTTGGATCAAGTCCGCCCGCATCCAGCAGCGTGGCGACCAGAGAGGTCGTGGTGGTTTTACCGTGGGTGCCGGCGACCGCGACCGATTGCTTGAGGCGCATGAGCTCGGCCAGCATTTCGGCGCGGCGAACGACCGGTAGACGCTTTTCGCGGGCGGCGGTGAGTTCTGCATTGTCGCGCTTGATGGCGGTCGAAACGACCACAACTTCGGCCTCGCCAAGGTTTTTGGCGTCGTGGCCGATGAAGATCGTTGCGCCTTTGTCGCGCAGGCGCTTGACGTTGGCGTTCTCCGAGGCGTCCGAGCCCTGCACCCGATAGCCGAGATTGAGCAGCACTTCGGCGATGCCCGACATGCCGATGCCGCCGATGCCGACAAAATGGATAGGGCCGAGCTCGCGCGGCAGTTTCATTCCATTACTCCGCTGGGGTCGCGCCTTTGGCGACGCGCAGGACGAGGTCCGCGAGCCGCTCGGCGGCGTCGGGAATGCCCGCGCTCTTGGCGGCTTCGGCCCGCCGCGTCAACCCCTGCGGGTCAGCGAAAGCCTCTGCGAGGCGCGCCGCCAGCCACTGGGGGGTGAATTCGCTCTGTTTGATCACGTTGGCGGCCCCGGTTTCGGCCAGATGGGCTGCGTTGGCGGCCTGATCCTGATCGAGCGCGAACGGGAAGGGGACGAGGATCGACGGTCGGCCCACCACGGCCAGTTCCGAAACGGTGGAAGCGCCGGCGCGAGCCACCACGATATGGGCCTGCCCCATACGGGCCGGCAGGTCTGCGAAGAAGGGGGCGACTTCGGCCGCGATCCCCATGCGCCGATAGGCGGCGGCGACGCGCTCCTCATCCTCTCCGCGCGCCTGCTGGACGATGACGAGCCGGGCGCGCTGATCGTGCGGTAGCAGTTCGACGGCAGGCGGCACGATGTCGGACATGACGCGCGCGCCCTGCGAGCCGCCGGTGACGAGCAGTCGCAACTTGCCGTCCTCGAAACCCGGGAAGGGCAGGCGGGCGGCTTCGAGCACGGCTGGCCGAACCGGATTGCCGGTGTGTTCGGCCTTGCGTCGGATGGCGTCGGAGACGCCGCCCAGTTGCGCAAACCCAGTGGCGATCCGGTCGACGCGTCCGGCCATGAAGCGGTTGGCGCGGCCCATGACGGCGTTCTGCTCGTGCAGGATGCTTGGAATGCCCAGATGCGTGGCGGCCAGCACCGGCGGCACCGTCGGGTAGCCGCCGAAGCCCACAACGCACAGCGGCTCGATCCGGCGCAGCAGGCTGCGCGCCGTGAGGGTTCCTCGCGCCAGAGTCAGAAGGGCCATGGCCTTCGAGAGCGCCGAACCGCCGGTTGGCGTCGCGGCCGCGATGGTGTGAATGGCGCGCGCCGGAAAGGATGCGCCATACTTCAGCGCGCGATCGTCGGTCGCCAGTTCGACCGGGATATTACGCTTCGCCAGCGCTACGGCAAGCGATTCCGCCGGAAACAAGTGCCCGCCTGTGCCGCCGGCGGCGAGCAGAACCGCGCGCGCGCCGCTCATTCGCCCAGCCGATCGACGATTTGCGATTTGGGTCTGCGGCGTGTGACCGCAACCAGAAAGCCCATCGCGAAGGATAGCGAGATCAAGGATGAACCGCCGTAGGAGATGAACGGCAACGTCATGCCCTTGGCGGGCATGAGATGCAGGTTCACCGCCATGTTGATGGCGCTCTGGATGCCGAACAGCATGACCAGACCGGCAGACGCGAAGCGACAGAACGAATCCTCGTTACGCGCCGCGCCGAACAAGCCGCGCAAAACGATGAAGGCGAAGATCGACACAACGATCATGCAGGCGACGATGCCGAATTCCTCGCCGGTCACGGCGAAAATGAAGTCGGTATGACTGTCGGGAAGAATGCGTTTGAACGTGCCTTCGCCAGGCCCCTTGCCGAACCAGCCGCCCGAGATGAAACTTTCAAGCGCGGTATCAACCTGAAACGTGTCGCTCGCGCCGGGGCTGCTGCCGGGATCGATGAACTTCTCGATGCGCGCCCGAACATGCGGCACGAATTGATAGGCCGCCAGCACGCCGCCGACGCCGATGCCGCCGATGCCAGCCACCCAGAACCAGTGCAGGCCAGCCATGAAGAACAGGCTCGCCCAGACAATCGACACCAGCATGGTCTGGCCGAAGTCAGGCTGCAGGATCAGCGGCACAATGGTCAGCGGCAGCAGGAGCAATGCGAAGAAATTTCCCGGAACGTCACGACGCTTGGCGCCTTCCGAAAACGCCCATGCGGCCAGAATCACGAAAGCGGGCTTGACGAATTCCGAGGGCTGCACGCCGAAAATCCAGCGGCGCGCGCCCTTCACCTCGACGCCGAATGCGAGGGCCGCAAAGACCAGCCCCATGCTGGCGATATACATGACGAGCGCCATGCGGCGCACTTGACGCGGCGTCAGCAGCGAAGTGACCGTCAGCAATCCACCCGCCATGACCAAAGCAATGATCTGCTTGTTGACGAAGTGGAAGGCCGAGAGGCCCAGACGCTCCGCTACCGGCGGGCTGCCGGCCATGGTCAGCACAAGGCCGATCACCATCAGCGAGGCGAGCGAAGCCAGTAACCATCTGTCGACGGTCCACCACCAGTCTGCAAATGTCGAACGTTCGGCGCGAGAAACCATGACGTGACCTCAGGGCAGGTGGTATTTGGCGACAAGCGCCTTGACGAGATCGCGGAACGAATCTCCGCGAACCTCAAAATTCGGATATTGATCGTAGGAAGCGCAGGCTGGCGACAGCAGGACTGCAGGCTCGCGCAGGTCGCTTTCCAGCGAGTCTGCAGCCGCAGCCGTGACGGCGACTTCCAGCGTGCCACACAGCGCGTACGGCGCTTTGCCTTCGAGCGTTTTGGCGAAGTCCTCGGCGGATGCGCCGATCAGATAGGCCTTGCGGATTTTGCCGAACAGCGGTTCCAGTGAGGCAATGCCGCCTTCTTTCTGCGTGCCGCCGAGAATCCAGTAGATGTCGTCGAAGGACAGAAGCGCCTTTTCGGTCGCGTCGGCGTTTGTGGCCTTCGAATCGTTGATGAAGATTGCCTTGTCGATGCGGCCTACTTCTTCCATGCGATGGGCCAGTCCGGGAAAGCTCGAAAGGCCGGACTGGATTGCGCTGGCAGGGAACGTCCACATGCTGACTGCGGCTGCGGCGAAAACGGCGTTTTGTGCGTTATGCGCGCCGCGCAGCGTGCGGATGCCGGCAATGTCACCCAGCGTTTGCTCCGCGCCTGCATTGGACACAATGCGCGTTCCGTCCAGATAAACGCCGCGTTCAAGAGCGCGCTTCACCGAGACCGGAAAGACATGGCGCTTGTCGGACAGGACTTCGTTGAGGCGACGGCCGATGTCGCTGCTCATGCGGTCATCGACGCCCACGAAAGCAATGTCGGACTGGCGCACGAGCCGCTCCTTGGAGGCAGCATAATTCTCCATCGTCCCGTGACGATCGAGATGATCGGCGGACAGGTTGATGAGAATGCCGACAGTCGGGTTGATCGACGGCGTCAGGTCGATCTGGAACGACGAACATTCGATAACGTGAAAGCGTTCGTCAGATGGCGGTTCGAGCGACAGGATCGGCGTGCCTATATTGCCGCCGAGCTGAACATCCATTCCGGCGTCGCGCAGGATATGAGCGATGAGCGCTGTCGTGGTCGATTTGCCGTTTGTGCCGGTGATGGCGATGAACGGCGCGTGAGGCGCCCGTGCTGCGCGCTCGCGACAGAAGAGCTCGATGTCGCCGATGATTTCTATGCCGGCGTCTTTGGCTTTCTCGACGCTCCAGTGGGGCGTGGGATGCGTCAACGGGATGCCTGGCGCAAGCACCAGTGCGGAAAACTCCGACCAGTCGGCGTCACGCAAATCCTCCACTGTCACCCCGATGGTGACAGCCTTAGCGCGCGAAGCTTCCTTGTCATCCCAGACGGTCACGATGGCGCCGCCCTCAGCGAGCGCCTGTGCGGTCGCAAGTCCCGATCCACCCAGCCCGACGAGCGCGACTTTTTTTCCCGAAAACGTCGAGACAGGCGTCATGTCATCTCACTTTCAGGGTTGAGAGACCGATGAGGGCGAGCACGAATGAAATGATCCAGAAGCGGATCACGATCTGCGGTTCCGTCCAGCCGAGCTGTTCGAAATGATGATGGATCGGCGCCATGCGGAACACCCGCTTGCCGGTGAGCTTGAACGAAGCCACCTGCACAATGACCGACAGGGCTTCGACGACGAAAAGTCCACCGACAATCAGCAGCACGAATTCGTGCTTGATCGCCACAGCGACTGTGCCGAGCAGACCGCCGAGCGCCAGAGAGCCTGTGTCGCCCATGAAGATCTGCGCAGGCGGCGCATTGAACCAGAGGAAGCCGAGGCCGGCGCCGATCAGCGCTCCCGCCATCACGGTAAGTTCACCAGTGCCGCTGACAAAGTTGATGCCGAGATAGACGGCCATGACTGCGTTGCCGGCCAGATACGCAATGGTGGCGAAAGCGCCCGCTGCGATCATCACCGGCACAATGGCCAGACCATCCAGACCGTCAGTCAGGTTCACCGAATTGCCTGCACCGACGATGACGAGCGATCCGAAGATCGGGAAGAGCCAGTGCAGATCGACGAGATAGCCGTTGACGAAAGGAATTGCGATTCGTGTGGCTGGCGTATCGGCCAGAAACGGCGCCTCGAATGCGTGGAGGAGATCCGCGAACGAATTCACCGTTCCGGTCGCGCTGGCGCACATCATGAAATAGCACGCGAGGCCGGCAATGACGAATTCGCACGCGAGACGCGCACGTCCCGAAAAGCCTTTGTGAGATTGTTTCGTAACCTTCAGGTAGTCGTCGTAAAACCCGATCGCTCCGAACCCGATGGTGACAAACAGCACGATCCACACATAGGCGCTGCGCGGGCTAGCCCAGAGTATCGTCGAGACGATAAGGCCCGACAAGATCATCAGGCCACCCATGGTGGGCGTGCCTTTCTTCGTCAATAGATGCGATTGCGGGCCATCTTCACGGATCGGCTGGCCCTTGCCCTGCTTGAGGCGCAGAGCTGAAATGATGTTGGGGCCGAAAAAGAAAACGAAAAAGAGACCGGTCGCCGTCGCACCTGCGGCGCGAAACGTGATGTAGCGGAAGAGGTTCAACGGGCTGAACCAGGCCTGCAACTCGGTGAGCCAGGAGAGCATTTTGTTTCCTTATTTCGTGGCTTCGGTCGAAAGCGCAAAACGATCTTTCAGCATGGCCACGATGGGGCCCATGCGGCTGCCGTTCGAGCCCTTGATCATCACAATGTCGCCGCCCGCGACGTTCTCGGCGACGCGGTCGGCTATGTCGGCCGAAGTCTCCGCCCAAGCGCCCTGCAGGCCAGTGGGAAGTTCGTCGTACAGATGGCGCATCATAGGCCCGCTGGCGAAAACGATATTGATGTTGTTGACTTCAATCGCCTCGCGCAGACCGCGATGCAGAGAGGCGCTTTCGGATCCGAGTTCGAGCATGTCGCCAAGGACCGCAACACGGCGCGTTGCGTTCACGGATTCTCCAAGAAGCGAAAAGGCGGCGCGCATCGAGGCCGGATTGGCGTTGTAGCTCTCGTCGATGAGCGTGAACACGCCGTCTGGCGCCAGCAATCTGAGCCTCTGGCCGCGACCAGTGGGGGCTTCGAAATGCGCCAGAGCTCGCGCGGCGTCCGGCAAATCCATGCCGAGGGCGCGTGCGCCGAGCAGTACGGCAAGCGAATTCATCGCCATATGCTTGCCGGGAGCTCCAAGGCGATAACGCAATTGGATGCCGAGAATTCTGGCCGTGATGATTTGCGCGCCAGCAACCAGCTCTGATTTTTCAAGCCGCGCATCTGCGGACTCGTCTTCGCCGAAGCTCAGAACCTGTGCGGCGGCAGATGCGCGCGCGTGATCACGCAGGCGTTCAAATTGCGGGATGTCGCGATGAATGATGGCGACGCCGTTGTGCACGAGTCCATTGAAAATTTCGGCTTTCGCATCAGCAATGGCGTCGACCGAGTCAAAGGCTTCAAGATGCACCGGCGCAACGGTTGTAACGATGGCCGCATGCGGCTTCACCATACCAACCAGAGGCGTGATTTCGCCAGGATGGTTCATGCCGATCTCAAATACGCCAAAGCGCGTGTTCTGCGGCATGCGTGCAAGGGTGAGTGGTACGCCCCAGTGATTGTTGTAGGACGCCACGGAGGCGTGGGTGGCGCCCGCAGTTTCGAAAACCAGACGCAACGCGTCCTTTGTGCTGGTTTTGCCAACAGATCCCGTGACGGCGATGATGCCGGCACGGGAACGCGAACGCGATTCAACACCAAGCGACTCGAGCGCGCGCAGCGTATCGCGGACGACATAGAGCGGGCCAAGACCTTTTAGCGAATTTGCGTGGGCTTCATCGACCACGGCCGCGGCTGCGCCTTTTTCGAGCGCAGCGGCGACGAATTTATGTCCGTCGTTGGCCTCGCCGATGATCGCGAAATAGAGATCGCCTGGCTGTAAAGTTCGCGTGTCGATCGAAATGCCGCTCGCGCCTTCGGGCACAGAACCGCTGACGCGAGCTTGCAGCGCCACCACGAGGCCGAGGCCGGACCAGAGCAGATTTTCATTCATGCGGCATGATCCTTCAGGGCCGCCCGCACGGCTTCATGATCCGAAAACGGCAAGGTCTTGTTCCCCACAATTTGTCCGATTTCATGGCCCTTGCCGGCGACCACCAGCACGTCGCCGGCGCGGAGCATCGCGACAGCGTCCGAAATGGCTTCGCCACGGTCGGCAATTTCTCGTGCGCCAGGCGCTGCCTGCAGAATGGCGCGACGAATGTCTGCGGGGTTTTCCGAGCGCGGATTGTCGTCGGTGACGATAACCACGTCGGCGCGGCGCGCGGCGATCTCGCCCATGATGGGACGCTTGCCGATGTCGCGATCGCCGCCACAGCCGAAGACGACAATCAATTTTCCGGATGCGAGCGGGCGCAGGGCTTCAAGCACTTTTTCAAGAGCATCCGGTTTGTGGGCATAGTCGACAAAGACCGGCGCGCCGTCGCGCTCACCGATTTTTTCGAGCCGACCCGGCGCGCCCTCAAGTTTCTCAAGTGCGGCGAAAACACCTTGCGGATCGTCGCCGGTCGAAATCGCCAGCCCTGCTCCGACGAGGGCATTGGACGCCATGAAAGCGCCCGCAAGCGGCAGATCAATTTCGGTTTCGCGATCCTGATGGAGGATGCGAATCTGTGTCGAACTCGGGCCTGAACGCGCCGACAGCAAGCGCAGATCTGCGCCTTTTGCGCCTGTGGTGAAGACCTTTAGTCCGCGTGCGCGGCACGCGGCGATCACGCGGTCTGCCACATCGCTGTCGGCGTCTATGACGGCGGGTTTGCCGGGCGCCAGCAGCAACTCGAACAGGCGAAGTTTTGCAGCCAGATAATCTTCCAGCGTCGGATGATAGTCGAGGTGATCGCGTGAAAGATTTGTAAACGCGCCCGCCGCGAGGCGCACGCCGTCGAGACGGCGTTGATCGAGACCATGCGACGAGGCTTCCATGGCCAGATGGCTCACGCCGTCACCGGCGAGTTTGTCCAGTGTTGCGTGCAGCGTAACCGGGTCCGGCGTCGTCAAAGACCCGTATACAGCTCCTGACGGCGCGACTATGCCGGTGGTGCCGAGCGCCGCCGCCTGATGACCGAGCGCCAGCCAGATTTGCCGTGTGAAAGCCGCAACCGATGTTTTTCCGCTCGTGCCGGTGATGGCCGCGATGGTGGCTGGCTGGCGGGGGTGCATGACGGCCGCCGCATGGGACAATGCTGCGCGAACATCCGCCACGTGAAAATATGCAACGCCATCCAGCGATTGCGCGGCAGGCTTTTCTCCCACAATCGCAATCGCGCCGTTTGCGATGGCCTGTGGGGCGAAGCTCAATCCGTCAGTCTTTGCGCCCGGCACGGCGAAGAACACGAAGCCGGGCTTCACCAGCCGGCTGTCCGCCGTTACGCCTGCGACCGCAGTCACTCCCGAAGAAACCTCGGCGGCTAAAGGAATGAGCGCGCGGAGATCGATCAACGCGAGCTCCCTGGCAATCCGATGCCGAGGCGGGCGATCAGCGGGAAAGGTTGCGTGGGCGTCTCGAAGCGCGGCGGCAGACCGAGCAGCGGCCCGGTTCGCTCGATAATCTTGCCCGTGACTGCCCCGGCGTTCCAGGCCGCTGTGCGGTAGCCATGGGTTTCGGGCGTTCCTTGCGGTTCGTCCATGACAGTGAGAAAGAGATATTTCGCCTTGTCGGAGGGGGCGATGGCGGTGAACGTCGTGAATACCCGGTCGTTCGAGTATCGGCCGTTGACGACCTTGTTGGCGGTGCCTGTCTTGCCGCCGGCGAAGTAACCCTTGACGTCGATATTCTTCGCTGAACCAATCTCTGCGTTGAGACGCAACAGATAGCGCATCGCCTCGCTGGTTTCGGGCTTTATTACGCGGGGCGCGTTCTTCTTGGCTTCTGCTTCGGTGCGCTTCAAATAGGTCGGCGTAATCAGATAGCCGCCATTCGATAGCGCCGCGACAGCCATCATGGCTTGCAGCGGAGCAACCGCGAGGCCATGGCCGAACGCGATCGTCATCGTGTTAAGTTCGCCCCAGTTTTTCGGCACTATTGGCTCGGCGCTTTCGGGCAACTCCGTGCGCATGCGGTCGAGCTGACCCATCTTGCGGAGGAAGCTCTTGTGGTGGTCGACGCCCATCATGAGCGCAATGCGCGCGGTGCCGACGTTCGATGAATAAGTGAACACTTCCGATACGGTGAGCGCACGATTCTGCGCGTGGTAGTCGTTGATGGTGAAGCGGCCGTAGCGCAGCGCGCCACGCGCGTCGATACGTGTGTTGATATTGACGCGGTTTGCGTCCAGCGCCATGGCCAGCGTCAGCGCCTTGAAAGTCGAGCCCATTTCAAACACGCCGACAGACATACGATTGATGCGGGTCGGTTCCAGCGCGTCGACGGGATTGTTCGGATCGTAGTCGGGCAGGGATGCGAGCGCGACGATTTCTCCCGTATGAACGTCCATCACGGCGGCCGCGCCGGCCTTTGCCCTGAACCGCTCAATGCCCTTCACGAGCTCATCGCGCAACGCATGTGTCGCTTTCATGTCGATGGATAGCGACATTGGTTTGAGGTCTTCGGCCGTCATGCGGAAGCCCGCACCATTCAGTTCTGCGAGCCCGCGCGAATCGATATATTTTTCAATGCCCGCAATACCGATGTTGTCGACATTGGCGAAGCCCAGAACATGCGCCGCAATGGGGCCGTTCGGATAAACACGTTTGTTCTCCGGCAGGAAACCCACACCCGGCAGGCCCAGACGGAAAACCTCGACCTGTTCCTTCGCGGTGATGCCGCGCTTGACCCACACGAAGCCCTTCCGCGACGCTAGCCGATCGCGCAATTCGCGCGCGTTCACGTCGGGCAAAACGGCGGTGATAAGTTCGACCGCCTCGTCCTTGTCAACGATGCGGCGAGGTTCGGCGAAGACCGACATGGTACGAATGTCTGTCGCCATGATCTCGCCGTTGCGGTCGAGAATGTCCGGCCGCGCGCCCGAACTGGCTTCCGACGCCGCGCGTCGCAGGCTTTGCGGATCGGGCTTCAGGCCAAGATAAACGAGTTTGCCGCCGATCACCACATAGAGCAGCGCGAAACCGCAGGCCACAAGCCGAATGCGCAGGCCGCTTTTGTCGATGCGCGTGCGGAGCAGATTGCCACCGAAGGCGAGACCGCGCTTCATCCACGATTTCTTGACTGGCGCAGGCGCGTCGTCAAACCCCGAACCGTCGGGCTCGTAGCTGGCGTTGTTGTGTTGCGGATCGTTGATCATGTTACGCAAACTTTCAACGGACGGAAGAAGGCGGCGTGGACCCTGCCTTGACGGCGTTCTTTTCGTCGCGTGGCGTTGCGGTCGGTTCCGATAGGCCGAGCAATTCCAGCTTGCGGCCAATGGTGTCGACGCGTTCGGCCTTGTCGGGAAGTTCGCCGACCTTGACGATCTGGGTCAGGACCAGCTGCTTCAGGTCGAGATGCTTGTCGGCGAGAGTCTGGATGCGCTCGGGCCTCGTCAGATGCGCCCATTCGGAGCGCAGCGTCACGATGGCATGCTTCTCCCGCTCGACCAGATGCTTCGTTTTGACGATCTGTTCGGAGGTCAAAATCGTTTCGTACTTGATCGAATAGGCGTAGACGGCCGATCCGAGCAGGGCGAAAATGGCCAGAATGTTCAGATAGCGCAGCATTTCAGCGCCTCCTGTCGCGAGGGGCCGGAAGGGCCGCGAGCGCTGTGAGTTTTGCATCCGCTCCGCGCGCGGGCGCTTCGGTGCGGACAGCCGATCTCAGTTTTGCAGAACGGGCACGCGGGTTGCGGGCAAGTTCGGCCTCGCCCGCCACAATCGGGTGGCGCGAGACGTTTTCGAATGTCGCGGCCGGCGGGGCGATTTCGCCCGGCAACAAACGCGAGGGTGCGCGTCCGCGAACAGAGCGGTCGGCAAGAAACTGCTTCACGATGCGGTCTTCCAGCGAATGGAAGCTCACGATGGCCAGACGTCCGCTGGGTTTCAGCGCGCGTTCCGCCGCCACGAGGGCGCGGACGAGTTCGCCGAGTTCGTCGTTCACCGCGATGCGCAGAGCCTGAAACGTGCGCGTGGCCGGATGAATTTCATTCGGCTTCGACGGGATAAGCCGCGCGATCAGTTCGGCAAGCTGGCGTGTCGTAGTGAAAGGCGTCTGGGCGCGGTCGTTGACAATGGCGCGGGCAATGCGGCGGGATTCGCGCTCCTCGCCGTAGTAATAGAGAATGTCGGCCAGTTCTTCGGCGCTTGCCTCGTTGACAATGTCGGTTGCGCTGCGTCCTGCGCGCTCCATCCGCATATCGAGCGGGCCGTCCTGACGGAACGAGAAGCCGCGACCGGCTTCGTCGATCTGCATGGATGAAACGCCGATGTCGAGTGTGATGCCGTCGAAGGCTGGCATGGCGGAGGCCAGCCCGCTCGCCAGTGTTTCCTTTTCGAAATCCGCGAAGCGGGCAGGGCGCAGGATCAATCGTCCTGCTGCGGCGCCAACAAGCGCAGCGCCACCCGCAATGGCGTTAGGGTCGCGATCGAGCGCCAGAACGCGCGTGTCGGCTGCGTTCAGGAGCGCGCGGGTATAGCCGCCCGCCCCGAACGTTCCGTCCAGAAAGAGTTGATGATCCGCAGGCGCCAGGGCCGCCAGAACTTCTTCGAGAAGCACGGGAAGGTGTGGGGCAGGTCCGCCTGCGGCGAGAGGGTTGGTCTCGCCGCCGCCCGACATCATTCCCGTGCTCCTTGAGGCAGCGGCTCGACCGCGCCCGTTTGTCTGGCGCTGAGCTGTTTCCGAAATTCCCGCACCCGGCTTTTGGCCTCGTCCAGATGCGCCCGAAAACGGCCCGGCTCCCAGATTTGAAACTTGTAGCCCTGTCCGACGAAGGTCACTTCCGACGAAATGCCCGCATAGGACTTCACGCTCTCGGTCAAAATGACCCGGCCTTCCGGGTCTATTTTGAGAATCTCGCTCGTGCCCAGAAGCGCGGTCGAGTACACATCGCGCTCCTCCGAATAAGAGGGATAGCGCTCGAGCAGGCCGTCGATCTCGCGCAGCAGGGAGTTCCCGCCGCAGTCGATCGCTTCCGCATTCAGCGAAGGATGTGCGTAAAGCCCCTCGAAACCGTCGCGCGCCAAAATGGCCCGGAAAGGAGCCGGCACCGAGACGCGGCCCTTTGAATCGAGCCGGTTGGTGAAGTTCGACACGAAGCGGTCCAAGACGCTCACCCAACTCCGGAACCGGCAAGAACGTCGCCAGCTCGCTGAACACATCCCTCGAAGCACAGGCAACCCAGGCAAGTTTCGTCCTTCGATCTGCCGAAGGGCAGGTCGGGGCGAAAACGCCGGATACAGGAACTCCTAACGGGATGATTTGGGATAGCATGGGTTTTTATGGGCGTCAACGAATCCATTGAATCGAAACGGCACAGGTCAGGCCGCTGACTCATTAGCTCTCGTTAATCTTAATGAATGGTGAAAATGCCGCCTTTTCAGGCGTTGCAGATGAATTTGAGGTGGGAAAGTTCCGGAAAGCGCCGTGCCACTCGCCGGCGAAGGTAACCCTGTCCTCATAGGGAAGATTTTTTACTTCCCGTCCAGGTTGTGGAATCGGAAGGGCGACTCGTCGCCATGCATGGGTTGCATGGCAAAATCGTCGTAAAGCGAGTGGGCAGCAGCCCTTGCACAATTCGAGATTTACGCATAAACATATCTTTATGTCTTCCTTCGAGATTGATCCAATGAGTTCCGATGCCCCCATGTCGGCAGTGCTGGCAGGGCTGGAAGCCGCCGGTGAGGCGACCCGGCTTCGCCTGCTGCTTTTGCTGGCGGAGGCCGAGCTGACCGTCTCCGAACTGGTGACGATCCTCGGCCAGTCGCAGCCGCGTATTTCCCGCCACCTGAAGCTGCTGGTCGAGGCAGGCTTGGTCGACCGGCATCGGGAGGGCGCATGGGCGTTTTTCCGCGTCGCCGAACGCGGCGTGCTGGCTGATCTCGCCCGACAGATCGTCACCCGCGTCGCTGTGGAAGATCCGGTCGCCTCATCGGACCGGACCCGCCTGATGGAAGTGCGGCAGGCGCGCGCCGAGCAGGCGTCGCAATATTTCGCCGCCCAGGCGCGCAACTGGGACCAGCTTCGCTCCCTCCATGCGCCCGAGCAGCAAGTTGAGGATGCGATCCGCGAGTTGGTGGGCAATGACTCGCTCCATGCCGTGCTCGATCTCGGCACAGGCACCGGCCGGATGCTGGAAATGGTGGCTCCTTTTGCGGAGCGCGCCGTCGGCGTGGACCAGAGCCCGGCCATGCTGAATGTCGCCCGCACCCGGCTGGAGCGCGCCGGCCTTCGTAACATCCAGCTTCGACAGGGCGACATTTATGCGCTGCCGGTGGAGCGCGACGGCTACGATCTGGTGATCGTCCATCAGGTTCTGCACTATCTCGACGATCCGGCGCGCGCTCTACGTGAGGCGGCCCGCGTTCTGCGCCCCGGCGGGCGGCTGGTGGTTGTGGATTTCGCCCCGCATGGGCTGGAGTTCCTGCGTGAGCAGCACGCCCACCGTCGTCTGGGTTTTGCCCGCGAGGAAATCGAGGACTGCATGCGCGAGGCGGGCCTGAACATTGTTGCCCATCGCGACCTGAACCCTGCGGCCAAATCCGCCGAAAAACTAACGGTTTCGCTCTGGGTGGGCCGCGACCCGCGCCTGATTTCCGACCGACTGCCATTGACCCACAGGGAGGTTGCCTGATGGCCGCTGAACCAATTCGCCTCAGCCGTTCCACGCATCAGCCCGTGCAGGTGTCGTTCGAATTTTTCCCGCCCAAGACATCCGAAATGGAAACATCCCTGTGGGAAGCCATCAATCGTCTTGCGCCGCTGTCGCCGAGCTTTGTGTCGGTGACCTACGGGGCGGGCGGCTCCACGCGCGAACGCACGCATAACACGGTGGCGCGCATCGTGCGCGAGACAAGCATCAAGCCCGCGGCGCATTTGACCTGCGTGGCCGCGACGCGTGCAGAAGTTGACGATGTGGTCGAAAGCTACTGGTCGGCGGGCGTCCGGCACATCGTGGCGTTGCGCGGCGATCCGCAGGGCGGACTCGGCACTGCCTATGCGCCGCATCCGGACGGTTATGCGACTTCGACCGATCTTATTCGGGGCATCCGCAAGCTCGGGGATTTCGAAATTTCCGTGTCGGCCTATCCGGAAAAGCATCCTGAAAGCGCCAGTATCGACGCCGACATCGATGTGCTGAAGGCCAAGATCGATGCCGGCGCGACGCGCGCCATCACGCAGTTCTTTTTCGAGAATGAACATTACCTGCGCTTCATGGATCGCGCGCGGGCGCGTGGCGTCACCATTCCGATCGTGCCCGGCATTGTACCGGTGCAAAACTTCCGCCAGACGGCGAGCTTCGCCAAAAAGACCGGAGCTTCCGTGCCGCAATGGCTTGAAGACCGCTTCGAGGGCCTGGAAGAAGATGTCGCCACGCGTCGCCTGATCGCCGCCGCCGTCGCTGCTGAACAGGTGCTCGATCTGGTCGACCACGGCGTTTCGGATTTTCATTTCTACACGATGAATCGCGCTGATCTTGTCTACGCGATTTGTCATCTGCTGGGCTTGCGTACACGTCCCGGGCAAGAGGTTGCTTGATGAGCGAATTCAAACTGGCTGACGGCGCAAAGGTGCGCGCCGCTCTCAATGCCGCTGCCCGTGAGAGGATTCTTATCCTCGACGGCGCAATGGGCACAATGATTCAGGAATTGAAGTATGACGAGGCCGCCTTTCGCGGCGCGCGCTTCAAGGAATGGGAGAAGGACCAGCGCGGAAACAATGACGTTCTGATTCTCAGCCAGCCGGACATCATTCGCGAGATTCATCTCAAGTATTTTCTTGCCGGCGCCGACATTTGCGAAACGAACACGTTTTCGTCGACCTCCATCGCACAGGCTGATTACGGCCTCGAAGGCTTTGCACCTGAGCTCAATCGCGATGGCGCGCGCCTTGCGCGCGAGGCCGCCGTGCTGGCGGAAAAGAAGGACGGCAAGCGCCGCTTTGTGGCTGGTGCGCTTGGACCCACAAACCGCACAGCGTCGATCTCGCCTGACGTGAACGATCCGGGCTTCCGGGCCGTCACATTCGACGATTTGCGTATCGCCTATGCTGAAGCCTCGAAAGGTCAGATCGAGGGCGGCGCCGATCTTCTGCTCATCGAGACAATTTTTGATACGCTGAACGCCAAGGCTGCTTACGCGGGCATTCTCGACACCTATGGCGCACTCGGCGTCGATCTGCC
>CANJWR010000085.1 GCA_947478455.1 Beijerinckiaceae bacterium | reverse complement strand
TCGTAAAGCGCCGCCCGACGAGTGGGATCAAAGTGGGCAGAAATCTCATCCAGCAACACGAACGGTACAATCCCACTCATTTCGGCGACCAGACGGGCGTGGGCAAGGATCAGTCCGACCAGCAGGGCCTTCTGCTCGCCTGTCGAAGATCGTGCGGCATCTGCCTGTTTCGGGCCGTGACGCACAAGCAGATCGCTGGACTGCGGGCCAACCAGCGTTCTGCCGGCGGCGGCGTCGCGATAACGGTTGTCGTGCAGAACCTGACGATAGCGCTCTTCGACCTCCAGCGCCGGCCCACCGTCAAGCTGATCCTCGATGAAACCCGTGAGGGTCACCTCTGCCCACGGAAAGGCTGAACTGGCGTCTCGGGTCTGGCGAATCAGTCCTGCGAGGCGGGAAACGGTTTCCTGACGGGCCGCAGCGACAGCGACGGCCAGTTCGGCTACCTCGCGTTCGGCGGCGTCAAGCCAGGCCTTGTCGCGGATATTGTCTTCCAGAAGGCGATTCCTGTTGCGCAAGGCCCGTTCCAGTGCGTTCACCCGTCCGCCGTGGTCGGAATCAACCGCCAGAACGAGCCGGTCCAAAAAACGGCGCCGGTCGCCGGCAGGACCATTGAACAGCCCGTCCATAGCGGGGGTCAGCCATACGGCCCGCGCATGGTTGGCGAAGTCGCGGATCGACGAAACCGGCGCGCGGTCCATTCTGTAGCGGCGCGACTGCGGTGCGCCCGGCGCCGGCGGATCGAACCCGGTTCCCAATTGAACGGAGCCTCCATCTTCGGCGATCTCGACCGACACCGCCCAGCCGCCGCTGCCGCGATCCCAGGCGCAATCAGCCAGTTCGACCCGGCGCAGGCCACGGCCAGGCGTCAGAAAAGATAATGCTTCCAGCAGGTTGGTTTTCCCGGCCCCGTTGTCGCCGGTCAGCGCCACGACGTCGGCGTCGAGCCGCAGATCGAGCGCCGGATAGGACCGGAACTCGCTTAGCGCGAGGCGTTTGATGCGGGGACGGCGCACCGCGGGCGCGACCGATTCGAGAGCGGGAAGCATGGCGCAGGATTGCCACGCGGCTCCGCGCAACGCCAGCGATGATCGCTGAGCCATTCATCCCATCTAAATCCCACTCAATGTTTGGGATGCTTTATGGTTGACCCTGTATTCGCCTTCCGGCCACTTCACGGCGAGGGATGGGCGCCATGGCCTTCTACGCACACGGGAGACGGTATTGAGGGCTGAGGAACTGCTGAACGAAATCAGCGACTACTGCCGGCTGGCCGGCGTGGCGGAATCTACTTTCGGACGCGCGTCGATCAATGACGGCAAGCTCGTGTCCCGATTGCGCAACGGTGGGCGCATCACGACGGACACGCTGGACCGTATCCGCACCTATATTTCGTCCCACCCGCCCGGCGAGGGTCGACAGGCCATCGTGACGCGCAAGCGCAGCGAACCCGCGCGCCCGACCAACGGGTCTGCCACCTCCATACGACATGGCGATGCGACGGCCGAGGCCGATACGGCGAGATCCGTTACGCCGGTGATGTCGACCACGAACGCCGATCCGCGCGCCAATTTCCGCTTCTACGACAACCGGCAAAAGTATCTGCTCTTTGTGAACACTTGCAGCGAGAAGTGGGAGATCGCCACCCGGGTTTCCCATGAACTGGGCCACATTCACCCCCGTCCGCCCGCCGTTCGTGTGTTCGACGCGGGCGTCGGCGACGGTTCGGTGTTGGCGCGGGTGATGCGCTCGATGCACGACCGTTTTCCGACGGTGCCTTTTTATATTGTCGGCAAGGAAATCAGCCTCGAAGACGTGCGGATGACCCTGCAGAAAATGGTCGACCGTTTTCTGGAACATCCCGGCACCGTGCTGGTGCTCACCAACATGGCCTATGCGGATGCGCCGCGCCTGACAGTGCGCTCGCTCAGCGCGGCCTCAAGCCTCGTCTGGCATGAGCTGGCGTTGCGCGGCACGACATCGCATTCCTTTGCAGCCCAGATTACCGCACTTGAGCCGTTTCTCGCGGCCAACTGGAAGGCCACCGTCAATCCCAATACGGGCGGCTCGGTGTTTGAGCGTCCCGTCGTGCTGACGATTTATCGCGAGGATCATCGATTCCTGCTCGATCCGATCATTCCGAAGCTCGGCGCCACATCCGCCAACTACGATCTCGTGCTCGCCTCGCAACCTTATCGGGCGCGGGCCTCGACCGAGTTCAAGGCGAAGCGCGTGATTGCGCCGCTGGCGCGGGCGCTGGGGCCGGGCGGGCGGCTCCTCGGCATCCATTCCTTTGGCAACGACCCCGGCATGGAGATTGTCCGCAAGGTCTGGCCTGACGACAATCCGTTCATCACGGACCGGCACGATCTTCTGAAAGCCGTGAAGGCCGAACTGGGCGCTGCCGGTCGGGAACTCAACTTCAACGCCAATTCGGATTCTCGTTCGCTGTTTCGTTACGACATGCACACGCTGCCAAGCGAAGTCGAGGGCTCCATCGGCACCTCGACGCTGTTCGCGGCCTGGAACGCAGCAATTTACGTGGCGCAGATCGAGGATGAGCGTCTGGCGCCCGTGGTGGAAAACGGCGCCTATCTGGAAGCCACCCGAGAGGTTCTACATGCCAATAACGGGCTCTGGTTCTACGACGAATCTTTTGTGATCTCCCGCCGCCGCGACTGAACGGGTGAGGACATGCTGCAGATGATCGACACATCGAGAGCCATGAAGATCGCGCCGCCGCTGAGCGACGAACGCGCGCTGTCGCGCGTCATCGAATTCATGAGTCAGGCCTCGTTCGAGGCCACGAAGCCATCGCAAGGCGATATTCGAACCATCGGGACAATTCTGTCGCCTGGTATGCCGGTTTATCTGACCGCCCTGCCCGGCCGCGACCCGACCGAACTGGTGGCGACTGCGATCTCCGTGCGCGACGCGGGGCTTGTGCCCGTCCCGCATCTGGCGGCGCGCCATCACAAGGACATGCGCTCCATCGACCGCCTGCTGGGGCGGCTGAACGGCGAGGCGCGCGTAACGCGCATCATGCTGATCGGCGGCGACACCAGCGTGCCCGTCGGCTCCGTGGCTGACGCCCAGCAGGTGATCGACAGCGGCGTGCTGCAGGGCAATGGCATCCGCGACGTGGGCCTGCCGGGATTTCCGGATGGTCACCCGATCCTGTCCGACGACGAGGTCGAATGCAGCCTCGTGACGAAACTGGCCGCAGCGCAAAGCGCCGGACTCGACACGCATATCGTGACGCAATTCGGCTTCGAGGTGCCGCCGATGCTGCGCTGGATTGCATGGCTGCGCGATCGCGGCGTCAATGTGCCGGTCCGGGTAGGGTTTGCGGGCCCGGCCAATCTGATGACCTGGCTGAATTTCGCCCGCAAATGCGGCGTGAGAGCTTCTGCCGAGGCGCTCGCCAAGCGCAGCGGCCTCATCAAGCAGGCGTTCCGCACCGTCGCGCCCGATCCGCTCATCCGACAGGTAGCCGAAGCCAGCGCGGACGGGCGGCTGGGAGATGTCTCGCCGCACATCTTCTCGTTCGGCGGCATCGCGTCTTCGGCGCGCTGGACCATGGCGCCGGTGAAAGGCGCGGTGCGGCTGACGCCAGAAGGCGGCTTTACGGCCGACTAATCCGCTACGGGCGACAAACCGCCGCAAGCTTGAACAGCGCCGGGCGGCTTTGCAAGCACAGTCGATTTCGACTATTGCGCATTGCGGGAGCGGCGACGCAAGAGGACATCATGCTGAGCGAAGAGAAGAACCGGCTGCTGACGCGTGTAGGCCCCGGTGAGCCCATGGGCGACTATCTCCGGCGCTACTGGATTCCGGTTGCGGGCGCATCCGAACTCGACGAGACGCGCGTCAAGCCGATCCGAATTCTCGGCGAAGATCTGGCGCTCTATCGCGATCTCTCGGGCAAATTCGGGCTTGTTGAACGCAATTGTCTGCATCGCCGCGCCGATCTGTCCTACGGCTTTGTCGAAAAGACCGGACTGCGCTGCAATTATCACGGCTGGCTGTTCGACGCTGACGGCTCCTGCATCGAGCGACCCTACGACGATCTCGCGCATCCGCAGACGCAGGGCCAGAAGCTGCCCTGCATCAAGGCTTATCCGGTGCGCGAACTCGCCGGGCTGCTGTTCGCCTATATGGGTCCGCAGCCCGCGCCCGAACTGCCGGTCTATGAGCCGTTCACGTGGAAGAACGGATTCAATCAGGTCGTGACCGCCGATATTCCGTGCAACTGGTTCCAGTGTCAGGAGAACTCCTGCGATCCGGTGCACTTCGAATGGATGCACGACAACTGGAGCGTTCGCCTGCAGGGCAAGGACGCAGGATATTCGGCGAAACATCTGCGCGTCTCGTTCGACGAGTTCGAACATGGCTTCACCTACAAGCGCATCCGCGAAGGCTCGAGCGAGTCCGATCCGCTGTGGCAGGTGGGCCGTGTGACATTATGGCCGATGGGCTTCTATCTCGGTCAGCATTTCGAATGGCGCGTCCCGGTAGACGACGAGAATACGCTGAGCATTTCGTGGTTTCATGTTCGCGTTCCCAAGGAGCGCCAGCCCTATGTTCAAAACAGCGTGCCATCATGGAAAAGCCCAATCGTGGGGCCGGATGGTCGGTGGATTTCAACCCATGTGATCAATCAGGACATCATCGCCTGGGTCGGTCAGGGCAAGATTTCGGATCGTTCGAAAGAATATCTCGGCGCCAGCGATCGCGGCATCACGTTGATCCGCAAACGCTTCTTCGACGACATGGAAGCGGTGGCGGCCGGAGCCGACCCCAAGGGCACGATACGCGATCCGGAAGTCGCGAAATGCGTTCCGCTGCCGACCGGCGACTCGAACGCCAACCGCAGCTACACGCAGGAAGAATTCATGCGCAATTCGTACTTCAAGGCCCGCGTGACCGAAGACTTCCGCTGGCACGCCGGACAACCGAAAGAGGTCCGCAAGGCCTTTCTGGAAGCCGTCGGGGCGACCGAGCAAATTGTGAAAGAGGGGCTCTAGGGTTCACGCCCAAGGCGCATCACATTTTCAAATGTCAGGCGAGGCTCTCGCCTGACATTTTTATTTCAGCTTGTGCGGCTCCATTTGACCTTGCGCGTCTTGCGCGTTCGATAAACAATTGCTCCCAATGACGCCTCGCGGCTACGATTTGCGCCGCCAGATCAATCTTCGGGAGAAACGCATGAACGCCGCCGCGAAACTGCGCGCACGTCTCGACAAGGGCGACAATCTGGTCGCCATGGGCACATGGGATGTGCTGTCAGCCAAGGTGATCGAACGCGCCGGTTTTGACATGGTCTCGCTGCAATCGTTCCAGTGGGCGGCCGGCTGGGGCGTGCCGGATCTGGGCATCAAGACACCAAGCGAACTTGTCGATCTGACCCTGAAAATGGCCGGCGAAATCGATATTCCGATTCTCGTCGATTTCGAGGAAGGCTACGGGTCGCCCGGCCATGCTTCCTACTGGTGTCAGCAGCTTGAGCGCGCGGGCGCTGCGGCGCTTCACGTCGACGACAAGGGACCGGTGCATATGTGCCCGTGGCTGCCGGGCAGCGCCGACAAGATTCAGGTGTCGTCCGCCGAATACACAGCGGAGATCATCCACGCGATGGCGAAAAGCCGCCGCGAGGACATGATCATCGTGGCGCGCTGTCAGGTGAAGCCGCGCGAAGGCCAGAACACTGAAGCCGAAGAAATGCGCCGTCTGCAGATGTATGTGCAGGCTGGAGCGGACGTCGTCTATGCGCCGAAATACGCCACCATGGCCAACGATCTCGACAAGCTGAAGGCGGCGGTCGCGCAGTTTTCCGTGCCGGTTCTGGTTCAGGCCAATCCGCCCGGCTATATCGCCGATTATGTGCCGCGCGGCTCAAACGACGGAAAATCCATCGCGGACCGCAGCTTTCAGGAATTGTTCGACTGCGGCGTGCGGCTTTTCAACAGCCCGCAACTCTATGCGGTCGCCTACAAGGCGCTGGCGGATGTGCTGGGCGAGATCAGGCGCGACGGCAATCTGCAGCCAGCCCGCGAGCGCATGATGTCGTTTGCGGATATTCTCGACGTCGTCGGCTACCAGCGCTTTACTGAGCGGCTGTAGAAGCCACGCGCGCGGAACTTGAGTTCGCCTGTGCGGCGGACCATACTTGCCCGCATGAACTGCCCGCGGCAAAAAAAGCGCTGCGCGGATCGCACGACAAGATGGACCAGGAGGAAATGATGCTGTTTTTCAGGCGCGCGGGCGCGTTGGCCGTCGCAAGTCTTTCTTTCGCGGCTGCCGTGCAGGCGCAAACGCCGGAGGCCTTTTATCAGCAGAACGGACTTAAGATCGTCGTCGCATCTGGCTCCGGCGGCGGATACGACACCTATTCGCGCATTCTGGCGCGCCATATCGGGCGCAATATGCCCGGTAATCCCAACGTGGTCGTACAGAACATGCCCGGCGCGTCCGGGCTCACAGCGACGAACTGGGCTTACAATACAGCGCCGAAAGACGGTTCGCAGATTCTGGCGACCTACAGCGCGCTGATTGACGCCAATCTGGTCGGCAATGCGCAAGCGCGGTTCGAGGTGCGCAAGTTCAGCTGGGTCGGATCCATCGCAAGTTCGCCGCTGATCTGCGTGACGTGGCACACAAGCCCCTACCGGGACATTCGCCAGTTGATCGGCAAGGAAGTAACGGCCGCCTCGACCGGCCAGACAGGCAAGACGCACTCGGTCCCGCTGCTCATCAACGAAACGCTGGGCACGAAGTTCAAGGTTATCTCCGGCTATCCGACCAGTGAAACCACACTCGCGCTTGAGCGCGGCGAAGTCGACGCCATCTGCGGCATCGGTTACTCGACCCTGCAGGCCTCGAACCCGGACTGGTTGATCAACAAGAAGGTCAACGTGATCATGCAGGCGGGCCTCACCAAGTTCGAGGCCCTGAAAGATGTGCCGAATATTCTCGATCTCGTGACCGGCAAGGATCGCGACATTTTCGAATATGGCGCCATTCTGGAGGCCATGGGACGGCCCTATCTGGCGCCGCCGGGCGTTCCGGCGGATCGCCTCGCTGTGCTGCGCGCCGGCTTCGACAAGACCATGGAGGACCCCGCCTTCAAGGCCGAACTCGATAAACTGGGCCTTAATATAGAAGCCATGACGGGCGCTGACATGCAGAAATGGATCGACAAGCTCTACTCGTCGTCGAAGGAACTGGTCGAGCGCGTGGCGCGGGTTTACGGTACAGGCGGAGGTTAAAATCCTATCGGCATCCGCGAACCTTTCGGGCTTCACCGGGTTATGCAAGGCAACCGATGGAGCCCCAAATGTCCAAGATACCTCCAGTGCCCGAACAGAACCGCAGCCCGAAGGGTCCTACCGACGCCCACCCGGACCATGCGCGCGACAAGCCATCGGAGACGAACCGTCACAGAGACGACGAGTCCGAGCCGCCCGATGAGAAAGGTCGTCAGGCGAACCTGAAACAGAACATCCACCATCCCGGATCGCGACAGGACCGCTGATCGCCGGATGGGCGTAGCTTTATTTCGGCAGACGGATTGTTGCGCGCAATCCGCCTTCCGGGCGATTGGCGAGCGACAATTCGCCGCCATGGGCCTGAATGGCCGAAAGCGCAATCGCGAGGCCGAGACCGACGCCGCCGGTTTCCGAATTGCGCGAGGCCTCGACCCTGTAAAAGGGTTCGAAGACTTTCTTCAATTCATCCGGCGGAATCCCCGGTCCCTCGTCGTCGATATTGATCTCGATGAAGGATGGCGTTTCGCTGGCCGAGACATGCGCGCTCCCGCCATATTTGACGGCATTTTCAACCAGATTGGTCAGTGCGCGTTTCAACGCTGTCGCATGAGCCTCGTAGACAATTGAACCCGCTGGCTCCATCTCAACCGCAAGCCCCGCATCGCCCATGTCGTCAGCGATGCTTTGCGTCAAAGCCACAATATCGAGTGACTTGCGCGGTTCGTTCACGGCTTCATCGCGGGCGAAATTGAGCGTGGCCCCGACCATCGAATCCATTTCGGCAATCGTCGCCAGCATGCGATCGCGCTCGTTCGCATTCTCGACGGATTCTGCGCGCAGACGCAGCAGCGTGAGCGGCGTGCGCAGATCGTGCGAGATGGCTGCGAGCAATCGCGTACGATTGTCGATGAGATTGCGCAGGCGCACCTGCATTTCGTTGAAAGCGCGCGACGCCTGACGGGTTTCGGTCGATCCGGTCTCGGGCAGCGGCGGCGCATTCATGTCGCGCCCCAGTCGCTCGGCCGCAGTTGCCAGCGACGCCAGAGGCGACGTCACGCGACGCACCGCCCATGCAGACACTGCAAAGACGATGATCGCCATGATGATCATCGACATCATGAATTGGGGCGTAAATGTCAGACCAGCTTCCGGCAGCGCTGTCGTGAATGTCAGCCATTGTCCGTCCGGCAGGGGGATCGAGGCGCGCAGATTCCTGAAAGCCCCAAATCCGCCAAATCCGCCGCCCCCGTCCGGCGGGCCGCGCCGCATCATGAAATGACCGTTGCCGGGATGCTGGACGCCAATCGTCGAGGCCGCCACGCGTGGCTGGTGTGCTGCATCGAGCGTGAGTGCATCCATCAGGAATTGTTTGATCGACAGCGCCACAGACGCATCGTCATCATCGGCGCTTCCCGGCAGGGGCTGCGGCGAAAGCCGCAGCATGAAGGTGCGGTCGCTGAGACCGGCGATGATGCGCGGGCGCAGATCGGCCGGCGCATCGCGCACAAGTCTGGCGAGATTTGCGATGCGCTCGGCCGCAGCAAATCCGCCGACGGCCCGAACGGCCTGTTCGCGATCATTTGTGTAAATCCACGAACCGGCCAGCAATGAAATCACCAGGCCGGCGAACAACACCAGCATCGTTTGGCCGAACAGGCTAGCGGGTAGAAAAAGGCTTGCGGGCAAGAAGCGTTTCATTCGCGCGTCACCGCAGGTGTGAACGTGTAGCCACCGCCCCACACGGTCTTGATAATCTTCGGATCGGCCGGATCGGCCTCAAGCTTTTTGCGCAGGCGGCTGATCTGCGTGTCGATGCTGCGGTCGAAGGTGGTCGCGGCGCGACCGCGCGCAAGGTCGAGCAATTGATCGCGATTGAGCACGCGCTGCGGGCGTTCCACCAGCGCGAGAAGCAAATCATACTCACCAGTGCTGAGCGGCAACGTCACCCCGTCGTGACGAAGCAATTCGCGCGCGCCGACATCAAGCGTCCAGCGATCGAATTTGAAGCGCAGTGTCTGCGCCTCCGGCTTCGCCCCGACTGGCGCATCATGCGAACGACGCAGGACGGCGCGAATGCGGGCAATCAATTCGCGACTGCCGAAGGGCTTGGGCATGTAATCGTCGGCTCCCATTTCGAGCCCGATGACGCGATCGATCTCATCGCCCTTGGCGGTGAGCATGATGATCGGAATATTCGACTCGGCGCGCACGGATCGACACAGCGACAGGCCATCCTCGCCCGGCAGCATGAGATCGAGCAGAATGAGATCGATCTTGCTGTCAGCCAGCACAGCCCGCATGGCGCGCCCGTCCGCAGCGACAGCGACCCGAAAGCCTTCCTTCACCAGCACGCGCGACACGAGTTCGCGGATTTCCCGGTGATCGTCGACAATCAGTATGTGCGCGCCGTTTTGCATGAGCCGAACATAGCCGGAAATCGGATGCGGCGAGGCGGAAAATTGTGACCGGATGTGCCAGTCGCGGCGGTTGACACACTTTGTCACAAAAAACCCGCTTCCTGAAAAACTTGAGTGACAGGCCGACCCCCAAATGCATCCCAGCAACGAACGCAAGGTTGCTTCGAACTGGAGATGGTTATGAAAAACAAAACCTGGTTGTTTGGCGGCGCGGCCGCAATCGCAATTCTGGCCGGCGGTTATGCGCTCGCCCAGTCGCATGGTCGTGGCGGTTTCGAGGGCATGGGCGGCATGCACCAGCAGATGCAGGGCATGCACGGAGAGTCCGGAAACGGCGGCCGGCAGGGTCGTGGCAACGATAGCGACCGCGGCAATGACCGGCATGGTCAAATGCAGGGCGGCCGCATGCAGGGCATGCACGGCCAGTCCGGCGGACAGGGCAATGACAGCGCCCGCGGCAATGGCGAACACGGCCAGATGCGCGGGATGATGGGAGGCCAAACGGGCGGCAAGGGCGGCATGAGCGATCATTCCGGCCATGACCAACGCGGGAATGGCCAGCGCGGCGAAGGCCCGCGCGGCCAGCAGGGCAATGCCGGTCCGGGCGGACTGGGTCAGTTTGACCCCGCTGCGCTCGACAGCCGCAAGGCCGAGATCGGCATCAAGCCCGAGCAGGAAGCGGTCTGGACCAAATATGTCACGACCGTAAAGAGCACGGCCGAGACCCTCAAGACCCGTCGCGACCAGATGGACCACGATGCCGTACAGAAAATGGCACCGGCCGATCGCTTCGCCTTCGTGAGCGCCCAGCGCGAACAGGCGCAGAAGGAATTCGAGACCGTCAACACGGCCGCGAAGGAACTTCTGGCCACGCTCGACGACGCCCAGAAAGGCAAGGCCCGCAACCTCCCCGGCCTTGGGGAACCCGGATCACGCAGCGCCATGAATGGCGAACATGGAAACATGAACGGCGAACATCATCGCCGCTGACACGGGCATTCTGGCCACAGCAAGACATTCGCCGCGCGCTCCCGAGAGCGCGCGGCGGCAATATCGAACTTCAACGGAGCATAGAAATGTCCGGATCAGGCACGTTCACACGACGTCATGTGCTGAGCCTTTCGGCCACGGCGGCTGCGGGCGCTCTGGCGACAGGCTTTCTCAGAGCCGGACAGGCAGCGGACGCCGGTGGCCAAGTTCTGCCAATTCCCCAACTCATGGAAACCCGCAAGGGTGAGCCTCTGAGGCTGGCCCTGCGAAAGGGACGCCACACATTCGGCCCCGGCAAGACAGCCCCGACGCTCGGCATTTCGGCCGATTATCTCGGTCCGGTCGTGCGCGTGCGCAGCGGCGAGGATGTGGCGTTTCAGGTCAGCAATCAGCTTGATGAGGCGACAAGCCTGCACTGGCACGGTCTCGAAATCCCGTCGCACATCGACGGCGGGCCCCATAACGAGATCAAACGCGGCGCTACGTGGTCGGATGTTCTGCCGATCCGCCAGCCAGCGGCCACCACATGGTTTCACCCGCATCCGCACGGGGCGACGGGGCGTCAGGTCTATGGCGGGCTCGCCGGCATGATGATCATCGCCGACGGCGGCGATCGCGAACGCGGACTCCCGTCCGAGTACGGGGTCGACGATCTGCCGCTCATCCTGCAGGATAAGCGTTTCGACCGGACCGGCGCGCCGGTCTACAATCCGGGCATGATGGACCGGATGCACGGCTTCCAGGGCGATGCGCTATTGGTCAACGGCGTCATCGGGCCGGTTGCGACGGTTCCCGCCGGCTTCGTACGGTTACGGGTGCTGAACGGCGCCAATGCGCGAAATTTCAACCTGCGATTCTCCGACCGCCGGACTTTCTGGGCCGTTGCGGGCGACGGCGGATTGCTCGCCAAACCGACGGAACTCACCAGTCTGCTGATCGCGCCTGGCGAACGCTACGAGCTGCTTGCCGACTTTACCGATGGCCGCAATGTGAGCCTCGTCAACGATCCGGACCCGTCGCACGGCACCATGGCGATGCCGATGAGTCAGCAGTCCGCCCCCGAGCGACTGATGGATTTTCGCCCGGATGCTGCGCGCAAGCCCGAGATCAGCCGGCTTCCGGGCGCGTTGGGCGCGCTCTCCGAGCCGGACGTGAAATCGGCCGCCGCCTGGCGCACCTTCCGGCTCAACGCGATGGGGATGAACATGGGGATCAACGGCCAGCCATATGCGATGGACCGGCTGGATTTCACCGCGAAGCTCGGCTCCACCGAGATCTGGGAGATCATTTCGGCCGACATGCCCCATCCGTTCCACGTGCATGGGGCGAGTTTCCGGATTCTGTCCAGCAACGGCCGCAAGCCGCCGGCTCATCAGGCGGGCTGGAAAGATGTGTTGCTGGTGGAGGAACAGGCCGAGATTCTGGTCCGTTTCAACCAACCTGCATCATCGCACCATCCATTCATGTACCATTGCCACATCCTCGAACATGAGGATCAGGGCATGATGGGGCAATTTGCAGTCGCATGAAGCAAAGAAGGCGAAAAGAACCGGCCTGACGGGCTTGCGCTCCCCCCTTCGCCGACTATAGTGCGCCCACTTCAAACGGTCGCCGGTGTGAGCGGATCTTCTGATCCGCCCCATCGGACAGCGCCCGGAAGACCTCACGCAAGCGGGATCTTTCAGCCGCCCGACCGGGCTACGGACAGCTGTTCGCCGAACAGCCAAAAGGGCCAGACCTTCGATTTCCAACCGAAGGGACATAGTGCGCTTGCGCGCACGCGACGGAGGGGTGGCCGAGTGGTTGAAGGCGCACGCCTGGAAAGTGTGTATACGGGAAACCGTATCGCGGGTTCGAATCCCGCTCCCTCCGCCACGACCATTTCGGACTAATTTCTCCGCCCTTGTAGCTCGCTGTAATAGTCGTCTGCGCCGCAGCATTCTGCCCATTTGGCTGTTGACCTCGATGCAGAGGGATGGCCCCAGATTCGCTCTCTGACGGCTACAATTCTCCAAAGCTCATGACTTCGACAAAATGGTACGGATTTTTAAAGCACTGAATTTCAGCCGGTTTTTGGAGCCTCATTCGCTTGAGTTTTGCATCGCTTCTGGGCACCCAACAGGATCTTCGAAAAACCAAGAATCCACATACGGAAAATTGCGGCTGTTTTTCCGCCGGTCATCGTTCGTCATTCCATTTTGTCCGCCAATCAATTGATTGCGGACATGCCCGCTGAACATAAAAAAGTCTGCAATGCGCCAAGCGCAGAAAGAGCTTTTTGCCCGATAGCGGACGTTCATCTTCGCGCCCCATCGCAGACGTTCAGGCAAACTTTGTGTTGCCTAGAAGCGGACGTTCGACTCGTGTCGACAAACAGCATCGACGCGCCCCATTCCGGCCATTCGACTGACACTTGCGATTTCCCGAAAGCCGACATTGTTTATGGCGTAGCCGGGGGCCAGCCGATTACTTGGGCGTACATGTTCGTGCCCTTGCGAAAGCGTTCTCCCAATCCGGCTGCGGCCGGATTCCTCCATTGTTTTCCGGGGTTATGCGCGGTGGGCTGTTGACTGCGGCGCCGGCCCGAAGGCCCAAAGTCACTCTCTGAGGGCCGATATTCTCCGGACCTGTTGACTGCGCTCAATAGGTACAGTTCTACATAGGTCGCTAGAACTGTACCTTTGCGGCAGACGATCGGCCATGCGGGCGCGACTCGGATCGAAAACCATATCTGGTATGCAGTGGTTCGCGACCATCGATCATGAACACGCCTAAATTTTTCCGCCCACACCCTTGAACTTTTCAACGAACGCAGAGATGCGTTGGAACACATCTCTTTTTTTGGTCAGGTATTGTCGATTGAGCGGGCTCATTTTCGGAAGGATCGAGTTCAACTCTGTGCCGTTTTCGCTCGCATATTCGCGCTTGATCGACGCCGCGATGTAGCGCTTGGCGGCATCCGCGTTCAATTCTTCATCGGTTATCAGTTCTTCCGCTTCCCGGCGTTGTTCGACTTGTGCGAAGGCAAAAAATGCCTCAATCACCCCGGCCTTGTCCCCCAGTTCGTCAAGGTTTGTCTGATTGATGAAATCGACGATGAGGCTTTCTTTCGCGCGGTTACCAATACTGGCGCGAATGACACGGCGAACTTCGCCAACGAGCTCTGACTTGCTCTTGGTGTTTTTGTTGTGCTCGAAGATTAGCTCAAGGATGTAATCTAGATTGATTTCCTGGGACTTCAAGAGGTCGACCTCAAAGACGACATCATCCCAGTCGATCGTTGACTCAACCTGCTCGGCGCTCGCCTTTTCACGGCGAAGCCAATCCTGGATGTCATTGTAGGTCGAACGGTAGTCCTGGACCTTTCGGTCAGCAGGCATCTCGATGCTCTTGAGCTCGTCAACGTCATCATCACTCAAATGATGCCGCTCCTTGAACGCTCTCACCGCTTCGGCGTCACTCTGGTCGATCTCCTGAAGCTCTCTTAGGCTGGAGAACTCATCATAATTCTGAAGGATATTTTCAACACGGAGATACTCGCCGAACAGCTTCGCAAAGGCCTTCTTGTCCGCTTCCTTTTCGATGGCGGCGGGGTCCGGGAAACGCTCTTCCAGCTCACGGACGACATCGATAAAGCCTCGTCGCGCCTCGCCTGTCGTCTGATCCGTAAAACCTTCCATGTATTCTGAATAGCTCTTCTCCAGAACGACGTTCTTGGTATTGGCGTTGCCAAAGAGTGTGATCGCCTTGACGGTCGCCTCTTCCAGGTCGCGGAAGGTAACGATGTTGCCGAAGGACTTGGTCGCATCATAAATGCGGTTGGTACGGGAGTAGGCTTGTATAAGGCCATGAAAACGCAGGTTCTTGTCCACGAACAGCGTGTTCAGGGTTGGCGCGTCGAAGCCGGTCAGGAACATGCCAACCACGATGAGCAGGTCGACTTCCTTGGACTTCACCCGTTTCGCCAGATCCCGGTAATAATTCTGGAAGCCTTTGCTATCGACGCTGAAATTCGTTCGGAAACAGGCGTTGTAGTCCGCGATGGCTGCGTTCAGGAATTCCTTGGCGCTGCTGTTCAGCGCCGAAACCTCAAAACTCTCGTCAGGAATGTCGCCAATCGCATCCTGTTCTTCGTTGGCCGCGAATGAAAAAATGGTCGCGATCTTCAACGGCTTGTCGCTACCGTCCTGCAGCGCATTCAGCTTTTCATAATAGAGCTTGGCTGCATCAACGCTGCTCACGGCGAACATCGCGTTGAAGCCCTTATTGTCTCCATAGAGACGATGCGTCTTGCGACGGAAGTTATCGAGAATGTACTGGGAAATCTCGGCGATTCGTTCGGGGTGCTGAAGAGCTTGCCGGTTTTCGGCGGCGGTCAGCTTCTTTTCGTCCTGTTCGGTTTCGATCGCTTTGAACTGCGGGCGCACATCGTTGTAATCGACCTTGAACTTCAGCACCTTCTCGTCGCGGATCGCGTCGGTGATCACATAGGAATGAAGTTCGCTCCCGAATACGCCGGCCGTCGTCTCGGCACCCGAAGCATTTTCCGGAAAGATCGGCGTGCCGGTGAAGCCGAACTGGCAGAACTGTTTGAACTTCCGATTGAGGTTCTTCTGTGCTTCACCAAACTGGCTGCGATGGCACTCGTCGAAAATGAAGACGACGCGCTGGGTATAGACCGACAGGTCGCCCTCGCTCTTCATCAAATTGGTTAGCTTCTGGATGGTCGTGACGATGATCCTGTTGTCGTCCTTGGAGAGGTTCCGCTTCAACCCGGCTGTACTCTCCGATCCATTGACGCTGTCTGGCGAGAAGCGCTGATACTCCTTCATCGTTTGGAAATCGAGGTCCTTGCGGTCGACCACGAAGAAGACCTTGTCGATGAAATCGAGTTCAGTGGCGAGGCGGGCCGCCTTGAAGCTGGTCAGTGTCTTGCCTGAGCCCGTAGTGTGCCAGATATATCCGCCGCTTTCCGGCTTACTAAGCGTCTTGCCTTCGAACGAGCTTCTGATCTTTCGTAAGATTCGTTCCGTCGCCGCGATCTGATATGGGCGCATCACCAGCAGCGTGTCGCTGACGTCGAAGACGGAATAGTCCAGCAACACCTTCAACAACGTGCGCTTCTCGAAGAAGGTCGCCGTAAAATCCTTTAGGTCCCGGATCAGGTTGTTATCGACCTGCGCCCAGTTCATCGTGAAGTCGAAGCTGTTCTTGTTGCGCTTGGTCGTGTTGGCGAAGTAGCGCGTATCCGTGCCGTTCGAGATCACGAAGATCTGGAGGTACTTGAAGAGCGAACTGTCCGAGTTGAAGCTCTCTTTGCTGTAGCGGTGTATCTGGTTGAACGCTTCGCGGATGGCGACGCCGCGCTTTTTCAGCTCGACCTGCACCAGCGGCAGGCCGTTCACCAGAATCGTTACATCGTAGCGGTTCGCATGTGTCCCAGCCTGCTCGAACTGCTTGATGACCTGAACCTTGTTGCGGCAGACTTGTCGCTTATCAAAAAGATAGATGTTCTGAATGCGGCCATCATCGAAGACGAAGTCAAAAATGTAGTCATCATGGATCTTGCGGGCCTTGTCCGTGACGCTGTCACTGGGTCGATCCAGATAAGTCTCAACGAAGCGCGCCCATTCCTTATCTGTAAAATGAACATCGTTGAGGGCTTGCAGCTGAACGCGAACATTCGCCAGCATGGCGTCGGTTGATTTCAGATCGGCCCGATATTCATAGCCCTGATGCGCCAGGTCGTGAATAAGCTCGCGCTCCAGGTCGACCTCAGACTGATAGCTGTCCGCCGCTTCCCAGGCGCGAACATATTTATCGAGGACGATAAAGCGGTTGGTCTCGGCGATCGGGGTCGTCTGTTCAGGCATTCGGCCCGTCCTCCTGCCAATAGCTGTAATTGTCGCGCAGATGCTCAAGAAGCAGCTTCACTGTCTGCTTCTCCTGCGGTGAGGGCTCGGCGATGGCCTCACTGGAGAGCGTGCTATGGCTCGTGAATTGAATGATGCGGTTCAGATAAAGTTGCTGGTCGTCCGGTAGCAGCTCTGACCATCGCGGATAGCCCAGAAAGTTCGATGTTTTCTCATAAAGATTACGCAGCAGGGTGAAGTGGTACCGTTCGATCTTGTCGGCCGCGATCGCCTGTTCCAGCGTTTGCTTGAGGTAAAGGTGGTAGGAAAAGCTCTTATTGGAGTTGCCGTTTTTCGTTTCCAGCGAGAATGTGCCGTCATCGAGCCGGCTAAGCATGAGGGTGGAGTCTTTCTTCTGAGCTAAACTCAGTTCGTTGAACAGCACATTGAAGAAAAGGGGATTGTGCGTCGTGATGATAAACTTCAGGCCGTTCGCATTTTCGCTTCCTCTGATCAAGTCAGCGACATCGACGGCGAGCTGAATGAGGTGGTATAAACAGCGGTGACAAAGTGTACCACTGAACCGGCTTTGATCGCCTTTTGAAGGCGGCGCAAAAGTGTACCGGTCCTGCTAGGCCGCCTTGATGCCATTGAGTGGCATGGAGGGGCTGGAAGGATGTTCACAGTGGAACTCTAT
>CANJWR010000084.1 GCA_947478455.1 Beijerinckiaceae bacterium | reverse complement strand
GCTGATAAACCAAGGCGCGGAAAGCCCGAGCGCCGCCTGAAAAAGATCCGTGTCACGCATGCATCAGAAAATACGCGGAGCCAGCGGAAACCAAAATATTCAACTTGTGGTTGAAACCTCTACCCACACGATTCAGCGAAGAGCCATATAGGCGACCTCGCGATAGTAACGCTCGGCGCCAGGATGCAGCGGCATGTCTCCGTTCTTGAATACCGTGCGGTTATCATAGGACAACGGCATATGCGTCCAGCGCAGCGCGGCGCGGTTTTCATCCAGCGTTTTCGCCAGCAGATAGGCGAAATCGTCCGGCATGTCGTCGCGCGCATAGATTGCCTGTCCTGAAATCTCCATTGTTTTGTAAGGGCGATCGACGCCGCGCATCAGATAGCGCGGCATTTCGACTTTGCGCATGCCAAATTCGTTCTGCAGCTTGTCGCGTAAATCTTCCGGCAGATCGAAGAAGCGCAGCTTGTTCTTGATCGCCATCTCGTTGTAGCCGGAAACTTCCGGCGCTTCGCCGAGATAAACCGAATTTCCGACGATCACATCGAAATGATCGCGGTCTTCAGGCTCGGCAGTAATGAATTTTCCGCCCCAGGCGGCGACATTGTCTTTCGTCATCCCGTAATAGTCGAGCAGCGCCTGCACGGCGGCGTTGGGAGTGCTGACGATCCGCAAGGGCTTGCGCAGTGCCCCGATCTTCTTCGGATCGTCGATGCCGGAGGCCTCATTCACGGCGAAGAGCAGGTATTGCGGAATTTCAATCGTCGCAATGAGCCGGAAGTTTTTGCGCGGGCCATCCTTGGCGAATTCGTGCTTGCCCTGATAGGCCCACAAGGCCGCCGAGGCGGAGGTGATGCCGAAATCCACCTTGCCCTTTGGGGGCGGCGGCGACCCGCGCCGGTCCGTCTGCGGTGGATCCATGACGCCGGCCACGATGCGGGGGTTCGCCTCGCGCGAGCAGGTGTAGCAGATTAGCAAATCGTAGCCTTGCGCGGCGAGCGGCGCTTTCAGGACGTCGGCGATCAGCCCCCACGGACAGTCGCGGCAAGATGCCGCCACGATGGGCCGCTTGGCCGCGAAGCCCGTATCCTGCGCGGAAGCACCGTCGACGCGCGTGACCATCGCGATCAAGGCGAATGCGAAAATGGCAATAATATTGCGAACGAGCTTGCTGGACATTTCGTCCTCCCCGGTTGCCGTCTTTTGTGCGGCAGGTCTGAAGGCAGGATAGACCTGCGGCTGGACTTTGCAACCGACCCGGGGTCAAAGACTTTGCCGAAGACGCAAAGCCGATAGTTCGAGAAACCGATGGCCATCAAGCAACCCGATCCCTCCCGTCGCCCTGCGCCGCAGGCGCTGGCGGATGTCCTGTCAAAACTCGCCGCCCGCTTCGGTAATCGCTATTCGGCCAACGAAACCATCCGCCAGCAGCACGGCCACACGCTGACCTGGACCCAGAACCAGCCACCCGATGCGGTGGTCTGGCCCCAGTCGACCGACGAAACTGCCGAGATCGTGCGGATTTGCGCCGCCGCGTGTGTGCCGGTCATTCCCTATGGTGCAGGCACGTCGCTGGAAGGCCATGTCAACGCGCCCTACGGCGGCGTCTGTATCGACCTGACGCAGATGAAGCGCATCGTGGCGGTTCATGCGGAAGATCTCGATTGCGTTGTGGAGGCAGGCGTCACCCGCAAGGAACTCAACGATTATCTGCGCGATCAGGGCCTGTTCTTCCCCATAGATCCCGGAGCTGACGCGTCGCTCGGCGGCATGGCGTCGACGCGCGCGTCGGGCACGAACGCGGTGCGTTATGGGACCATGAAAGACAATGTGTTGGCCCTGACGGTCGTGACCGCCGCAGGCGACATCATCCGCACGGCAGGGCGCGCCAAAAAGACATCCGCCGGCTACGATCTCACGCGGCTTTATGTCGGGGCCGAGGGCACATTGGGCGTCATCACAGAACTGACCCTGCGGCTGCAGGGGATTCCGGAGGCGATCTCTGGCGGCGTCTGCCCGTTCCCGAACGTCAAGGCCGCCTGCGATGCGACTATCCTGACGATCCAGACGGGCCTGCCGGTAGCGCGGATCGAATTGCTGGATGCGCTGCAGGTTCAGGCCGTCAATGCATGGTCGAAGCTTGATCTCCCGGAAACCCCCATGCTGCTGGTGGAGTTTCACGGAACCGAAGCTGGAGTGGCTGAGCAGTCAGAACGTTTCGGCGAGATCGCCGCAGAGTTTGGCGGCGGACCCTTCCGGTGGGCCACGAAGCCCGAAGAGCGCTCGCGCCTCTGGCAAGCGCGCCACGACGCGTACTGGGCCAGCTGCGGCCTTGCTCCGGGCAAGAAGGCATTTTCAACCGACATCTGCGTGCCGATCTCGCGCCTTGCCGAATGCGTCGAGGAAACCCGTAAGGACATTGACGCGACAGGCCTGCTGGCCCCGATGGTCGGCCACGTTGGCGACGGCAATTTCCACCTGATCGTGCTGCTCGATCCCGACGATTCAGACGAACTCGTAAAGGTGGAGGCCTTCCTTGAGCGCCTTGTGCGTCGCGGCCTCGCCATGGAAGGCACATGCACGGGCGAACACGGGATCGGTCAGGCCAAACGCAAATATATGGGCGAGGAACATACGCCGGCCACGCTCGCCGCCATGCGCGCCATCAAGCAGGCGCTCGATCCGTCGGGGATCATGAATCCCGGCAAGCTGGGGGAAGTATAGTCGGGCAGGGCAAACGAGGGCTCTTCGTCATTGCGGGAAGCAAAGCGACGAAGCAATCCATCAACCGGACGCATGCATTGCGCGGCCTGCTCACAATGACGTTCAGGCCGTCTCCGCCAGCAGCGACAATTGCTGCTTTCCGGTTTCAACCGCCATATCCGTCAGGTTCGTCGGATAGTCGCCCGTAAAGCAATGGTCGGTGAATTGCGGACGCACCGGATCGCGTCCTTCGTATCCCATCGATTTATAGATGCCCTCGACTGACAGGAACGCCAGACTGTCGCAGCCGATGAAGCGGCGCATTTCTTCCAGCGAATGGGTGGCGGCGAGAAGCTTTTCGCGCTGCGGCGTGTCGATTCCGTAATAATCTGGGTGGGTGATCGGTGGCGACGAAATGCGGAAATGAACTTCCTTCGCGCCGGCCTCGCGCATCATCTGGACGATTTTTACGGACGTTGTTCCGCGCACGATGGAATCGTCGATCAGCACGATGCGCTTGCCGCGCACCACGTGGCGGTTGGCGCTGTGCTTCATGCGCACGCCGAGTTCGCGGATCGACTGGCGCGGCTGAATGAAGGTGCGGCCCACATAATGATTTCGGATAATGCCAAGTTCGAACGGCACGCCCGACGCCTGCGCATAGCCGATGGCCGCCGGGACGCCCGAATCCGGAACCGGCACCACCACATCGGCATCGACGCCGGATTCCAGCGCCAGTTGCGCGCCCATCTTCTTGCGCACATCGTAGACAGAGCGGCCATGCACGATCGAGTCCGGACGGGCGAAATAGATATATTCGAAGATGCACGGGCGCGCCGGCATGGGCGGAAACGGTTTGTGGCTTTCGATGCCTGTATCGGAAATGACGACAATCTCGCCGTTCTCAATATCGCGTTCGAATTTTGCGCCGATGATGTCGAGCGCGCAGGTCTCGGACGCCAGAATATACTTGCCGTCCAGCGAGCCCAGCACGAGCGGGCGAATGCCGAGCGGATCGCGCGCGCCAATCAGCTTTTTGTTAGTCAGCGCTACGAGCGCATAGGAGCCCTCAATCTGGCGCAGCGCCTCGATGAAGCGCTCCAGAATCGGTCCCTTGCGGCTGCGGGCCACGAGATGAAGGATCACTTCCGTGTCGGATGTCGACTGGTAGATGGCGCCGTCGCGGATCAGGTCGCGGCGCACGGTCAAAGCGTTGGTGAGATTTCCGTTATGGGCGACCGCGAAGCCGCCGCTGGCCAGCTCTGAGAACAGCGGTTGCACATTGCGCAGGATCGTCTCGCCGGTCGTCGAATAGCGCACATGGCCAATGGCGCAGGAGCCCTGTAGACGCTGGATTGTCTGTTCGCTGGAAAAATGATCGCCCACCAGACCCATGCGGCGCTCGGTGTTGAAGCGGCGCCCGTCATAGGCGACGATTCCGGCGGCTTCCTGTCCGCGATGCTGCAGGGCGTGAAGGCCAAGCGCCGTGATGGCGGCGGCGTCGGGATGGCCAAAAATGCCGAATACGCCGCATTCTTCGCGCAGTGTATCCCCGTCGAGATCGAAATCGTCCGCTGTTTCGGCGACCGTGAGTTGACCGTTGATCGCGCTCATGACCGCAGATCCTTTGTCCAGCCGCATCGGGGCGGCACGCTGGCGACGAAAATTCCGGCGCGACTCATGCCGCCGCCGAACTTTTCCTAGATAGTGCACCGCAAACGGAATGTCAGGACCGCCTGTCGAATACAGGCGGTTTATCCTCCACTGCGTTTAACGCGTTGCTGCAGAATTAGGCAAAAACGGACGGTCTCAGCCGCGACGACCGGGCGCTACGGGCGCGGTCGGGGTCGCAGGCGTCTGCTCGCCATCGGGCGGTGAACCGGCGTCATCCAGCGGACGCTTGATGCGCTTCAGAATCGCGCTTTCGGGATCGTCCGGCAGCAGAGCCATCAACTGTTCGCCCGTCGCCTGCAGAAGCGGCTTGGTGCGGGCGTTCTTGACCCACTCCGGCTGCGACTTGTCCGGCACCAGCCAGTTGAAGAACAGAAAGGCCACGACGCACAACAGCAATCCGCGCCCGGCGCCGAACAGGAAGCCCAGCGAGCGGTCCAGCGCACCGATCTTCGAATCGAGGATCATGTCGGACAGCTTGACGGTAATGAAGGACACAATGACGAGCGTCACGAAGAACACCGCCGCCGCCGCAACCGCCAGCGCGATCGTATCCTTCTGGATGTAGGGCTTCACGTAGGGGAGGGCCATCGGATGGAAGTAAAAGGCAGCAGCCGCAGCCGCCACCCATGAGGCGATTGCCAGAACTTCACGCGTGAACCCGCGCAACATCGACAGCAATGCCGAAACCAGGACAACCCCGATTAGGCCGAGATCAAGATAGGACGGCATTTCACTCTGCTCGCATCTGTTCGCCGAACTCCGACCGCGATCCGGTCCGTGGCCATCGGCGACGCCAGTAAGCTTATAGCGAAACGGCGCGGCGTCGTCACCCCATGACAAGAAAGTGTTCACCATCTTAAGAGGCGGCGACGACAGCCTGGCGAGGGCGCTCCTTGGTGCTCGAACCACGCCGCGACTGCGCGCCAGCGGCAGCGATGTCGGCAACCAGAGCCGAAATATGTCCACAGCCGTTGATTGAAATCGCAGTCGAATCTCCCGCCTCCTTGGTCGCGGAAGGCGCCACCGCAGATCCGAAACCGAGTTTCGTGGCCTCCTTGAGGCGCGAGGCCGCATGGGCGACAGGACGGATCGAGCCAGAAAGGGCGAGTTCGCCAAAATAGACACAGTCCTTCGGAAGGATCGCGCCGGTGAGTGAGGAGACCAGCGCGGCGGCAGCCGCCAGATCGGCGGCGGGCTCGCTGATTCTCAATCCTCCAGCCACATTGAGATAGACATCGTGCTGGCCGAGCCGTAGCCCCGCATGGGCTTCCAGCACGGCAATGATCATCGACAGACGGCTCTGGTCCCAGCCGACGACGGCGCGGCGCGGCGTTCCCAGTGCGGTCGGGGCGACGAGCGCCTGAATCTCGACCAGCACGGGCCTCGTGCCTTCCATGCCGGCGAAAACGGCGGCGCCCGGCGCAGAGGCGTCGCGGCCCGACAGGAACAGGGCCGATGGATTGGTGACTTCGCAAAGCCCCGCGCCAGTCATCTCGAACACGCCGATTTCGTCGGTCGGTCCGAAACGGTTTTTTACGGCGCGCAGGATGCGGAAATGATGACCGCCGTCGCCCTCGAACGACACGACAGCATCCACCATGTGCTCCACCACGCGCGGACCGGCGATCTGGCCGTCCTTGGTGACATGGCCGACCAGAATGACGGTTGCGCCGGTGCTCTTGGCGTAGCGGATCAGAGCCTGGGCCGCGCCGCGCACCTGTGTGACCGTGCCGGGCGTCGAATCTACCGATTCCGTCCACATGGTCTGGATGGAGTCGATCACAACCAAAGCCGGGCGTTTGCCCTCCAGCAGCGTGGTGGTGATGTCCTCGACGCTTGTCTCGGCGGCGAGTTCAACCGGCGATTTGGCGAGACCCAGCCGCTCAGCCCGCAGGCGCACCTGCGCCACAGCTTCTTCGCCTGAAATATAGACAACCCGATGCCCACGATCCGCCAGAGTGGCGCAGGCCTGAATGAGCAGGGTGGATTTGCCGATGCCCGGTTCGCCGCCGATCAGGATAACAGACCCCGGAACAAAGCCGCCGCCGGTGACGCGATCCAGTTCGCCGATGCCGGAAATAATGCGCGGCGCAGCGCGTGATTCACCCGCCAGCCCCTCCAGCGCGAAGACGCGTCCCTTGCGTGCGCCGCGCGCTGCCTGCGCGCCAATTCCGGAGGATGCGCCTTCCTCGACGATGGAGTTCCATTCGCCGCAGGATTCGCATTTACCCTGCCAACGATTGGAAACTGCGCCGCAGTTCTGGCAGACGAAATTCGCGCGGGACTTGGCCAAAAGGCTCTCCTGCTCAGTGGGCGATGGAGAGAGAAGTGTTCTGCCGGATATAGCCGCGCAGATCGGCCAGTTGACGCTCCAGAGTGTCTTCCGCCTGGCGCAACTGGTCGAGCGCAGCTTGCACAGATGCGGTCGCATCCTCGAAACTGGCCGATCGGACCAGACGGGTGGCGAAGCGGGAACGGGTCGAAATGCCTGTGGTTGAATCGGTCATGGCTGTTCTCCATCGAACATAAAAGAACATTACAGGAACGTTCTTGTTTTGGCCACAACTAATTTTGTCGTCAGCCGCCGATATAGACCCGCTGATAGCGCCGCCCGAGGCTGGTCAGGATTTCGTAGCCGATGGTGCCGGCGCGGGCGGCCAGATCGTCGACCGTGATGTCGGCGCCCAGCAGGCGCGCAACGGCTCCGGGCCGAACGGCGTCAGGCGGCGCATCGGTGGCGTCCAGCACCGTCAGGTCCATCGAGACGCGCCCCGCAAATGAGCAGCGTACGCCGCCCACAATAGCCTCGCCGCCGACAGGTTTCGTGTCGATGGCCATGGCGCTGCGCGGCAGGCCGTCCGCATAGCCGATGCCGATTGTGGCGAGGCGTGACGGTCGTTGTGCGGTCCAGCGGGCATTGTACCCGGCGGTTGCGCCGACTCCGACCTCGCGCACCTGAATGATCGGCGCCTCCAGCGTCGCCACATGGCGCATAGGGTTGGGCGCATCGGGCGTCGGGTTCCCGCCATAGAGCGCATAGCCGGGACGCACGAGATCGTGGTGCGGACTGTCGGCCAGAAAGATTCCCGAACTGTTGGCGAGGCTCGCTGACACATGCGGAAATGTAGCGCGCGCCGTCGCAAAAGCCGCGATCTGGCGTGCATTCAGCGGATCGTCCTTTGCTTCGGACGATATGAAATGGCCGATGATCAGCGACAGGTTTTCCAGCAGACGCGCATCGCCCGCCAGAGCCGCAAGATCGTCGGCTGGAACACCGAGCCGATTCATCCCCAGATCGATATGCAGGGCGATCTTCGTATTGCGCGTTCCCTCGGCATCGCGCCAGAAGCGCCATTCGGGAATTGAGCCGATGACCGGCGTCAGGCGATGCTGCAACATCAACGGAGCGATCAGCGGGTCCGGCAGCAATCCGTTCAGGACAAAAATGCGCGCGCCCGTCGTCCCCAGACGCTCGCGCACCCGGATGCCTTCTGACACATGCGCGACGAAAAACGTGCGACAACCGGCGCGCGCCAGCGCTGGTACGGCGAATTCGATGCCGACCCCATAGGCGTCGGCTTTCACCACCGCGCCACATTCGGCCTTGCTGCAGTTTTTCGAAAGCAGCCGCCAATTGTGGGCCAAAGCATCGAGATCGATGGTCAGAACGGCTTGCGTCGACGCGCCAGAGAGGGCGTCGATGGCGCGCGCGCGGGCGTGGCGTTCTTCCGCCGTGAGGGTGCGGGGCTCGGTCACATGCGCTCCGGCAGCGCCTCGTCGCTGATATAGTTCGAGAAGCGCGTCATTTCGGCCTCGAACGCCAAAGTCACGGTGCCGGTCGGGCCGTGACGCTGTTTGGCGATGATGACTTCCGCCTTGCCGTGGGCGTTGTGCATGTCGGACATCCACTTGGCGTGTTCTTCGGTGCCGGGTTTAGGTTCGCGGTTCGCGAGGTAATATTCCTCGCGATACACGAACATCACGCAGTCGGCGTCCTGTTCGATGGAGCCCGATTCACGAAGGTCGGACAGCTGCGGACGCTTGTCGTCGCGCGATTCAACCTGACGGGAGAGCTGGGACAGCGCGATGACCGGCACGTTGAGCTCTTTCGCCAGAGCCTTCAGGCCCGTGGTGATTTCGGTCAATTCCTGCACACGGTTGCCCTCCTTGGACTTCGAACCGGACAGGAGTTGCAGATAGTCGACCACCAGCACGTCGAGGCCGCGCTGGCGTTTCAGACGCCGTGCGCGCGCCACGAGTTGCGCAATCGAAATGCCGCCGGTCTGGTCGATGAACAGCGGCACGGTCTGCATTTCGCGGGCAGCTTCGGAGATGCGATGAAACTCGTCATCCTCGATGTCGCCGCGGCGGATCTTGTAGGAGGCGACGCCCGATTGTTCGGCGATCACGCGTGTCGCCAATTGCTCAGCCGACATTTCCAGCGAGAAGAAGCCCACGATCCCGCCGTTCTTGGCGATATGTGCGCCGTCGGCCCGCACCTCATATTCGTAGGCCTTCGCCACATTGAAGGCGATGTTGGTGGCGAGCGCCGTCTTGCCCATGCCGGGACGGCCGGCGACGATCACAAGATCGGACGACTGAAGGCCGCCGAGCTTCCCGTCGAGATCGGAAAGCCCGGTCGAAATGCCCGACAGTTTACCGTCGCGCTCGTAAGCCTTGGCGGCCATGTCGATGGCGGTCGTGAGCGCATCGGAGAAACGCTGGAATCCGCCGTCGTAGCGGCCCTGTTCGGCGATTTCATAAAGGCGTCGTTCGGCTTCCTCGATCTGCGCGCGCGGCGAGGCGTCGACCGGGGAATCGTAGGCAGTGTTGACGATCTCCTCGCCGATGCCGATCAGGTTGCGACGGATCGACAGGTCGTAGACCATGCGGCCGTAGTCTTCGGCGTTGATGATGGTCGTGGCTTCCGACGCAAGGCGCGCCAGATAGCCCTGAACCGTAATGCCGCCGAGATCGTGATCGCCCAGAAAGGTCTTCAGCGTCACGATGGTGGCGAGCTTGCCGGCGCGAATGAGCTGTCCGGAGATTTCGAAAATGCGACGATGCAGCTCTTCCGAAAAATGCTCGGGACGCAGGAAGTCCGACACGCGATCGAAAGCGTCGTTGTTGACCAGAACCGCGCCCAGCAGCGCCTGCTCGGCCTCCACGTTGTGGGGCGGCATGCGATAGGCGGGCGTTTCGGACTGGGGGCCGGGAAAAACGTTGAACCGGCCCGCGAGATTTTCGACGGCTGACATGATCACTTTGTGGCTGGATGAAACGCGACTCAGTGCGTTCGGCGATTGTAATTTATCGGCGAACACCCGGCCAGATTTGTGGCACGTCGCGGGATGGCAAACGAGCGGCAAGTTAACGGATCGTTGCCTTTCACCTGTTTGTCATCCTTTTCCACAGAGCGTTGATTTAGGCCAGTCAGGCGCTTGACAGGGCTATGTGCCGGAAACTCCGCGAAAGCCGGATCAGGCGCCTGAAAACGCAAAATCCGCGCCCTTTCGGACGCGGATTTCGTTGGCCCTGTTCCGGTGCGACTAGCGGTCGCCGAGGCTGCCGTTGCCTTCTTCGAGCGCCGCGCCGACTTCGAGGCCGAGATCGGCCATCGTGGTCTCTTCGACGACCGAGAGGCTCTCGCCCTTGGCCTGACGCTCGGCTTCGTCGGCCGAACGCGCGACGTTGATCGTAACCGAGCAATCGACTTCCGCGTGCAGGTGCAGCGGCACTTTGTGCAGGCCGAGGTTCTTGATCGGCGTGTAGATGATGACCTGATTGCGGCCGACCGAGAAGCCGCCGGCGGTGACCGTCTCGGCAATGTCGCGGGTCGAGACCGAACCGTAGAGCTGACCCGACTCGCCGGCCTGACGGACAACCACGAAGCTCTGACCGTCGAGCTTTTCGGCGATCTTGGCGGCTTCTGCCTTCAGTTCGAGGTTGCGGGCCTCAAGCTGCGCGCGCTGGGATTCGAACTTCTTGCGGTTGGCCTCGGTGGCGCGCAGCGCCTTGCCGGTCGGCAGCAGGAAGTTACGGGCGAAACCGTCCTTCACGCGCACAACCTCGCCCATCTGGCCGAGCTTGGCGACGCGTTCCATCAAAATGACTTCCATCTTCTTCTCCTGTTTGTTGACTGTAGGTTAGTTGATCGGGGTGAGGGGTGGTTTCGGCGGCGGCGTTTTGGGCCTCCGCAGAGGGTAGAAAGTCTCGGCTAGTCCGGTAGCGGCGGCCAGCAGCAGCGGCCAAGGCAGCATCACCACCATGGTGAAATAGACGCCCATCAGGATCGGCAGACGCCCAGCCGAACCGCGGGTGATGAAATGGATCGTCGCCAGTCCCTGAAACGCATAGGCGACCCCGATGGCGGCGGCCACGGTCGAGCCGACCATGCGCAAAGGGCCTTCGATCAGGCAGCCGAGCAGGCCGAGCGCGAAAGCCTGCCGCGCCACGAGCGGCATTTCGAGATGTTGCGGCAGGTCTTCCCACGTGCGGGTGAGAAGCTGGGAGATCAGCACCACGCGGCCGGCGAGCCACAAATTGACCGCCAGACTGACCACCGCCCAGCCCGCCATCACGGAGGGCATCAGGCCGACGATCAGCCGGGCGAAATCGTTCGTGCCGAAACCGGCCGGGATCATGCCGTTGCCGATGAGGGACTCGAGCGCCGGAGCAAGACGACTGGCGGTCGTGTCCACGAATTCCGCATAACTGCCTGCCTGCAAAATCACCATGGCCATGACGATCAGCGTCATGGCGATAGACAGGACCACGATCCAGCCGAGAAGGCGGCTAATCGGGTACCAGACGACTTCGGTCGAATTCTCGCTGACCGGGCGGCACAGCACGGCCAGACGGCTCAGCCACCAGGCCGGAAAGGCCAGCGACAGGGCGAACACGCCGCCAAAAACTGGATGAAGGAAGATCGCAATGGAAAGCGTGCCTACGGCGCCGGCGATCAGGGCAGAAATCTGGCCGAAGCCGAGGCCGGCGATCATGATCGGCAAGGCTGCCAGAAAGGCGATCAGCATCGCAAACGTCGTGCCCTTGACGGGGACAACGAACAGGATCGCGGCGGCGAGGCCGGCTCCAACTGCGATGAGAAGTCTTTGCGCCATAATTCCGAGCTGTCCCGCTTTGAGCGGTTAGGGACGGATCGCCGCTACGGCCTCCGGCCCAGCCTCGCCGCCTGACGATTCAGACGGCGACTAGGGCCGCCAGCGCCGGAGAGGGCGCGGGCGGGAACTTGTTTCGATCCTGATATTTCGGATCAGAAAATCAGACTAACCGATTTTAAAAGCAACAAAATTCCGGAGCGAATCGCGCTCCGGAGCCGACTAGCGGATCACGTAGGGGAGCAGACCCAGGAAGCGGGCGCGCTTGATGGCCTGAGCCAGTTCGCGCTGCTTCTTGGCGGACACCGCCGTGATGCGCGACGGCACGATCTTGCCGCGCTCGGAGATGTAGCGCGACAGGAGACGCGTGTCCTTGTAGTCGATCTTCGGCGCATTCGGGCCCGTGAACGGGCAAGTCTTGCGACGGCGGAAGAAGGGGCGACGAGCGCCGGCTGCAGCGGCCATTAGTTCAGTCCTCCTTCGGAATCTTCACGCGGACGGCGCGGGGGGCGGTCCGGACGGTCGAAACGGCCGCCGCCACCACCGCGGCGGTCGCCACGGTCGCCGCGATCGTCGCGGTCGCTGTCTTCACGCTTGCGCATCATGGCGGACGGACCTTCCTCATGCTCCTCGACCTTGACGGTCATGAAGCGCAGGACGTCTTCGCTGATGCCCATCTGGCGTTCCATCTCGTTGATGGCGGCCGACGGAGCGTCGATGTTCATGAGAGTGATGTGCGCCTTGCGGTTCTTGCGAATGCGATAGGCGAGGGACTTGACGCCCCAGTATTCGACTTTGCCGATCTTGCCGCCGCCGGCGGTGATGATGGCCTTGTACTGCTCGGTCAGCGCTTCCACCTGAGCGGCGGACGCGTCCTGACGAGCAAGATAGACGTGCTCGTAAAGAGCCATGGGATCTTGCCTTTCTCTGTTACGCCGCCCCGGCGCGGAGCCCTTCGAGCCCGGAGAAAGGCCCGACGGAATTCAAAAATCGAAGGCGGGAACACGGGAAGACGAACCATCTCGGGCTCTATCGGCGAATGCCGACCTTCCGTTCAGCCCCCGGCCGGAGCTGGCGAAGCGCCCCTTATACGGAGATTTTGGGGGCTGACAAGAACTTTGCCGCATTTTTTCGGGCTTCGCGCGGCAATGGACGCTTCTATTGCTTGGCATATGGGCGCGCCAGTGCTTACATCGATATCGAATAGTCGTCGATGCGCCGATTCAGGCCATGCGGCGCCAAGGAGCTAATTTTGTCGTCGATCGAAACGACCGGCGCATTCGGAACGTCGTCAGCGGCAGACGTTTCGACAAGACAGGCAAGCGGCGAGGGACGGCCCGGCAGATCTGCTGCGACCCCGACCTATGCGGCGCTTGATCTTGGCACCAATAATTGCCGCCTTCTGATCGCGCGCCCGTCGCGTGAAGGGTTTCGTATTGTCGACGCCTTCTCGCGCATCGTGCGGCTTGGAGAAGGCCTTGGGCAAACCGGCAATCTTTGCGACGCCGCAATAGATCGCACTTTGGCGGCGCTGGCCGTCTGCCGCAACAAGATCGACGCCAAAGGCGTGACCCGGGCCCGGCTGATCGCCACAGAGGCCTGTCGTCAGGCCAACAATGGTCCGGCCTTCATCGATCGGGTGGCGGACGAGATCGGCATCGACCTCGAAATCGTCGACCGCGAGACCGAGGCCCATCTGGCGGCCGCCGGCTGCGCCTCGCTGGCCGACCCGCGCGCCTCGGGCATTGTGCTGTTCGATATCGGCGGCGGTTCGTCCGAGATCGTCTGGCTCGGCCCGGAAGGCAATCCCCGTTATGACGACGGCTCCATGCGCGAGCGCGTCCGTGTCTGGACCTCGATGCAGCTTGGCGTCGTCACGCTGGCAGAACGTTTCGGCGGTCGCGACGTCAGCCCGCAGGACTTCCGCGACATGGTGGACCACGTGGCCGAACAACTGGCGGAATTCGCCGGTCGCGCTGCTGCCGAACCGCGCTGCGATCGTTTTCATCTGCTTGGAACATCAGGCACAGTCACCACGCTGGCAGGCGTCCATCTCGGCCTGCCGCGTTACGAGCGTCGCCGCGTCGACGGATTGTGGATGTCCGACGAGGAAGTCACAGGCGCCATGAACCGTCTGCGGGGCATGTCCTATACGGACCGCGCCGCCAACGGCTGCATCGGCCCGGAACGCGCCGATCTTGTGCTGGCCGGCTGCGCCATTCTCGAAGCAATCCGCGAGGCCTTTCCGGCCGACCGCATCCGCATCGCCGATCGTGGTCTGCGTGAAGGCATATTGATGCAGTTGATGCGCGCAGACGGTGTCTGGGGCGGCGGCTATCAGTCAGGACATTTCAGGTGAGCGTGCAGAAAAAAGGCGGAAGCGGCAACGAAGGCGGGCGCGGACTGAAGATCCGCGTCAAGACCGCCCGCAAAAGGTCGTTGTCCTCGACATTGTGGCTGCAGCGGCAGCTCAACGATCCCTATGTGTCCCGCGCCAAGGCGGAGGGATATCGGTCGCGCGCGGCCTTCAAGCTGCTCGAACTGGACGAGCGCTACAAGCTGCTCAAGCCCGGCCAGAAGATCGTCGATCTGGGCGCAGCGCCCGGCGGCTGGTCGCAGATCGCCGCCAAGCGCGTGCAGTCTGTGGACGGCAAGGGCAGGGTGATCGGCATCGATCTGCTCGACATCGAGCCTATCCCCGGCGTCGAATTCACCGTCATGGACTTTCAGGATCAGGATGCGCCCGACAGGCTCAAGGCCATGCTGGGTGGGCAGGCCGACGGCGTGATGTCGGACATGGCCTCCAACACGACAGGCCATCGCCAGACAGACCATCTGCGCATCGTGGGCCTCGCCGAGATGGCCATCGAATTCGCCCGCGAAGTGCTGGCGCCGGGCGGATTCTTCACCGCCAAGGTCTTGCAGGGCGGCACGGAGCAGACGCTACTGTCCAATCTCAAGCGCGACTTCTCTGTTGTGCGCCACGTGAAGCCGGCCGCCAGCAGGCCGGATTCCGCCGAGCTTTATGTCCTGGCGACCGGTTTCAGGGGCGGAGCCGGGGGCTGATCATTCAGCCGCAGCGCTGTCTTTTGCATTTTCCGTTTTCGGCAGATTGCGCCGCCCGTGGCCGCCCGAGACTTCCGAGCCCGCATCCTTCGGCAGGGTGACGAACACCATGGCCGAGCAGGCCGTCAGCGCCGCGACCGTGTAGAATGACATGGCGAAGTCGCTGGCAGTCAGATGCTGGCCTCCACGCGAATAGAGCGTCAGTTCCACCACGCCTGCGCCGATGGCAACACCGGCGGCGGTTGCAAACTGTTGAAGCACCGCCACGAGGCTCGTGGCGCGGCTCATGCTCGCACGCGGCACTTCGCAATAGGCCAGCCCGTTCAGCGCCGTGAATTGCAGCGACCGGAAGAAGCCGCTCGTCAACAGGACCAGAAAGATCACGTAATGCGGCGTATCGGCGGTGAACCAGCTGTTCGTCGCCAGCAGGCCCGCCGCCGCGAGGCCGCAAATGATCAGCACCGCCCGAAACCCGAACCGGCTGAGCACCCGAGGCGCAGTCGCCTTGATGATCATCGACCCGCCGGCGGACGCAAAGGTGATCATGCCCGATTGCGCCGCAGTCATCCCGAACCCGACCTGCATCAGCAACGGCAGAAGAAACGGCACCGCCCCGACGCTGATGCGAAACAGCATGCCGCCCATGATCGCGTAGCGAAACGTCCCGATCTTCAGCAGCGACAGATCGAGCAGCGGATTGGGCGTCCGCCTCTGATGCAGCAGAAAGAGCCCGAGCGCCGTCGCGCCCGTGGCGATCAGAACGCCAACCTGCCACAGCGGCAGAAAGCCGCCGCTGACGATTGTGAAGCCGAGGATCAGGCACGAGAAGGCAATGCCGGCGAGAAAGAATCCGCGCACGTCGAGCGTGCCGGGATCGTCTTCCTTCACGTCGCGAATATGGATCGTCACCAGCACGAGGCCGAGCAGGCCAATCGGCACATTGATCCAGAAAATCCAGCGCCAGTGAAAATAGGTCGTGATGAAACCGCCCAGCGGCGGCCCCATGATCGGCCCGATCATCGCCGGGATCGACAGCCACGCGAAGGCCTGAATCATTTCAGACCGAGGCACGGAACGCAGCACGATCAGTCGCCCCACCGGCATCATCATCGCGCCGCCAAAGCCCTGAAACACGCGCGCCATCACAAATTCGGTCAACGAACTGGCCGATCCGCTGGCGACAGAGCCTGTGATGAAGATGGCAATCGCCAGACGGAAAACAGTCTTCGCGCCGTATTTGTCGGCGATCCACGCGCTGGCCGGAATGAACACGGCCTGCGACACCAGATAGGATGTGAGCGCCAGTTTCAACGCCAGTGGATTCTGTTGCAGGTCTTTGGCGATGGCTTCCAGCGATGTCGCAATCACAGTGCTGTCGAACGCCTCCATGAACAGGGAGCAGGCGACGATCAGCGGCGTGATGAACTTGCGATCCAAATCGGCGGCCTTGGCGGGCTACAGGGAGGGCCGAGCGGGGCGCGCGGACTCGGGTTCTTCAAACAATACGCCCATCGGGGCGCGGCGCAATCTCTGCTGCCTGCGTGTCGCGCCTGACAGATATGCAGGCTGGTAAACCTTTGTTCACCTCGTTGGGTAACCATGCGGGCATCGGTCCAGAACCGGCGTTTGTAAAAGTGAGTTTGTGATGTCGCAGTTTCGTTTGTTTTCGCGTTCGGCCAGTGCGGCCACAATGATTTCCGCAACTTTGCTCGCCGCTGGCGCGAGCCTTTCGGTTTCCGCTCCCGCCGCCGCGCAGGATCTTCTCTCCGGTCAAAATATCGGCATTGTCGGCGGCGCGCTCGCGGGCGGCGTTGTGGGCAATAAACTCGGCGGCAAGAACAAGGTGCTCGGCACAGCCGCCGGCGTGGTCGGTGGCGGCGTGGTTGGCGGCGTGGTCGGCAACATGGTCGACAAGCAGCCCACCGGCAGCATCGTCAATGGCCGCAATATCGGCGTTGCGGCTGGCGCGGTTGCGGGCGGTGTCGCCGGCAACAAGCTGGGTGGCAAGAACAAGGTTCTGGGTACAGCGGCCGGCGTGGTCGGCGGCGGAGTTGTTGGCGGCGTGATCGGCAACGCGCTCGACAAGAGGCGCTGATCAAACGTCAGGCTTCTATCTGTTATGCGGACGCCCGCTGGGCGTCCGTCAGACTGCTGAAAAACAGGTGGACCACCCTCGTGCTTCGAGACGCCCGCCAAGCGGGCTCCTCAGCATGAGGGTTACTGGCGATTGGCGGCCTCCTTTTCTATGAAACCTCATCCTGAGGAGCCGCAAAATGCGGCGTCTCGAAGGACGAGGTTTCACGCACGACCTTTGTCAGTAGTCCGACGGACGCCCATTGGGCGTCCGTTTTTGTTTCAGGCGCATTGAGGCGATGAAACCTATCTCGACATGAGCTATCTGGCCGAGGCGATCAAGGCGATTGGCGTAAAATAGAGACGCCACGACCGTCGGAAGAAGGCCGCCAACCTGCAGAGACTTGGCGGCGTCTCTTTTTCATTGGTAATGGCCCATTGCGCAAATGTAAAAATACCATTAACATCTTGGCGAATTGAGGAATTTGCCAAAAAATAAAATTCAGAAAAACGCCGGGCGAAATCCTCCAACAGGAGGTTCCCATGCCGAGCATTATCGAAACCACAGACGCCCCGGACAATGACTCAACCACCTATCACTACTTTGGCAGATTAGATCTGACGGCGTCGGCGAGGAGTTTCTCACAGTGGGGGCATCGCCTGGGAGGAGGCCGTGCGAAGAAGCCGAGGATGGCTTGCCTGATGGCCGGCATGGTCGGTTGCGGCGGCGGTCCCCCGACTCTTT
>CANJWR010000083.1 GCA_947478455.1 Beijerinckiaceae bacterium | reverse complement strand
TCGCAGCAAGCGCAACCTCAAGTTGATGGTCTACCTCATCGCCGGAGGGGTGCTGGACACGCTACCCACATGAAACAGCGACGAGCCTATTATCCGACATCTTGCGCGACGCCACCAGTTCATACGTGATGGCAACGGAACTGAGCGCCTCCTTCGGACGAGGAGGGATTCCTCCAAAAATCCCGGCCGGAATTTCGATTGATTCCAGATCTGGAAAGCGGGCGACAATAGCTTCTGCGCCCGGCAAATCGAGAAAGGATAGCGGGATTTTCTGACCGGCCAGACTGATCACCAATTCGCGCAGACGTCGGCCTGCCGAAGGCGAAACCATGATAAGTGCATCCGCTTGCTTCGCGACGAAGGCCTTTTCGGCGTCTTCGATCGGGGCTTCAGTGATGTTGATATCCGCCACGCCAAATCCGAAATGGGCCAGAACCCTTTCAACAAGAGCTCTGCTTGAATCAGTCACGCCGAGTGGGACGATCACGTTCTTACCCACCAAGTCGCCAATAGATTTGATCCCGAGATCTGTCCTTCCAATGATGACCATGGACCGCCGGTGAAGAATTGCGATCGACAATGCGGCATTCGAGGTCTGATCGTCGCTTCGGACAACCGCGAGGTCGACTTCACCCTTTTCCAGCGCAGCCGCGCTTGCAGAAGAGCCTGCTGTGACCGTGGGGATGAAGCGAATCGGTTCACGCCCGGTTTGCAACGCCTTTGAAATGGTCACCATATATCTTGTCTGCTCACTATCGGCAGGACCGACTGCGACGCGGAGCGTTATGGGCATTGTCGCAAAATAATAGACGGCTATGCAGCCGGCCAGGAGTCCGAAAGCCGCCGCAATCCGGTGGAGCAGGAACCTGTTCTTCATATGAGGCGTCCGATACGGCAAGAAAAAGTCAACTAAACAACATTTGCATGTGCAAAGCGACAAAACGCGTCGCTGGAGTTAAAGTTTGTTCGAAGCGGCTGCCGTTAGAGCCCGAATATAATCCCTGACCATGCAGCCAGAAGGACAATGATGAGGCCGGGCACAACCCGCAATGCAAACGCCCGGCTGCCGCTCATAGCCGCAAGAACGATCTTGGTGATGGAGTTTGTTGTAAAGCCCACCAGGATCGGCAAACAGGCGTCGCGCGCAATCATTTTTCCGGCAGCGACCTGCGAAGCCATGGAGGCAGCGGTTGCATGAGCGTCGGCGAAACCCGCAATAGTGGCAGCCGCGACTAGACCGTTGTCACCAAACCAGATCCGCAGCGCCGCTGAGGCTATCATCACGATGGTCAATACCGCAGCCAGCAGGAGAGCGGACCCGAGACTGAACGCTTCGCCGCGGTTCAATGGCGCATCGACGGGCGCGTCTTTGAAATGAAAGGCAAACAGGGCCGCATAGGCGACCGCCGTCAGACCAGCGATCCCGAGAGGCGCCGCCAGCGCAAGCAAGGTTTCCGGGCTTGTGGCGGCCACCACAATGGCGATCTGAGCCACTGTTGCAACGGTCGACAGCACTGCGGCCGCAACGGCGGGACCGAGCAGGCGAGGCTCAGCCACGACTTTCGCCCCCATGGCCGCAATCGTTGCGCTGCTCGACACGAAGCCTGATGCAAATCCGGCAGCCGGCAAGCCGTAACGTGAACCCAAGGCGCGGACAGCGATATAGCCGCAGGCGCTGATTGCCATGATGAGGATGACGATTGACCAGACCGAGCGAAGATTGATCGCATCGAACGGACCCAGAAAACGATCCGGTACGATAGGCCACACCACCAGGGTGGCGGCAGCAAATATCAAAGCCGATTTCATCTCGGATTCGGTGAGGACATCCCGAACAAAACGATGCAGCGGCGCGCGCGCCGCGAGGAGTATCGCGGTCGCGACCCCAAGGGGCGCCGCATCAAGTGGTTCACGGACGGCCAGTCCACCAAGGACAAGCGTCAGCGCCAGCGCAATCTCGGTCGTAAGTCCGGGATCCTCGCTATGGCTCCGCCAATATGCGAGCGCGGTCAACAAGATGAGCCCGGCCGTCGTCACGCCGAGGAGTATGACGCCGCCGATTTCCATGGAAGCCGCGCCAAGCAGCGATGTAATCGCAAAGGTTCGTAAACCCGCCGCGGCACGCCCAGCCCCCTCGCCCTTGCGGCGCTCGCGCTCAATGCCGATGAGAAGCCCGATCCCGAGAGCGACAGCCCATGCGACATATGGTTGATCAAGGCTCAGAACGGAATGTCCTCTTTGGCCTGCTGTCTGCTTCGTGGACACCCGGTTGGCGAGATCAGTTGGAGCGAGGTCAATACTCAAGTCTGCAAACCGCTGCGTCGATGACAGTTATTTGCAACTAAAAATTAGGCCAGTCCACCCGGTCTGCATGGTTGTGGTGAAGCGAAACGAACCGGGAGCGAACGTTTTCGCCCTCCGTTCGGAACCTTTGCCGCAGGCAATGACAGTTGCCGGACCGCCTGAATGCCCCAAAAACAATCGATCATTGGGTGGGCAGTAGTCGTTCGTCATGGCCTGTCGGGCTTTCCGCCGCCGCGCGGGTCAACGGGGTTCGATCTGCCGCCGCCCGGGATGATGCCGGGCAGCAGACGGATAACATCGCCGGGCGTTACCGCTGGGCGTTGGCGCTCGCGCGGTATGCAGGCTTTTCCACGTGCGATGAATTCCGGCGGGCATTCACAGACCCCGCGGCGGTTGAGCCGCGCAGGAGGCTGGCAGACCTGCTGAACGCGCTCGACGCACTGGTTACCCTTGCGAAGGGTTCCGACCGGGCAAACGCAGGCCCCTCGTGCGTCTGGCCGCATGGGCGCCTGACAGACAACGGGCGGCACGCAACGGGCGCCCTGCCGGGTAGTCCCGGCCGGGCAGGCGCACTGGCCGGCCGCATTGGCCACAAGGGGGGCGCGGCATGCGTCCTGTCGAAAGCATTCCTTCCCGCGTTGAACGCTACCCTGCGGGCAGGCGCAGGCTCCGACGGCGTTGCGCAAGAAGGGCGCCTGGCAAGTCGGCGGGCTGGCGACGCATTCGCGGTTTCGCAAGACGCTTCCGGCCGGGCAAACGCAACTGGTCGCGGCGGCGTTCGGCACCAAGGGAGCCGTGCAGGTTATTTGCGTCGGTGCACATTCACGCCCACGCAGAACGCTGCCTTGCGGACACACGCAGGCCCCGGCGGCGTTTTTCGAAAGTGGAGGCCGGCATGCGGCGGTATCGGTCACGCACTGGCGATTTCTGAGAACAGTGCCGGCCGGACATGCGCAGGCGTTTATGGCTGCGTTGAACGCGAGGGGAGAAGCGCAGACAGGCGTTTGCACGCAGCCCTTGCCGACAACGAAGCTTTGCCCGCTCTGACAGGAGACGAGGCCTGCTACCTGCGCAAGCGGGATTGTCGCGCATGCTGTACCGGAAACATTGAACGGCGGCGTCGTGGTGGTGTTCGTCACTGTTACGGTGATGCAGTTTTTCAGCGGACCACTCTGGCCTGGCGGTATCTGGACCGTCACGTCGCCGTTGAAACTCGTCAGTCCCGCATGAGGGCAGGAGAAGGACACATTGGTGGGAGGAGCGCCGCTGCAGAAGACGGGCGCAACTGTTCCTGGCCAGGTGACCGGCGTGTTGTTCAAGGTCAACTGGTCAGAGATGGCGACCGAGGAGCCTGCCGGAATATTGGTCAGGCTCACGTTGATGGTGAAGGTGCAGGGATTTGTCGACCCGCCGTTCGCCGACGATGTGCAGGTATTGTCCTCAGCTCCGGGGTTTTTGCGGTTCTTGGAGACATTCAGGAAGCAATACGCGGGCGGACTTGAGCCCGCGCAGGCATTCGGAGTTTCCTTGTAGATAGTCTCCCAAAAGACTGCCAAAGACTCGTCAACTTCCGTCACCGGTCCGCTAACCGGGTTCATGTTGTTCAGATTAGTCGCGGTGTAGGCCGTCGCAGCCGTGACCTGCGCATAATTGGTGTAGTTCTCGGTGATTGGGGCCGTGTAGGTCTTGTTGAACTTGGCGCTGAACGTCGCTGTCGCGGTCTGGTGCGCTCCGAGTGAAACGCCGCTCCAGTCGATCAAATTCCCCGTCACCGTCAACGCGCCGGTTGACGCCGTGCCGACCGTGACAGTGGTGAGCGGTACGGGAACCTGATCCTGAACCACAATCCCGGAAATCGCCGTCGAGGAATTGTTCGTCAGCGTCAGCGAGAACTGGATAGTGTCGTTGGCAGTGACGCTGGTCCCGTTCAGTGGAATCATATGCTGGAAGGGGCCGTTGGTGATCCGCTTGTTGAGGGAAAGCGTGCCGCACATCTGATTGCCGAGCGCCGTCAGCACGCCTTCCAGACTGCTGACGTTGCCCATCTTGATGACACTCGACGTCTCGAGATTGACATTGCCCGGGCCGCTGCTGTTTCCGGTAAAAGCGGCGTCGAGATAACCGGATGTCGAAACTGGACCGAAACCAACCGCAATCAGCGGAGATCCGGCAGCGCGGATCTGATTGATCCACGTCACAGCTTCCTGCGCGGCCGTGACGGGCATGTTGTTGGCGTCGACTTCTGTGCCCGATGCATTGTTGTACGCGGTGGGTTCGCCATCTGTGATGAAGATCACAAGTGGCTTGGGATTGTGGGCGGTGACGATATTATAGGCGCGTTCAAGCGCGTCGTCCCAGTTCGTGCGAAAGCCGCCCACGGCAATGCCCATGATCTGGCTGTTGAGCGTACCTAGACTGCCGCTTGTGACGGGAGTCCAGCCGGTCGTGATCGCCGTCCAGTTCGCCTTGTCGTTGAATGTGTAGATATCGACCTTGCCGCCCTTGTCCTTCATCGGAACCAGAAAGGCCTTGATGGCGCTCTTCACTGCGCCGATATTGGAGATAGAACGCGAAGCATCAACAACGAACAACACATCCTGAGAGCACACGGCCTGTGGCTGCGGGCAGTTCGGCGAGCCCGGAACGCAACCGGCTGTGTTGATCGTATTGGTGACGGCGCAGCCGGTGTTGTTGGCCGCATTCGTCTCGTTAATCGGGCCGGAACTGTTGCTCAGCGCCACAATGGCGCAGTTCTGATAGATGCCGATTTCGGCGCCGGCGTTTGCAAGCGTCGCGTTCAACGCAAGATCAGGCATGAATGAACCGGTCGAAAATGACGCCGTACCGGTATAGTGGCAATTGAGCGTGGCCGGTCCCACAACCGGGAACAGTGGCAAACAGGCCCAGTTGCTGGCCGATGAACCGGCGAAACCAGTGATCGTTACGCCTGTCGGAACCGGGTCGCTGATCGCAATGTTGACGCCCGACGCAAGGGCGCCGCCTTCGTTCTTCACTTTCAGGGTGAAGACGCCGGTGGCGGGATTGACGCCTTTTTCGAAACTCTTGGCCAGCGACACGTCCATATTCGGATTGCCGCCCGGAGGCGTCAGCGTCACGCAGCCCTTGTTGTTATTTGGGCTCTGATCCTGAAAGCCCGATGTGTTCAGAACGCCAACGGTGGCGCAATTCTCCACCGACGCTGTGCCTGTGTAGCTGGCGGTGATCGTGATTGTTCCGACAACAGCGCCGGGTCCGGCCGCAACTGCGCCACCCGCAAACGAACAGGTCAGCGTTCCCGCGGGAGGGACGGTTGCAGGCAGGCAGGTCCATCCGGCGCTTCCCGACGCGCTTGTGAAAGTCATGTTGGCGGGGGCAACATCCGTAACCGACACGATGCCGCCGGGAACCGTGAAGCCAGCGCCCGTATTGGTGACGACAAGCGTATAGGTGAAGCTGGATGTTCCGGTTGGGGCGTCCGGCTTGGTATCCACGACGCCCTTTTTCTCCAGCGCGAGATCGATCGTTCCGACCGTGGCGCAGGATTTGTTGTCATCGAGGTTGGCGTCCTGCAAACCCGACGAGGCAGCGAGGCCGACGGATGAACAATTCTCGAACGGTCCGGGTCCGGTTGCGGTCGCATTGACGACGATGTTGCCCATCGACGCTCCAGGTGCGGCAGGTCCAGTTCCGATGTAGTTGCAGGTCAGCGTGGCGCCTGCCGCGAGGGTTCCGGGCGCTCCGCAGTTCCAGTTCGGAGCGCCAGTTGTGGCGGTTATGACGAAGGTCATACCGGCTGGCACGACGTCCGTGACCGTTACAATGCCAGCTCCTGTAAAGGCGCTGCCGATGTTTGTCGTGGCCAACGTGAATGTGTAGCCGGTCACAGCAGGATCTTGCCTGATGACGCCGGTCTTCTTGATCGCGACATCCACGCCGCCTGGCTTCTTGACGGTCACACAATCATTGTCGTTGGCAGGATTGATATCCTGATAGCCGGACGCCGGATCGAGACTGACGGACGCGCAATTTGTGAAAGGCGGATACGGGCCCGGCCCAGTGGCGGACGCGGTAATGCTGATCGTCGCGATGGGGCCTGACGGCAGCGGGCCACCGGCCCAACTGCAGGTGAACGGGCTTGTTCCCGGCGAAGCCGGCAAACACACCCAGCCTGCAGGAGTGGCCACCACAGACGAGAAGTTCATGCCCGCCGGCGGCGTATCGCTGACAAAGACGGTATTCGGGGGCGCAACGAAAGCGGGCCCCAGATTGTTCACTGCGAGCGTGAACGAATAGGCATTGACGTTTGCCGGCGGACTCGTCGCGCCGGTTTTCTTGATCTCAAGATCGGTTACCGATCCAGTCGGTCCGCAGGGAACGCCCGGAGGGCATACGTAGCATTGCGACCCGAAGCATTCCGGATCCGGCGGATTGTGTGGGCCATCCACATAGGGAGGCGATCCACCGCCCGGTCCGCTAGTCCCTGCGCCACCCGCGGCGGCGAGTAGCGGCACGCAGGGCGCTTCTACGGTTCGCACGCTGCCGAGACGTCCCGATGCAATCGCGTCGTCGAATTTACCGTCGTAGTCCCAGAAGCTGTTGGGCCATGGCTGGATTTCTGTTGGCGTGCGGACAGCCTCCGGATAGCCGATCTGCAAACCATCGACAGGAAGCGGGCCGCCCGGGTCGAGGCGCGCCTTCAACGACGCGTTCAACCGAAGCTTTTCACCAGTAACAAGCAGCGAAGCGCCGCACGAATTGATATCGATCTGGCCCCTGCGGTCGAACCCGTAACCGAACGCGACGCCTCCGCTTGTGTTGCGATACGCGCCTGCGAAGCCGATGGCATATTCTTCAGGCGTTGGCTTCCAGAGTCCGGGAGAGGGTGGGTCCAGAGGCGTCTTGAGCCAGAAGCGCAGAACGCGCGGCTCGCCCGATTCAGTGAAAGCCGAATAATCGTAGACGCCACGCCCCGGCGGTGCGCGTTGTGCAATCACCATCGCGCCATTGGGAGCGAAAGCGATGTCGCTCACATCATAGGGCCCTGGCGATGCCGGAACCTGCGCTTCCAGCCGAGCGTCCGGAGCGAAACCGCCGTCGGCGAGGATGCCAACCGACCAGATTTGCGGTCCTTCCTGAACCGAATAGTAAAGCCGATCCTGTCGAAGCGCGACAGCCCACACGCGTCGCGACTGCGGCGCGAAGCCCCATGTGGAAGGATCATCCACACTAAAAGCCGGGCTAGCGACGTTAAGGCGGACGCGAGGATCGAAAGGCGTCGGCGGCAATTGCGCAGCGCTTCGCCCGGTGACGCCATGATCGAAAGAACCCAGATCCGAACCGTCCAGCCCGAGGCGATGGATCATGCCGGAGTAGAGATCGGAAACGAAAATCTGGCGATGAACTGGATCGAAAGCCAGATTGCCTAGTCCGGGACCTGGATTCGGCACGCCGTTCAATGTGACGTTTGCGAACAGGGAAACCGCGCCAGTCTCGCCATCAATTGCATAGATCGCGCCCGGGCCGCCCTGCAATCCTGTACCGAATTGTCCGTCCGCCCATTGGGCTCCGGGCGAACCAGCCTTTAGTCTTTCGACACTGCCGTTCGCCGCTTTCCGCGATATCTGCAGGCCGTAGGCAGATGTCGCCGCGAGGTAAATGGTTGGCCTCAACTGATCGCCGATTGCGATGCCGAAAATCTGTCCGACCTGACCGGCCGTGACGGCCAGTCTTTGTTGGGCGGCAATCACGCGAGTGTCGCGAAAAACGCCTGCGCCACGCAGATCAGTGACCTTGGCCGACAATCCGTTCGTGTCGATGAACGTTTGGTCGATGCGGCTCTTGCCCGGCGGCAGAGGCTTTATGGCGTCGGGTGGAGCAATTCCCGAAAATCCGGAAACAACTACATCGCCAGCGACCGGAGAAAGCGACGAAGGCAGGGGCTGCGCGGTTGCGCCCGCTATTGCAATGCTCAACAGCCACGACGAGAGGCACAGACGCCCGACAAAATTCAACACCCGGTTTTCCTTCATTGCTGATTTCAGGCAGAGGAAAACCGTGTCGACAAGAATTGGCGCAAGCCAGAAATATTGAATCTATCGTTGGCAGGTATTTGCCAATAAGCACACGTTCGCGACCTTTTGAAAAGGCAAATTCTGCAGAAATTTGCGAAAATTGCCTGATGCTGGTCCTTGAGCAGGCTGAGACGCCGAAATCATCTCGCGAAATCGCTCGCGTACAACATGACAGCTCAGATTGATGTCACGACTCTCCGGAACCAAACACCTAAGTCGTACATAGTGCAAAGAAACAATTTCGCGCTAGGAACGGCGCGTTTGCCGTTCCATGCGCTATCACAAAGCGCTCGATGACGGGCGATGGCCTCGCATTGCGCCACGCCGATTTCCTATATGCCGCCGAATGAGCTTTCAGAATTCATCGCTGGGCATTGTCGATCGTCTTTTTCAACGTATCCAGCACCTCGGGGGAGACACTTGCAAGCGATTTAATAATAGCAGATCCCCGATCGGGCCCGACAAAACTGTATGGCAGGCCGTACTGTTTTACCGAATCCGCCGCAAAGTCAGCGTCCAGGGAAGCTTTCTCATACGCATTGCGGAGCAGGGCCACGAGAGGCGCCGGCGTCTCGGGCGGAGCGAAAGCGATGAAGGTCAATTCGCCAACCTGATTGGTCAACCAGTTGAGCGCGTCCCAGGTAGCGCCGGATGGCATCTGTCCATGAACTTCCTTATAGAGGTCAGGGAAGGCCGGCATTTCGGTGATGTATTTGTTGCGCTCGAAATTGCCTTTCTCGTCGACGGGTACGAAATAATTGATTCCCAGCCCCTCGCCCGATTTTATGAATGAAGCGGAACGACTGCGGAACGTCGTGATGCTGGTGTTGTGAAACTGTAACTCGCTTCGCTGAACTGCAAGAAATACATCGGCGCCGCCACGATAACCAAGAATAAGCTTGTTCTTCACACCTAATGTGTCGAGTGCAAGGCGAGCCATCAGGCCGGAGATTGCGGTCGCATTTGACTCACCGATGGTAACTGTCCCGGCCTTGACGATATCCGCAGCCTTTTTCATGCCGCCCGGAACAGTATCAGTGCGCGCATAATTTACACGAACGTCGCCTGTTCCACCCACATATTCGAGTTTCTCATAACGAACACGGTAGCCGCCTGAACTGCCAAGCGCTTGCGCCAAAGGGTCCCAGGGTCCCCATAGAACCGTCAAACCATCGTTCTTGGCTTTCTCTGCAAGGAAATTCGTCGCTACCAGTCCGGCGCCGCCCGGCATGTTCTGCACGACAATGTTCGGCGAGCCTGGAATGTATTTCTTCAGATACTGCGAGAAGCTTCGCGCGAAAAGATCAGACGTGCCTCCCGGCTCAAGGCCCACAAGAATTGTGAGGGTCTTTCCCTGATAGAAATTGTCCGTTTGTGCGGATACGCCGGTCGTCAGACACCCGGCAAATATGGCCGCAACGAATGTGCGAAACGTTTCTGTGCGCATTTGTTTCTCCCGATGTTCTTTGTTGTGCTCGTATTTTCAGTCGCAACTGATAAGCCTTGCAAGCGTATCCATGTTTGGAGTCTGGCCAATCGACCAGATATGTTCGACGATGCGTTGTGAGCGTTCGGAGCCTAGGGCAGGGGCCATCAATTCATGCGCTTTGGCGGCGACTTCGTCCGCCGTCATCGGATTTTTCGTCGTTCCGCGGACAGCATAAGTGCGGTGTGACAGACACTGCCCGTCAAATAGTTGCAATTCGACGATCGCCTGTCGCGCCGGCTGCGCATGCATCAATTCCTCGCTCGGCAAGAGCTGTACACGCTCTTTCATGGCGACGATGGCTGGGTCATGCATGCGGTCCTCATCGTGCGAAGAGTAGAACCCAATTGTGCCATCCACCAGCATCAACGCGCTCAAGTGTTGTGCGTTGACGCTGGGCATTTTGCGCGCGTTGACGACCTGAGCGCCTTCGGTGGGTAAATGCACGATCGCGCGCTCCACATCGCGAGCTTTTATGGAGTGCTTCGCGATGAGATGTTCGAGGGAGTCCAATGCAGCCTGCATCGGCGAGCCGACTGACCATCGCTTGATGTTGGTGTCGGCAATCTCGAACTTTTCTCCCAGGGAGTCGAAAAGCCTCGCGACATCCGGGGAAATACCAAACGCGGTGAAAAATGTGGGATTGCCGTCAAACACATCGCCGACACCCGGCAAACCGGAGCGCACCATCATGGCCGCCGCAACGCCATTGCGCGAAGGCATGCCGGCGAACACGAAAGCCTTTTCGATATGTTCCCGATCGCGGAAGAGAGTTGCAAGTCCGCTGGTCTGCTGCGCCGCATAGGATAGAACGGACGCCATTTCGCGCGGCGTTTTCACAGCCAGCGCGCCGGCCGCCGCCGCCGCGCCGAAGGAGCCGCCAAACGCGTGGGTGTCGAACCCGCGCTCGGTGATGAATGGCCCGCCGCCCATGGCGATTCCAAAACGCGCACAGAAATCGTAGCCGAGCGCTACAGCGCGCAGAAACTCTTCGCCACTGGCGCCAGTGTGCTGCGCAACAGCAAGCGCCGCAGGAACGACGGCACAACCGGGATGCGTGATCGAGGCTGGATGTGCATCATCCGTTTCATCCGCATGCGCCGCCATGGCGTTGGCGAGCGCTGCTTCGACAGGCGTCGTCTTGAAATCAGCCATGACTACATTGGCTATGGATGCGCCACGCAACGCGCTGGCGTATTTGCGCGCCGCAATGCCAGCAGGCAAAGATGCGCCCGACACCATGGCGGCCACTGTATCGAGCACATGGATACGCGCGCGCTGCGCCACGGCTTCTGGCAGCGCCCGTTTGCAGGCTTGCGCCGCATACTCAGACAGGCGGCCCGTCAGCACTGCATCTCTGGATGAAGTCGCGCTCACCTCAGGACCCCATGAAAAATCCGCCGGTGGCGTGGATAACTTGCCCGGTTACATAACTGAAATCCGGGCTTGCAACGGCGGCCACCACATTGGCGATCTCTGCTGGTCGGCCTGGTCGACGAAGCAATATCTGACTGTCCGGGCGACCACGCGCGAGTTCGGCCTTGCGCTCGTCTGCGTCGCCTTCGGCCTCAATGCGCCCCGGGGATACAAGATTGGCGCGCACGCCGTGTGGACCATAGGTTACGGCGACCGACCGCATCAGGCCCACAAGGGCAGATTTGGCTGTCGGCGTACCGGGGCCTTTGGCTCCGGTGAATGCCGTAGCGCCTGAAATGAACACCATGGATCCGCGCGTTTTGACCAGATGCGGCGCAGCATGTTTGGCAAGCAGGAATGCTCCATCGACCACAACCGCCTGTGCCGCGCGAAAGGCTGCAAGATCGAGCGATTCGAATGACCCGTGTTCGCGGTTCACTGCATTGTGGACAACGATATCGAGCCGTCCAAAACGGGCGACGATGGCATTGATCATTGCCTTGTTGGCGGTTTCGTCGGCAATGTCGGCCAACGCCGTCATGGCGCGGCCGCCCGCCGCCTCGATCTCGCGCACTACGCTATCAGCTTCCTCTCGTGATGCGCGTGCGTTGACCGCAACCGCAGCACCATCGTGGGCGAGGCGCAGGCATATTTCCCGACCGATGCGACGCGAACCGCCCGTTACAAGCGCAACCTGTCCGGCGAGTGGATCTGGACGCGACATTCTCAACTCTTTCCAGATGCGGGCTTCCGCGAAGCCTTCAGGCTGTCCTGTGTGCTGACAGCCCGGGATTGCACAAGACGTTCGATACGCTCTGGCTCATAGCCGAGCACATCCAGCAGAACATCTTGGGTATCCTGTCCGAGCTTCGGCGGAAAGCGGTGCTGCCCGCGCTCGTTGCGGGTCTGCTTGATGGGATTTCCGGCGACGCGCGCGCGCTGTTCGGGCTCATCGCCGACAAGTTCCAGCACCATGCCACGATGCTGAACTTGCGGTTCGGCGAGCGCCTTGTCGACTGTGTTGATGACCCCCACCGGCACGCCGACATCGCGCAACAACTGAACCCAGTCAGCCGCATCCTTTTGCGCAAATGCGGCTTCCAGCATTGCAATCAGTTCAGTGCGATGTCGATTTCGGTCGGGAACAGTCAAAAACCGCGGATCATCGATCAAATCCGCCAGTTCCAGCACGCGGCACATATCCTGCCACATCTTTTCTGTGTTGGCGGTGATCGCCAGTTCGACGCCATCGCGTGCCGCAAAACACCTGTACGTTGGCAATGAATCGTGTTCCCGACCCTGCCGCCCCGGCACTTTGCCGGAATGAAGATAATTTGCGGCCTGATAGTTGAGAAAGGATACCTGCACATCCAGCATGGCGACATCGATGCAATCGCCTTGCCCGGTTTGTGCCCGCTTCGTCAAAGCTGCCAGAACGCCGATCACGCCGTACATACCGGCCGCGAGATCGCCGATCGGCGCACCCGCCCGTACAGGCCTGCCCCCCTTTTCGCCCGTCAGACTCATGCCGCCCGACATAGCCTGCACAATCATGTCGTAGGCAGCGTGATCGCGATCCGGCCCATCCTGTCCGAATCCGCTAACCGAACACCAGACAATGCCCGGATTTTCGCGTGCAATATCTTCATAAGAAAGCCCCATGCGCGCCAGCACGCCGGGTCTGCGATTTTCAAAAAGCACATCGCTTTTGAGGGCGAGATCGCGCACCACCGCAACGCCTTCCGGCGATTTCAGATCGACCACAATCGATTTCTTGTTGCGATTGATGCAAGTGAAATAGGTGCTTGAACCGGCTACGAAATGCGGTGGCACGGAGCGTGACGAGTCTCCATGCACCGACTCAACCTTGATGATCTCTGCGCCGAGATCGCCGAGAATTTGCGTACCGTAAGGCCCTGCGAGAAACTCCGTCAGATCCAGCACACGAATATGCGAAAGCGGTCCACCGACATCGCTCACATCAAACTCCCAGAATGTGAATCGTAACCGCGCCGTGGTCGAGGCCTGCGACGCCGCCGCCCGTCACGTGGGTCATCGCCAATTTCGCACCCTCTACCTGTCGCTTTCCTGCGCGGCCCTGCAATTGATGCGTCATTTCGACGACCTGCGCGATGCCCGTAGGGCCAATCGGATGGCCGCGCGACACAAGTCCGCCGGTAATATTAAGAGGGATGCGACCGCCGATATCGAAATCGCCATCTTCCAGCAGTTTGACCGCTTCACCGGGTTTCGAGAAACCCAGCGCATCCGAGTACAAAAGTTCGTTCACCGTGAAGGCGTCATGCACTTCGCAGACGTCGATATCTTCCGGTCCAAGGCCGCTTTGTTCGTACAGAATGCGTGCGGCGCGCTGCGTGGATTCCGGCATCGTCATGTCCCGGAAACCGGTCATCATCTTGCCGGAGCGTTGAACCGATGAGACGATCTTCACGGGCTTTGAACTGTAGCGATGCGCAATGTCGCTGGCGCAGACCACGACCGCCGAAGCGCCGTCGCTGCGTGGGCAGCAATGCAGCACCGTGAATGGATCGGCTACCATGCGGGCGTTCATCACCTGTTCGGCCGTCACTTCCTGCTGGAAATGCGCCCACGGATTGAGCGCTCCGTACTTTTTCGATTTGACGGCGATCTTCGTGAGTTGCTCGATGGTCACGCCATATTCGTACATGTATCTTTGCGCGCGCATCGCATACAGGCCGGGCATTGCCAGACCATAGGCGAAATCCCAGTCTTCCGTCCCGTGCACCAGCGTCTTGCCGGACAGATTGAGCTGATCGACGCCGAAAGCAAGAGCCACGTCACATTCGCCGGTGGCAACCGCGAGCGAAGCATGACGCAAAGCGATGGCGCTCGACGAACAGGCTCCCTCCACATTCGAAATCGGAATACCCGTCAGGCCGAGGCGCTTCAATACGCGTTGCCCCGGCATTGATCCGCTAGCCGCAGAACCACAATAGGCTGCGCCGATGGACTTGGGATCAACACCCGCTTCCACAATGGCTGCTTTTACGATCGGCCATGCGAAATCGACCATATTGACAGTGTCGCGCTTCATGAAGCGCATCATGCCGGTGCCGATGATGGAGACGCTTCTCATCAGGCGTTCTCCACGGCTGCGAATTTGAATTGGACGACTTTGCGTCCAAGTTTGTCGGTCTTTGGCGCGACAGGCTTCAGTCGCACCGGCATGTCACAATGCGGTTCGCCGGGCTGCATATCCAGATGTGTGAAGATCCGAACGCCCTCCGGCATGTCGACATAAGCAATGATGCTTGGACTTTCGAAGCCGGGAGGCGCCTGACGCAACACCGTGAAACTGTACACCCTGCCGTCGCGGCTGAGGGGCAGACGTTTCATGTTCTCGCTCATGCAATTGGGACAAACCGCCGCTGTAGGGAAGAGACGATGGCCGCAATCGCCGCACTCGCTCCCGATGAGCCGGGCGCCTCCCTCACATTGCAAGTCGAGGTAAGGTCCTGCCGACAATGCAAGAGGCTCAAATTCCACCAACACAAATCCTCCGGATCATTTGGAGAAGCATACCCGTTCAGCCATGCGCTGGGCAAGCGCAACTGATAGCGATAGCGCCCTGTGCTCATCGAAATTTTTCGCGGCACTCAGGGGGCGCCTCAATAGCTGCCTTTTGAGCCAAGAACCCAAACCCAAATGGCCGAGCTGCGTTGCTCCTGCAATGGCCGGCTGCGCAACCCGGACCAGCTTCGCCGGGCACCCCGGCATTTCAGCCAAAACCGACAATGCATGAACATCAAAGCGGATCACCTCATGGGGTCAGGCCAGAGCGACCCACCGGATCTGCAGGACGCGATGGTTCAGAACGTCGTGCAGCAGGCTGAGACCTTGTCGGCGGAACGGGGCTGATCAGCAAGCTTGTCAAATGCCTTCGGACAGTTCAGATTTTGCGAAGCGGAATAGTGGACGGGGGGACGTCAGTCTACTAGCGCCCCATGCAAAGAAAAACAGGAAGGTACCGGGCAAATGAACGTGCAGCCATTGTCCAGCGCGCTGGGGATCGAGATCACCGGAATAGACGCGAAATCGCTGAATGACGCTGACTTCAATCGCCTTAGGAATGCGTTTCACGAAAACGTCGTCTGCGTTATCCGCGAGCAGTCCCTATCGCCACAGGATCAGGTTTTTTTCAGCCGACGTTTTGGCGAACTGGAAACGCATATCTCGCCTGTCTATCAGATGAAGGACGTTCCCGAAGTCATGATCCTGTCCAACGAAGTCGTGGACGGGAAGCTTGTAGGCAACCCCGACGCAGGCAGCGACTGGCACTCTGATCAATCCTACACGGATCGACCCTGCGCCTATACGATTCTGCAATCGGTTCGAGTGCCGGTTGAGGGCGGCCAGACGGCCTGGACGAATATGATCTCTGCCTACGAGACACTCGACGCCGAGACCAGACAGCAGATCGAGGGCTTGATCGGTGTGCATAATTTCAGTCGTCACAAGAACCCCCGTATGGTTCCGCTGGCTCGTCTCAGCAAGGACTATTACGAGAAATATTCACCGCCTGACGCGTATCATCCGCTCGTTCGAACTCATCCGTCTACAGGGCGCAAGGCGCTTTACCTTTCCCCGCGCTCAACCATCGGGATAAAGGATATGGACGACGAGCAGGCGCAGCCGCTGCTCGATCGACTTTTTGCCCATATCGACAATCCCGCTCTTGTCTATCGGCATCAGTGGCGTCAGGGCGATCTAGTTCTGTGGGATAACCGCACTTCAAATCATATTGCGCTGGGCGGTGTAAAAGAACCGGAGATTCGCCGCATTCACCGCACTGTTGTCGCGGGTGAAATTCCGTTCTGAAGTAGAGATCGCAATCCAAAGTTCGACAAGAGCCCGAAGCGCATCCGCACCGTCAGCCCGAAGTGCTGTCGCCTTCTTACTGTGTTTCCCCGGGGAGGGAGTAATCGATGTCCATTTCACAACGCCGGGTCATCGGAATGGCCGCTTCTGCTGTCGCATTGTTGCTGGCGACGCTCGGTGGAGCGCGCGACGCCGCCGCGCAGGATTTTTACAAGGGCAAGACAATTTCAATCATCCTCAGCGGTGGCGGCACCTTTGAAAGCTGGGCGCGATTGCTGGCGAAATACATGCCCAAGTACATTCCGGGCGAACCGAACATGATCGTAAAGTCCATGACTGGCGCTGCCGGGTTGCGGGCTGCGAACTATATGTACAACGTCGCACCGAAGGACGGGACCGAGATCGCCGGTGTCCATGGACAGGTGCCGACACTGCCGCTGTTCAACCGCCAGGGCGTGCAATATGAACCGACGCGGTTCGAGTGGCTCGGATCAGTCACAAGCGGTCTCTATGTCGCTTATGCCTGGCACACTTCGCCGGTGCAGTCCCTTCAGGAAGCGCTTGGCCGTGAAATGATTGTCGGTGGCCAATCTGTCGGCGCCATTCCGGTCGATGTGCCTGTTCTGGCCAATAATCTACTTGGCACAAAATTGAAGATCGTCACCGGGTATCAAGGAGCGCCGGAAGCGAAGCTCGCCGTTGAGCGAGGCGAAATCAACGGTGAGTTCGGGACTCTGTTGACTACTCTCAGGTCCAGCAACGGCGATTGGTTCCGCGATAAGAAGATCAAGATCATTGCGCAGTTTGGCGTGACAAGGCGTAACGATCTGCCCGATGTGCCTGTCTTGTCCGAATTTGCAAAGAACGCCGACGATCGTGCGGCGCTCGAACTTTACTTGTCTCGTCAGGCGACCGACAAGCCGTATCTTGCGCCCCCCGGAACGCCTGCAGATCGTCTGGCCATTTTGCGCAAGGCGTTCGATCAAGCTGTTGCTGACCCGGAGTTCAGAGCGGAAGCCGCCAGATTGGAACTGGTGGTTGACGGTCCCATGACCGGGCAGGAACTCGCGGCCTTCATCGAGAAAGCATTCCAGACTCCGCCATCCGCAGCTCAACGCGTCAGCGACATCCTGAATTCCTTTGCGAAGTAGTGGAGGAATGTGGCTGGGACCTCAGTCATCCCCTCATTTTTCAAACAACTGCAAACGTCTGATTGAAGGTCCGGTGCTGGCCGAGGAAATCGCGATATCTCTCGATCAGTGGGCGCAAACGGACATCTGGCATGTTGGGGATCAACTCGTAGAGCATGCATCCCT
>CANJWR010000082.1 GCA_947478455.1 Beijerinckiaceae bacterium | reverse complement strand
ATTGATCGCCTTGACGAGATCGTGCCCGCGAGCGAGCCGAGCGAGCTGCCCGCCCATATAGGCGTGGAGATCGTCGACCAACGGTAAGCTTAGCGCCCTTCGAACGGCCAGACGATCCTCGGCGTTCTTGCCATTGATCGATCGCTCGATCACGAACAGCGCGTCGATGCGGCGCACGATCTCGATCGCGATCGGCGACAAGGGGATTTCCTTCCTGCCCGATGCTCTGCGCCGGGCGTTCTCCTCGATATCGGCCATGGCGAAGAACGGACGTCGGGCATGCACCCAACACGCCGCTTCCCGGATGGGGCCTGGATCTCGGCCGGGCAGATAGAGCTTGTTATACCCGTCATAGGCGTCGGCTTGCAGGATGCCCGTGTATCCAGCCAGATGTCCCTGGGGATGTTCGCCCCTGCGATCGCCCGAGTAATAAAACATCGCCGCTGGCGGATCGGTTCCGCCAAAGGGCCTGTCATCGCGCAGATAGATCCAGCACCGTCCGATGTCGGTCTTTCCCTTGGCCAGAACCGGAACGGTCGTGTCGTCCCCATGCAGGCGCTCGGCCGCCATGACATGGGCCTCTATCAGGCGACGAAGGGGATCGAGCGCCGCGCAGACCGATCCCACAGCGTCCGCCATGGTCGACAGTGCGATCGGGACGCCTTCAAGGGCGTAACGCTCGGCCTGGCGGTTCAATGGCTGATGCTGGCCGAACTTCTCGAACACGATCATCGCCAGAAGACTGGGACCCGCCCAGCCTCTGGCGACGGTATGGAATGGCGCTGGCGCTTGTGAGATCTTCTCGCAATCGCGGCAGGTGAACTTCTCCCGCACCGTCTCGATGACCTTCCACTGGCGCGGCTGCGATTCCAGCGTCCGCGTTACGTCTTCGCCGAGTTTGCGCAAGCGGGAGCCGCCGCAACACTCGCAGGCCGTTGGCGGATCGAGCACCACGCGCTCACGGGGAAGATGCTCGGGGAAGGTGTTGCGCTCGGGGCGCTTGCGCGTGAATGCCGGAACCGTCGTCGTCTTGGAGACCGCCGCCTCCGCCGCCAGTTCGTCTTCCGTGGCGCTGGCTTCCAGTTCCTCGAACGTGAGCGACAATTGGTCGATCAAACGCGCAGAGCGTTCCGATCGTTGCCCATAGACCTGGCGCTCCAGTTTCGCGATCCGAAGCTTCTGCTGCGCGATCAGCGCCATGTCTTCGGACGCCTTGGCTTGGGCTATCGCCAACGCCGCCCTCAGGGTGGCGACTTCTTGGGCGAGTGCATCATCACCGGCGTTCATGAGACGAAGTGAATCATAAATCGCGTGATTTGTGGCGCCCTAAAATGCGCGCAACTGCAAATTTTTATTCATTCAGCCCGCGCTTGCGGGCCGCCACGTCATGCGTGGATTCCGCCAATCTATTCCTTCAAGCATGTAGGCCATCTGCGCCGCCGAGATCGACACCGCACCACGCGACGCCGACGGCCAGATGAACTTCCCTCGGTCCAGTCGTTTGGCGTAAAGCGACAGCCCGATTCCATCATGCCAAAGAATCTTCGCGAGATCGCCACGACGGCCCCGGAAAATATAGAGATCGCCACCATGGGGATCGCGCTTCAGACTCTCCTGAATCTGAAGCGCCAGACCCTGCATGCCGCGCCGCATGTCAGTATGCCCAGTCGCAATCCAGACACGTACGCCGCTCGGGATCGGAATCATCGCCGCGACATCGCCTTCAACACGCGCGTCAGCGCCGCCGTCTCAACATCAGCCCAGACGATGATCCGGTCGTCTCCCGAAAGAACGATTTCCATCTGGCCGCCTGAGGTATGGCAACCCTCTTCCGCGACCGGACCTGACGTAATCGTCACGGGCAAGATCGGCATCCGCTCGTCCCGAACGGCCGGCTCAACGCTCATCTTGCGACGCCATGTGAACAAGAGATTGGCGTTGAGATCGTGACGTCGAGCAACCTCGGCGATCGACGCCCCGTCCTGAAGGCTCTCTTCAACGATCCGACGCTTCTCGTCCCGCGTCCAGGATCGTCGCCTGCGCGCGCCCGCCGTAAGATCGTCATCATTGCCAAACGACATCAGAGATGGTGTCCATCATCGATTAGTGGACACGATTATCGAGCCACTCATCAGACAGATGCCCCGAATATCGAGATCAATGCCAGGCGGCCGCCAACGTAGGGATACAGAAGAAGCCTTCGAACGCGTGGAGCCATGAGGCCGAAATTGGGGTGAAATGGAATGTCCATCGCGGATGGTCGGCGAGCCATGCAAGAACGTTCGGATTTTTGTGGGTCGCATAATTGTCGGCGATGGCGTGAATGCCTTGTCCCGCCGGGACGGCTCGCTCGATGGCGTTCAAAAATCGAATGAATTCCTGATGGCGATGCTGTTTCATGCAGCTGCCGATGAAAGTTCTATTGTGGATATTGAGTGCGACGAAAAGCGTGGTCACGCCGTTGCGTTTGTAATCGAACATCTTCTGGCCCGCGTGAATCCTATGAGGGCGTCAGTGCACTAGCGGGCGGCGACACCGTATTTTCTCGCTGCTATATAAAACAACGCACTCAGTGCTGTCATAAAGGTCATCCATGTCATCCCCATGGCGGCAAGCTCCGGTGTCTGGCCGTTGGCCCATAGTTCGAACAACGTCACGGCTATCACTTTTGAGTTTGGCCCTGCAAGCAGGACCGCCATTGACACGCCGCGCACTGAGACTAGGAATACGAACAGCCAGCAAGATATCAACGCTGGCGCTATCAGGGGAACAACGATTCGAAGAAACGTGGCGCGCGTTGTCGCACCCGCCATGATTGCCGCTTCTTCCAACCCGTGATGGATCTGCATGACGCCTGCGTACGAGTACCGCATACCGTAAGGCAGACTCTGTACCGTAATGGCGATCACCAGACCGACCAATGATCCGTACATAGAAAACGGCAAGCGCAGAAATACCTGCATGAAGGCGATGCCCATGACGATCGCGGGAGCCACGAGCGGCGCGGTCGCAAGTTGGTCCAAGAATGATGCGCCGGGATGGCGACGCACCGCCAGCCAGGCGATCAGTGATGTCAAAATACAGGTTAGCGTTGCTGACCCGACGCCAAGGATCAGCGAGTTGGCAATGGTGCTGCGGAAAGATCCAGATCGAAAAACCTGAATATAATTGTAAAGCGTCGCATCTGTAAACGCCCTCAGATTAACGGTTTCATAGAAGCGCTGAAGAGACGCAAGCAGAACGATGCCGACAGGGCAGATCAATAGAATAAACAAGAACAGGAACAGAATGGTCATTGTGACGTAGCGCCATCTTCCGATGTCTATGACGCGAGGGCGAAACCCTTTTCCGGTGATCGTCTGGAATTTCTCTGCAGACTTCGACATGCGGTTGTATGCCCTGAGCAGAAGCGCTACGGCGATCAGCAAGACGACCGAGAACGCGCCCGCCTGGCCATAGTTCGCCGGTAGAGTCAGGTTGACGGCCGCGTAGATATCGGTTGTCAGCACTTCTACCCGTCCGGGCATCCCCACCAGGGCGGGAATTTCGAACGATTCGAAGGCTCGTATGAAAATCAGCAGGACAAGAGCAAAGATGGCGGGCGCAGCAAGCGGAATGGTCACCCGCCGCAGGATCTGCGGCATGGTAGCGCCGCTCATCATTGCTGCTTCTTCAAAAGAGGAGTCGGAAGATCGGAAAACTGAAGACAACAGCAGGAAGGACATCGGGCCCCAAGTGAAACCTTCGACCAGAACCATGCCCCACATGCTGTAGACGTCCACATATACACCGTCTCCTCCGAACAATGCGCGCAGAAGATTGTTCAATGGGCCCGATTTCCCAAGGATGAGTAGCCATGAGATCGTATAGAGAACGTGGGGTGTGCCGAGGGAAACTATGGAAACGACGAATACATACTTGCGGAAGGGCGTGTTCGTGCGCTCGACGATCCAGGCGATGATTACGCCGATCACGATAGCAATGGCGGACGATCCTATCGAATAAATGACCGTGTTGATAAGGTTTTGTAGAAACCGCGGATTTGTGACCAAATCCGAATAGTGGTGAAATGTTAATTCGCCTAGCGCTCCATCAAATTCCGTCGTGTAGAAGCTGACCTGCACGAGATAAACCAACGGCGGCAGGGTCACGAGGAGAAGCAGAGCGCCTAGAACCATCACAAGGGGCGACACGTTCAGAAGGTAGGACAGGACGGCTCGGCTGGAAGCGAATGACGGTAGGACGCCTCTCTCACGCTTGTCTTGGTCCATGCCTACTCCCCGCGCGTTTCTCTATTTCAAGCTTGCAATCGCGTCGAACGTTTCTCGCGGTGCGGCTCTTTCCAGGGTGGATTACGAAACCTCAGCGCCAGAAAATCGATAAAGAGGCGAATCTTGAGAGGCTGAAAGCGTGCTTGCGGGAACAGAAGCGAAATATCCCGCTTTTCGCCCCGAAAGTCCGGCAAGATGCGCAGCAATCTGCCGTCCTGGATCTCTTCAAACACGCCGTATTCAGGCAGGAGCCCAATACCTTTGCCCCGAATGATCATCTCTTTGATGATCTCCATGCTGTTCGTCTGGGGCAGGAATGACTCGGGCAGACGCAGCGTCACGCCTTCGCTGTCGCTCTGGAAAAGCCAACGCTTGTCGGGCTCCGTGATGTGATAAAGGCAACGGTGGTTTGCTAGTTCCGACGGGTGACTTGGCTCGCCGTGTATCGCGATATATTGCGCCGAGGCGCAGACGATCCGGCGAAAGCTTGCAATCCGGCGTACCAGGAGCCGCGAGTCCGATATGGGCGTTGTGCGCACGACGACGTCGAACGAATTGCCGATTACGTCACTGGGCTGAATGGGATGGCCCCAAAGAGTGACGCTGACGCGGATATCTGGATAGAGATCGCAGAAATCAGACAGCGCTGAGCCCAGGAAATGGGCGCTGAACGCTGCCGGTGCCAGAATTCGCAACGTTCCGCTCGGGAGCGAATTCCGTTCCACCATCGATGTTTCGACGCGCTGAACGTCGTCCAGAATTTGCACGCAAAGCCGGTAGTATTCAGCGCCCGCGTCGGTCAGGCTGATGTTGTGTGAATCGCGGATCAGCATCTGGATGCTCAGAGCCTGTTCGAGCTGATTGATATGTTTCGTAAGCAAACTTCTCGAAACCCCGAGCTTGCGGGCGGCGCCGGCAAAAGTGCCAGCTTGCACGATCGTAATGAACGTCTCCATCAGTCGGAGCCGATTCATGGCGTTAGTGTCCCGTATGCTACCACGGCCACCTCATCCTTTCCGTCGATCCAGTGCGTGCGAAGTCCGAAGAATTATTTTTACTCCCGTTGGCCTCGCAACGGCAGATTGAACCAATTAACGACCGCTTGCAACGAAGAGGATAGCCTCCGTCCTTCAAGTGTCTTTTCCGCTCTTTTGCCGCGGTAAGATGAGCGCGTCGGCAATTCGCAAGCCTGAGCCCCTCGGCCGAACGATCAGAGGATTGATGTCGATGGCCTCCAGCGCCTTCTCGTGCATGACTACAAACTGCGAGAATTTCACCACCATCTCCACAAGCGCGTCGACATCAGACGGAGGAGCTCCACGATAGCCATCCAGCATCTTTGCGCTTCTAATCTGGGAAAGCATCGACAGCACGTCGGCACGTGAGAGCGGAGCAAGACGGACTGCGACATCCTTCAAGAGTTCGACGAACACGCCCCCCATTCCGAGCATCACCAAAGGCCCGAGCTCGCTTTGCGCCATTCCTAGGATCATCTCGACTCCGCCAGACACCATCTCCTGGACCAGGATGCCGTCTATGTCCGCATCAGCCCTGGATCTGCGAATGCGCTCGGACATCTCCCTGAAGGTGCGCCGCGCCTCCTCGGCTGATCCTATCCCAAGGACGACGCCTCCGATATCCGACTTGTGGGGGATGTCTGGCGACTGGATCTTCATTGCAACGGGGAAACCGATCTCTTCCGCCATGCGGGCGGCGTCTTCCGAGGAAGTCGCCAGCGCTTCACGAGTTATCGGGAATGCCAACTCTCGCAGTAGGCGCTTGCTCTCATATTCGGTCAGCGTCTTTCGTGCGGACGAAATGGAGCTCGCGGCTTCATTCAAGGGGCGAGGCGGTGCCTTGTCGGACAGGCTGGCTCGGTAGATGCCATAGTCGCAAACTCTACTCAGCGCGCGTTGACCTCTTTCCATGTCTTCAACGAGCGGTAAGTCCAGCAAATCCGGATTGTCCCGCAGCAGCGGGCCCGCCGTATAGGATACGGTGGAGATGCAAAGAAGCGGCTTGGACGCGGTCCTTGCGCGCTCAGCTAGATTTTTAAGCATCCGATGCTGAACGGGCGAGGACATGACGCGATAGCCTAGGGCGAATACGTCGATGTCTGCATCATCTATGGCAATATCGATATAGCTGTCGAGGCGGCCGGGGTCGCTAAGCGCAGGCCATGAAATCGTGTCGATCGGATTGTGAATGGGACGTCCCATACTGAGGGAGACGTCAATTCGGGCGCGCGTCTGGTCGCTAAAAGGTGGAAAGCTGAGTCCGGCGGCTTCCCCCACATCCGCAATCAAGCCCGTTGTGCCGCCTGAGATCGTCATCATCATGGCGCGTTTGCCGCGCGGAAGAACGTGGGTCTTGTCGAACAGGATTGCGGTTTCAAGCATCGTGTCGAGTGTCTCCGACACCGCGACGCCATTTTGTCGGAACAAGGCCTCGAATGCGGCATTGTCGCCCGCCAGCGTCCCGGTATGCGCGAGCGCGATGGCCTGAGCTGGCACACTGCGTCCAAGTTTCTGGACGACAATCGGCTTGACTCGTGACGCCCGCTCAACTGCATCTCGGAATCGTCGCCCGTTGACTGCGCCCTCCATGATGCAAGCGATGACAGAGGTGGCCGGATCGGCAGCCAAGAAGTCGATGTAATCGGCGACCTCAACGACACACTGGTTGCCGAACGAGATCATGTAATTCATCCCGGCTTCCCGATCTTTCAGATAGCCCACGGCCGCATTTAGCAGGCCTCCACTCTGGGAGATCAGGGAAATGCCGCCGGATCGCATCCGCGGCACGAAGGAATAGTAATTGTAAACCTGGTAGACCAAGCTGGCGATGCCAAGACAATTTGGACCCGCAACCGCCATGTCAAAGCTCCGCGCCAACTCCTGAAGTTCGACCCGGTTCGTCTCTCCGTCGGGAGCGCCGCTCTCACCGAAATTGTTGGCGACCACGACGGCGGATCGGATTCCCAATTCGCCGGCCTCAGCCAGGACCTTCAGAGCTGCACGAGCCGGCACCATGACGATGACGCAGTCCGGACGTCCAGGCAGCGATGCCAGATTTGCATAGCACTTGAGTGCCAGAATTTCCTCGTAATTTGGATTTACTGGCCAAATCGGGCCCGGAAAGGCCAGGTTCAGCGCGTTGGTCAACAGGTCATAGCCGCGCCCGCCTTTCGCGGATGCGCCCACGACCGCAATCGATTTTGGCTGAAGCAGCGCACGAAGGGAGTCCGCGGAGGCCATTCAGTAGGATTCCTTTCGGAGGATCAAGGCCGTGTTATTCAACAGCGAGTCAGGTTCTGGAGCGCTCCCGGTCGGGGCGTCACGCCACAACCCGCGCCAGAAGGCAATGCAATTGATCCGTTGACGATTTCAATTCCTTCGAACGGATCGTCGAGCAGTCGGTCGAATTCACCCAGCTCGCAGGCGTAACTGACCCCCGGTAGAGCCACCGCCAGATGAATGGACGTCGCAGCTAGCAGGCGGCTCCCAACTGCCGAACCGAGTCTGTGTCGGATGTTTGCTGACTCGCAAAGTCGCGCAGCCGTAATCGTATTGCGTATTCCACCAAAACGCGGCGCCTTGAGGGTAATCGCATCCACAATGCGACCTTTAGTGAGAACGGCGACGTCCTCCAGCGTCCGTGCGCTCTCATCGGCTTCGACGACCATCGGAACAGAATCGGTGACCAGCTTGAGGCCTTCGAGATCGCCTGCCGGGACCGGCTGTTCGGCGATCTCGATGTCGAAATCCGCCATGCGATTGAGGGCCCGAATGGCGTCCTTGGCGTTGTAAGACTGGTTGGCGTCAATCGTGAGATGGATGTCGTCACCTACCGCCTTCCGGATCGCCCTCACCCTGTCGACGTCTTCCTTCTGTTCTCCATGCAGCTTGATCTTGAAGTAGCGGTATCCCTTCTCCATCAGGAGCAACGCGTTCTCGGCCATCTTGTCGGGACTCTTGATGGCGAGGATGCGTAGAATCGGAACGCTTTCACGCAACTTGCCTCCAAGCAGCTTGTAAAGCGGCAAGCCAAGCGATTTTGCGGCCAGATCATAGAGTGCGACGTCGATGCCCGCCTTTGCGTGGTAATTTCCGGCAAGCTGAGCATCCATGTCACGAACCACGTCCTCGACGTCCATTGGGTCGCGTCCCTCCAGTCTGGAGAGAAACTCGCGCATCGCGGCCTCTGTTGTCGCCATCGTCGAGCCCATGTGCGGACTGCGGGCGGAGCAGCCGTAGCCCACGACGCCCTCGTCCGACGTGAGAGCTACGATCCACGACTCCGATACGCGCCGGGCCGCCAAGGCAAACCGCCACTCCGGATCCTCCGTCCGCATGATGCAGGGCCCATATTCGGCGCGCACGATCTTCATGGGCTTGTCACTCCGTTTGCCGGGGCTGAAGCAACGCCTACCGGCCGACCAGACGGAAGCGAGGCAATGTGAAACCGTCTTTCGGATGATCCTCGAAGACAACCTCCACGGGTGACCCAACGCTGCCGATTGGATCGGAGATCTTGTCGATCAGCATTGCGCTGATGAGAGGCCCCTCCTCCGTCTGCACGACCGCATAGGCATAGGGAATGTCGTCCCGGAAGCCCGGATGGAACGCCATATGGTGGACATTGCAGGAGAATATCTTGCCTTTGCCGCTCGAGTTCTCCCAGCCCATATTGCTGCCGAAAGCGCCGTAATTGTCGCACTTGTTGCAGAAGGCCTTCGGCCAGTACCAAGTCCTGCAGCACTTGCAGCGCCAGAGGAGAAGTTCGTGGCGGCTCAGCCCCTCCCAAAACTCGCGGGTGTCATTGTCGATATTGGGAAATGGCTTCTTCCACTCCGCGTCGACGGTGATCACGTTGTCTTGTGTCGTCAATTGGGCGTCCTCCCGAGAATGGTCGTTGTATGAATCGAGCACATGCCGGGCGACAGGAGTTCGCCGCCATGGCCAGTTTGCAGAACGATGTCGCAATCCTTGACCTGTCGCGGACCACACTCGCCGCGCACTTGCCTGATCGCTTCAGCCATGCCCGTCAGATCCCCCTGGTGGTAACAGGACAGCAGCCCGCCCGAAGTATTCACCGGAATTGACCCGCCAGGGCCGATTGCGCCGGATTCGATGAAGGGGCCACCCTCGCCCTTGGCGCACCAGCCGTAGTCTTCAAGCTGGAACAGCACCTCGCCTGCGAAACAGTCGTAAAACTGGGCGCAGTCGATGTCTTTCAAGGTGATTCCGGCCATCTTGAACGCATGGTCACGCGCGCGCTGGATCGCCATATACTCGAAGTGCTTGTTGTCAAACCAGAGAGTCGAGGACACTTCGCTGTAGCCTTGACCCAGCACATAGACTGGCGGTTTCCGCAAATCCTTCGCGCGCTCCTTCGTCGTCAGGATGAACGCGATGGCCCCGTCGGAGATCTGGCAGATGTCGAGCAGCCTATAGGGATCGACAACAATCGGCGAGGCCTGGTGGTCCTCGATTGTCATGGGCCGGCCGTACATCCGGGCTTCAGGATTCATTTGTGCCCAGGCGCGCTGCTGCACATTGATCATGCCGATCTGTCGGCTGGTAGTGCCGTAGACGGCCATATGGCGAGCAGCCATCCAGCTATGGTGGCTGACGGCGCGCAAATCGCCGGACGCCTTGCCCCAATAGCCTTCCTTTTCGACCACCGCCATTCCGCGATGACCTTTCTTCTTTGATTCGAGCGAGCGGCTGTAATCGATCCGGGAACCCGCCAGAACCACGTAATTGGCGATGCCCTGTTCGAGGAAGCCGATGGCCTGTGTGAGTCCCAGACCGGCGAGCGCGCCGCCGCGTCCGGTGACAAAGTAGAAATTGTTGTTGATGCCCAGGACCCGTGGAAAGGCGTCCGTGTAATCGGGCTTGTTGCCCCCGCCGCCAGTACCTCGCATGTCGACGGCGCCGTCGATGTCGGACCGCTTCAAGCCGGCGTCCTCGATCGCCAGGCGAGCTGCCTCAGCAGCCAGCACGCGCTCGGATCTGCCAGGCTGTGGTCCGGCTATGACCCCGAGCCCCACGATAGCGTATTTTCCAGAATTCGGATGAGCCATTCTCAACCCCCTTTTCAAGATCTGCTTCCAATGGAGCTGGTCTATTTGAACCAGCGAGAAATCACGGCCAGCGATTGATCACGCACTTTGAATGCGGCCTCCGGCGTGAAAACGTTGATCGTCTTGTTGTTGAGCGTCGGTATCGCCTTTCGCATCTCGGGGATCGGCTCCAGGCTGGGGTGCGTGGGAAACGATCCCGCGTCCCGCAGAAGCGTCTGCCCCTCGATCGCAAGGATGAAGTCGATCAGCAGGACCGAGGCGTGCGGATGCGGGGCCTGCTTGATCGCCATCAGCGTGTTGATGTCGACAGGCACGGGCTCCAGCAACGAGAGTTCGAGCGGCGCTCCCAGCATTTGGCTAATGATCGGATGATGCGCGAAACTGTTCAGGCCCAGCAGGTACTCGCCTTGCCCGACCTGATCCACCATGGCCCTCGCGCTACCCGCATAATTGACGACGCGATTCTGGCTCAGCTGAATGAGATAAATCGCTCCGGCTTCCGGCCCCATTGAGGACAGGACGCTGCCGACAAACAGCAGCGCGCCGCTGTCCGAACTCGCGGGCCAGGCCATCTTGCCACGCCATTTTGGGTCGAGAAGATCCGCGAACGTCCGTGGCGCGTCCTCGGCCTTCACGGAGCGCGTGTTGTAGGCGACACCGTAGTAATTGACATTAGCGCTCGTGTAATAGCCTTCGGGGGACTTGTAGACCGCAAGGTAAGTCTCAGCCGACGGTGAGAAATAAGGTTGTATCATTCCGGCCTTGATGAGCGGTTCGGCAAGGCCCGTTCCGCTGACGATGTCTCCGTTGCGAGCGTTTGCGCGAGACTCGTTGATGATTTTCTGAACATGCGAGCGTCCGTTCCCTTCCTGATATTGAAGTTCGACGAACGGGTATTTTCTTTCGAAGGCTGTTTTCATAGGCGCCAGAATCTGGTTGGCCACCCAACCTGAATAGAAAAGCACCTTGCCTTCCTTGCGGGCTCCGGCTTCCAGCTGCTGTTGCCTGTCGACGCCGCGGTCTGTGTAGGGATCAAACGCATCCGCCTGATGCGAAATTAGCGATCCCGCCAGGACGAGCGTCCAGAGTCGAAGGCCATTGCGAAAAAAAGAGAGGCGGCGATTCATTTGAAGTACCTGTCGAACAGCTGCGTCGCCTTTCCTCGCAGCGCGAATGCGACATCGGGCAGCATCACGTTCATTTTCATATTGTTGAGCGTGGGAATGATGCGCCGCATGGACGCGATGGGCTCGACATCGGAACGCGTCGGAAAGTAGCCGGCCTTTTGCAGGATTGCTTGCCCATCTCGCGAGAAGATGAAGTCAATGAGCAGCATCGCCGCGTGAGGGTGCGGAGCGTTTTTGAGCAGCAGAATGGTATTGATGTCTGCTGCAACAGGCTCCATCATGGAAACGTCCAGCGGGGCGCCGACCGCCTGACTGATCAGTGGATGATGCGCGAAACTGGCCAGGCTCAGCTCGAACTCACCCTGTCCAACGCGGTCGACCATCGCGCGGGCGCTACCGGTGAAATTGACGATCTTGTTGAGGCTCAGGGCTTTCAGATAGGCCTCGCCATCGCTGTCACCTTTGGCGGCAAGGATGTTCATGATGAAAAGCGGAGCGCCGCTGTCTGACGCTGAAGGCCAAGTTGTTTTGCCCCGCCACCGCGGCTCGAGCAGATCTTCATAAAGCTTGGGGGCGGCCTCGGGCTTCACCAGCCGCTTATTATAGGCGACGCCATAATAATAGATGTTTGCGCTGACATAGTAGCCCTGCGGCGATTTGAACTGGGCTGGGATCGCATCGGCGGACGGAGTGTAATAGGGCTGGACCAGACCTGCCTGGATCAGCGGCTCGGCAATCGCTGTGTCGCCGATGACGTCCGCTATGTTGACTCCGGCGCGACCTTCCGTGACGAGCTTTTGGAACAGGAGCCGATTGTTGCCGGTGACGAATTCGATCTCGACAGAGGGGTAAGCGCTGTGGAAGGCGGCGCCCATCGGACGCAGCACCTGGTCGGCGACCCAGCCCGAATAGAACAGCACTTTGCCTTCAGCCGCAGCGCCCTTGACCAGCGTCGCCCGCCGTTCGTCTCCCTTGAGCATCGCGATGTTCGCCGGCTGGGCGATCGTTGCAGATACGCTTAAAAAATTCGCCACCAGCGCGATCACCGTGAGCCTCAGCGTGCCGTTCGGCATAACTCACCTCCACATAGACCGCGGTCCGGTTAGTCCGGAGCTCGCGTCAGGCGCGATTCACGTTGATACTGGAATGCGTGGCCGGACGCCGCAACCGATTCCTTGCGGCAAATCCATGCCACCGTCGACGATTTCGACGCCCTCGAACGGATCGTTCAGCAGGCGGTCGAATTCACCGAGCTCGCAAGCGTAGTCGACGCCCGGAAGCGATGCGGCCAGATGCATGGACGTCGCGGCGAGCAGCCGGCTTCCGACAGCCGACCCGATACGATGACGAACGTTACCGGACTCGCAGATGCGTGCCGCCGCAATAGTGTTCCGCAAGCCGCCGAAGCGGGGCGCCTTGAGGGTGATGGCGTCGACGATCCGATGCTTCACCAGGAAGGCCACGTCCTCCAGCGTGCGTGCGCTTTCGTCAGCCTCGACGATCACTTCAACCGAATCGGTGACGAGTTTCAGTCCTTCCAGATCGCCACCCGGAACCGGTTGCTCGGCAATCTCGATGTCGTAGTCCGCCATGCGATTGAGCGCCCGAATGGCGTCCTTGGCGTTGTAGGACTGGTTGGCGTCGACCGTGAGATGGACTTCATCACCAACCGCCTTGCGAATAGCCCGCACCCGCGCGACGTCTTCGTGGACGTCGCCATGAACCTTTATTTTCAGGTACCGATAGCCTTTGTCGACAAGTGCCATAGCGTTGGCGGCCATCTTGTCGGGGCTCTTGATCGCCAGGATTCGCAGAACCGGCACGCGATCTCTGACCTTGCCGCCAAGCAGCTTGTAAAGCGGCAAGTCGAGACAGCGTGCGGCCAGATCGTAGAAAGCGCAATCAATGCCGGCCTTCGCGTGGTAGTGGCCCGCCAGTCTTGAATCCATATCACTGACGAGCGCCTCTATGTCCATGATGTCCCGCCCAACGAGCATGGGCAGGAATTCACGTAACGCGGATTCCGCCGTTGCCATATTGGAGCCCATGTGAGGACTGGGCGATGCGCAACCCCAGCCAACGACTCCGCTATCGGAGGTCAGCTCAACGATCCATGATTCGGAAACCGGATCGGCCCGCAGGGCGAAGCGCCACTCGGGATCTTCCTTGGGCATAATGCATGGTTCAATTTTAGCCGATGCTACCAGCATTAAGCGTTCCTCTCGCTACACTTGATCTTTTTGCGGAGCATTGTTCTGTAGTGCTTCTGGCCCCGTTTGTTCAGACTATCCGAACCGAGGAGTGTCGGGGGCGAATTATTTTCAACACGACATTCACGATGCGGTCGGCTCCAATGGAGCCGACCCGAAGGAGTCCATCCTGGACTGCAAGCCAGCTTTCGCCATCGCCTTCAGCCAGATCTGATGAATCCGCGGATCCTGATCCTCGAATTCGATTTGTCGTCCGCCTTGTTTCACGCTCAAGTCCACTTCACGTTCGCTCCGGCGCTTCGTTTCGAGGAAGGGGTATCGACGGCTGCCGATGCCGACCGCAAGATATCGGGCTGGCGATGCGCTGACGTTGAAATGTTGGTGGAACATGTCGTCCGGCGGCGCATAGACGATGCCGTGCTGCCAGGGAATTTCGAGAAAGTCCTTGTCGTCGCCATACCACGCCAGCGTATAGCCTTCGCCTGTCACGGCAAAAACGTGACGTCCCGCTCCATGTCGGTGCGCCTTCTTGTAAGAGCCGACGGGCATCTCAGAACTGTGCGCGCCGAGCGTGCCATCCGCCATGATAAAAATGAGGTTGGTGGAGTTTGCGCCGCGTGAATCAAAAGGACGCAACTCGATTCCGGCGAGGTCCGGAATGAAGTTCGTCTCCCACATGTGCCGACCGGGGCGCATCTCGATGAAGTCGCCTTCTCCTTTGAAAAATCCGGATCTCCCCAAACGCGTCTTGAAAACATGCTTGTTGTCGAAAATGAAATCGAGGTCGCGATAGAGATTGAGCGTCATGCAGAACGTGTTGGTGGACGCCAGCCGCGCCGGCATCGAGCCAGATGAATTGAAATGCTGAGCTCGTAAATTGAGCGGAATGGCGAACAGACTCTTGGGCCCCCATTCGAAGGCGTGCTGAACGCCGTCGGGTCCCTCGACCACCGTGTTGCCGTGTCCGGAGATCACGTAGATGACCTCTTCGTAGAGATTCTTGTGCTGCGTGGTTTTTCCGCCCGGATCGATCTCGAACAGAAAAATCGAGTTGAAATCGCCGCGGCCTTTCAGGTTGACGATCGCCCCATATGCGCCGAAGCGCGGCCACGGAGCCACCTCCAGTGTGCAGAGGTCGACGGCGAAATCGTCGTAGATCGGCACGCCCTCGCCCGCGGCCCATTCCTTGTAGGAATCTACCTGATAGGGCGCCGGCTTGGCGTTTCGGACATCAATGCTCATGCGTTGTCTCGCTTGTCCGGAGTTGTCGGCAATGTCTCAGCGGAAGTAGCGCTGAAACAAAACGTTGGCTTGGTCGTGAACCGCCGTGACGGCCTCTGGCGTGAAGACGTTGACCTTCATCCCATTCAGTTGCGGGATGACTTTCCGCATCTCAGGAATTGGCTCGATGTCGAGCCGGCTTGGAAAATAGCCCGAGTCGCGCAGGCTCGTTTGGCCTTCGCGGGAGAAGATGAAATCGAGCAGCAGCGCCGCCGCATGAGGATGCGGGGCGTCCTTGACCGCGAGGATCGTATTGATGTCGGTGGGAACAGGCTGCAGCATCGAGACTTCGAGCGGCGCGCCCTTCTCTTTGCTGATGAGGGGGTGATGCGCGAACGCCGCCAGCGCCAGCAAATATTCGCCCTGGCCGACTCGATCCACCATCGCGCGCGCGCTGCCTGTGTAGTTCACGATTCGGTTGGCGCTAAGCTTTTTGAGATAGTCCTCTCCGGTCTGCGCGCCCATCGTGAGCAGAATGTTCCCGATGAACAGAGGGGCGCCGGAATCCGAATTGGATGGCCAAACGATTTTGCCTTTCCACTTCGGATCCGTGAGATCTTCATATGTTTTTGGCACATCAGAAGCCGCAACTGTCTTGGTGTTATAGGCGACTCCGTAATAGTAAATGTTGCCGCTGACGAACAGGCCTTCAGGTGACTTATATTCTGCCGGAAATGCGTCGGCTTCCGGGGTGTAATATGGCTGAGCCAGTTTGGCTTTGGTAAGGGAGCCATAAACGCCCGTGCCGCCGACGATATCGCCATATCGGGCGTTCGCCCGTGCCTCGTTGAGGATTTTCTGACTCAAGACGCGTCCATTGCCTTCGACAAATTCCATTTTTATAAATGGATATTTCCGCTGGAATGCATCGGCCATGGGGCGCAAAACTTGGTCGCTTCCCCAACCCGAATAGAAGACCACAGTGCGTTCACGTTGCGCCCCGTCTTCAAGAAACTTCTGGCGATCCGGTCCTTTATAGGACAGCGGATTCACGGTCTGGGCGTGTGCGGCGGGCTCCACCCAGGCGAGCAACGCGCCGAGCGCCAGGGTTGCACAAGACAGAGTTAGAAAGTCGCATTTGCGGCCACCTGTTTCGGTCATTTTGTTCCTCCCAAGTAAAGCCTTTGTGGCCATACTTTTGCGCTTCCTTAAAATCCGCAAACACTTCTTAACCCACAACAAGGTCCGAGCATGTTGAAAAATGTTCAACTTGATATTGAAGCTTCGCCCGAACAGTGTCCCTCCCCGGTCAAGGTCGACAGCCGATCCTCATCCGACCAATAGGAGCGCAATAACCGTCGCTTGGATCAGTCACCACCTCGACGAGCATTTCAATTCCATATCGAAATATTGTATTATAAGGCTCCATCGCCCGCCGAGCCGTGCACATGCCACCACGACACCGCAAAGCCTTCATCACAGGCACGCCAGCTCCGCGCAGCCCGTGCGCTCACGGTATGGTCACAAGCCGCGCTGGTTTTCGCTCGTTGGGGGACGAGTAAGGCTATCAGGAACGAGCCGCCATCCTTGAATATAAGGCCGGATTTCCCGCGATGCCGGGCGGAATATTTCGCTCGGCAGAATTGCAAAGGGCCTCCGGGCGACTTTTCGCCCATGCACTGGCAAAAAGCATTGGATGGTGAGCTGATATTTACGGACGAATGGGCGCCGGAAGCCGTTGCGATTCAATCAGATCGACGGATGATTTCCTTTCGTCATCGAAACAGCGCCTCCAGTGCGTCACGCGAAACAAGCCGCCGCCGCCCAATTTTTACCGACCGAAGCCGCCCGTCTTTGATGATCTCCTACAGCAAGGATCGCAAAGACCGCTCGCACGAACTGCGACTAAGCGGGAGTATTTCGACCGCCACGGTCACTTCCCTACCGACCAACGCACATTTGTGCTGGGCTATCTTCACAATCGAAAGGAGAGCTAAGCCGCCGTTCGTCGTATGGGCAAGGCTCAATGACGCACAGGTCTGAAGCGGTGCGCACAGCGGACCGGCTTAGCGTGGGTCATCTCAATGGAATCGCCGACGGTTAGCCCGGGACAGGAACGCCGATCAAGATCGAGACGGCTGCAGCCAGGGACCGTTGACAATACAGCGATGCATCAGCCGTCCCTGGCCGGGGTAGTCGTCGACCGCATAGTGCATGACTGTGCGATTGTCCCAGAAGGCCAGCGATCCCGGCTCCCATTTGAAGCGACAGATGTTCTCCGGACGAACCGCTAGTTCGCAGAGACGCTGGATGATCGGCTGACTGTCTTCGCGGCTCCAGCCTTCAAATTTCAGCGTGTAGCCCGGATTCACGTAGAGAATCTCGCGACCGGTTTCGGGATGTATTGCAATGACAGGGTGAGTCGCGTGGCTTGCCACATATTTCTGGCTCGTCGCTGTTTCATGTGGGTAGCGTGTCCAGCACCCCTCCGGCGATGAGGTAGACCATCAACTTGAGGTTGCGCTTGCTGCGATAGCCTTTTGCCTTGCGTTTGGCGGCCTGGACGTTTCCGTTGATGGCCTCCAGAAGT
>CANJWR010000081.1 GCA_947478455.1 Beijerinckiaceae bacterium | reverse complement strand
TCAGCAGCGCCATCCGTTCGGTTTCCAGCATCATGCTCTTGTCGAGCGGTAGCAACAGACTTCTGTCCATCCTGCAGATCGAATTTCTGTCGAACGGAAACCTCGGGCCTGCGGCGGTCATCGGGACAGTGATTGTTTCCGTCAGCCTGATCGCGGCGGTACTGCTCCGAATGCTGATGCATTTTGGAGTCCGGCAAGTCTGAAGATCATAAAGCCCGCGTCGTTTTGCCCAACCCGATAGGCCTCAACGCGCCTTGATCTCCATCTTGTCGTGTTCTGCTCTGCAAAGACGGACAAGATGGTCCGTTTGCTCCAAAAAACTAAGCTACCACAAGGAGATGAACTGGGACTGACAACGCAGTATGGATGTCATAAATTGGGGTGAGCCATTGGGTCACCGACGCACTGCCATTGATGCCGCTCAGGGACATACGAGCAACAGAAAACTCTAGTTTTCTGTTTTAAATCAACCTTGCTCGTGGCTTTGAGCCCGTCGGGCGATCCAGTTTAATGCAATACTAACGGCTTGTGGCTGAAGCCATATTCGGGCAATCTTGATACGGGAGAGACGCAACCGTTTGACATACATTTGTTTGGACAGACGGAAGCTCTCCAGAAAGAGCAAGAAAACAGCCCTGCCGTGGAGGAAATTGATGCACCCCTTTTGCACATACAAGTCCGCAAAGCGTCTGCCTGCCAAACCGTTTGAGCCAGTGGTCGACCCCGCAGGTTGGGATCCCGATGAACTGCGCGATGTGGATCGCTGGTCCTACTATCTGACACCCGAGGACAACCAGGAGATTCTCGACGCAATTGCCACAGCACGCCGCAACGGCGTTCCGGTCGAGCACATAAAGAAGGAGACCTTCCCTCTCAAAAAGCTCGCCAGTCTGCTTGAAGATGTCAGGATGGAATTGCGTGATGGGCGCGGCGTTGTACGGCTGAGAGATTTTCCGGTCGATCAAATTTCCCGGGAAGACGCCTTTATGGGCTATCTGGGAATTTCGGAGCACATCGGCTCTCTGCAACCACAGAACAAGCTCGGGCATCTTGCCGGCCATGTGAAGAACTTCCGAAACACATCGACCCGCGAAGATCCGCGTGGATACCAGTCCTATATCGGGTCATCTTTCCATGTGGACTCAACTGATTATGTGGGCTTGCTCTGCTTGCACGAAGCACGCAGCGGCGGTGAAAGTCGAATTGCCAGTTCTGTAACGGTTTACAATCGCATGCTGGCAGATCGTCCCGATCTGATCGAACCGCTGATGGGAGACTTCTACAAGTCTCGCTATGGCGAACAGGTCGAAGGCGAGAGCCCTTACTACAAGTCGGCAATCTTCTCCTTCATCGACGGCTACTTCAGCGCGCTGGGCTATAGCACCGGCTTCGAGGCGGCGCAGGGTATGCCGGGCGTTCCACCGTTCACGCAGGGGCAGATTGACGCCAAGCCAGTCTATCTGAAACATGTCGAGGAATGTTCGCTGGACATGCCGTTCCGGAAGGGCGACGTGCAGTATCTCAACAATTACGTTACGGTTCACGCGCGGCGCACATTTTCCGACTGGCCAGAAATCGATCGCCGTCGCCACCTACTGCGCACATGGCTCAATGACGAAGGCTGCCGGGCTATACCGGAAGATCGTCTCGAGCGCCGAAATCGTGGCCTTCACCTGAAGCACGTGCCGCCGGCCGTGCCGCTCGAATTAAGCGAAGCCGTCTAGACAGGCAACTTCCTCGATACAATATTACACCGGGACATCCGATCGCGATGTCCCGGCGAATGTTCCACCACGACTTTACAATATAAAAATAGCGGAACGATACTTCGGGAGGAGTTCATGAATTGCAATCCCAGGGCGGCTGCCTGTAGGGCAACGCTGGTACTTGCGCTGCTAACGCTCGAAACTTCAATGAGCCTTGCTCAAAATTCGGTCGAGGCCTTTTACAAGGGCAAGCAGATCATTTTCCAGACAGGCTCATCTCCAGGAGATGGATACGACCTTTATGGACGTCTCGTCTCACGCCACATCAGCAAGTATATTCCGGGTAATCCAACCATCGTCACTCAATATGTTCCAGGTGGCGGCAGCCTCGCGTTGGCCAACCAGTTCGGCAACGTGACGCCACGCGACGGCTCCGTCTTCGGCCTTTTCAATAGCGGCATGACGACTACGCCCCTGCTAAATCCTTCGGTCGCACAATATGATCCCAGAAAGTTCAAATATATTGGCAGCCCGAATCGTGAAGGGCATGTCTTGATGGCATGGGCAGAATCGCCCGCGAAAACCTTTGAAGATTTGTTCAACAAGGAGATCATTGTAGGGGCGACAGCGCCCGGTTCAGCTCCATACGAATTCCCGAAGGTCACGAATGCGCTCGTCGGCACGAAGATGAAGATTATCGTCGGCTACAGAGGATCTGGAGAAACGATTCTTGCCATGCAACGCGGCGAGATACAGGCCTACCCGGGCATGGCCTGGGTCAGCGCCAAACAGGTCTATGGCGAACTGATCGCTCAGGGAAAAATTACCATTCTGGGCCAGTACGGCATGAACAAACATCCAGATCTGCAGAACATTCCGCTGTTTCCGACAGGAAAGACCGAGGAAGAACGACAGATTTTCGAGTTGCTCTATGCGCGCCAATCATTCGGGCGCCCATTTGCCTTTCCGCCGGACGTTCCGATGGAGAGGGTCGAGGCGTTTCGTAAGGCGCTTGTGTCGGTTACGCAGGATCCCGAATTCCTGGCTGAGGCGGCAAGGGCAAATGCAGACATAAGCCTTGTGACTGGAGAAGATTTACAGTCGCTGGCTGAACGCCTTTTTAAAACCGGACCGGACGTCCTGAAGCGGGCGCAGGCCTTGTTGAACGAATAGAGCCACAATCACATCGTCCAACTATAACGTCGTATGTCCTCACCACAGGCGCGAAGTCCGTCAGGCTTCGCGCCGCGCAATCGAAATGCACGCGCCATTGTACGCTATTGCGTCCGGCGACAGCAGCGGCATTACCGCATCGGCAACATGCTCCGGCGGGTTCAGCCCCTTGATAGCGGCAACATCGGCATCAGTGCGTGTGCCGCGCAGCAACGGCGTATCCGTTGACCCGGGGAGCAACGCAAACACGCCAATGTTGTGGGGGCCAAATTCGAGAGCGCCAGTTTTCGTCAACGCCAGGACCGCACCTTTTGAGGCAGCATAGGGCGATCCGTTCTTTAGGCCGTGAAGCCCACGATTGGAGGCAATATTTATGATTCGCCCGCGTTTCTGAGCAATCATGATATTGGACGCCTCGCGCATGCAGGCGAAAGTTCCAAACAGATTGATCTCCATCACCCGGTTCCAGTCCTGATCGCTGATGCTCGCAATTTGCCATCGACCGCTTACACCGGCAGAATTGACGAGAACATCGACCCGTCCGTGTGTCTTCATACAGTCGGCGAACAAAGCCCGTATTTCTTCGGAGCTTCGTACATTGCACATCTTGCGCGCAAAGCTAGGCGCGCTCGCATCGCCGCCGTTAGCAGGCCATGCCACGTCCGCCCCAACAACCAGATAGCCCTCACCTGCGAGCTTGCGCGCAATAGCCGCGCCAATGCCGCTTCCGGCGCCAGTGACAATCGCAACGTTTTTGTCCGCCATTTTCTTTCCTGCTATTCAAATGAAAGACTTGTTGTCAGGCTTCAAACACTATTGCTTACTTGACTTCCTCCATCCACGGATGCCCTTCAAATTCGTTGAATTTGAAATTCGTCACCGATTGTAAATGGTGGTCGTAATCCTCGCGCATAAAGCTGCCGCAAACGCCCATCATCAGCCGCTTGATCCCGTATTTGAGCCCACTGACTCGACCCGTTGGGCCCATACTCAATGTGGAAGACTGATTGTAGCAGAAGATGTGCTTGAGAAATGGAGCTGTTCCGGGTTGCTTTTCCATGAATTCATAATTGCGACCCAGATAGGGTGAGTTGAGATATTTATCGGAGCCGCCGCCCTCCGGCTTGTAGCGGTCGCGCCAGAGAGCGATCTGTTCGACAATCGGCGCGAGTGCGGCGTTCTTTTTTAAATCAAACATAAATCCCGTCGCCAGCAGAATGATATCGGCCCGCAGCGTCTCCTGAGGCGTGGTGATCTCAATTTCCTCCCCAACCATCTTCGATGCAACAATCGGCGATTTGAAATGGATCTGGAAATTTTTCCACCCTTCTACACGAGCGAGGGCGCGCGGTGTTGGGGGCGCGGCGTTTCTCTGAACTTGATGAATCATGCGCCATTTCTGGTCGTCGCTCATATCCGCATAAGTCTGGAGAAAACCCGATGAATCAGTCCATCGAATGACGCTGACCGGTGGAATTTTCTTGCGTCTAACGAGCAAATCGACTCTGGCCGCTCCCGCTTCAAGCGCCGCGCCGGCATTGTCAAATGCAGAAGCGCCTGCGCCGACGACCACGACGCGCTTTCCCATGAGCGTATTGACATCAAAATCGTCATAGGCGGCCGAGTAAGCGCTTTTTGGAAGCGATTTCTCGATTTCGGCAGGAATGACAGAACCACCCATTGACAATGGCCCGCTCGTCATAATCACACGACGTGCATACAGAACTTCATTTCGGCCGTCTTTGATGACCGAAAGTCTGAACAGCGCTCCGTCAGGTTCGATGAGACTCAATTCGGTTTCGTTTTGAACCGGGATGCTGAGCACCTTGCGCAGCCAAAGTAGATAGCAAGTCCACTCATCGCAGGAAATGCGCTTGAGCGCCGCATATGCCTCCTCGCCCTCACGCGCTTCATAATAGGCGCGAAACGTGAGATTTACATATCCGAGCTCATTTCCCGCTACGGCCTTGCGCGTGCGCAGGTCTGGCATGCGCGCGTAGGTTTGCCATGGACCTTCCGCGCCGGGCGGGCTTTTTTCAATAACGAGAATATTGGAAATCCGCTCACGGATCAGCGCAAAAGCCGCAGTGACGCCGCAATGACCACCGCCTATCACAATCACGTCGTAGACATGCTGGCCCTCAGGACCTTTGGTCACAGGCATCCAGCTTTTTGACGGGTATTCAAGAATTTCGAGGTCGCGTGCGACAGCCTTTTCAAGCGCTGCAAGTGATGCGTCGGCGCGCTCGCGGAGGCTTTTGATCGACGGCTTTTCGAGTACGGTTGTATGGGCCAATTGGCCCTCCTTTCGGAACAATATCGGGGCGGGCAAATCCTGCGACGTCAACTCGCTTCAATTCTATTTGCCCTTTTGTGTCTCGAGAATTTCCTGCATTCGCTTCACGATTGCAGGGGGCGTGGCGTAAAGTTCCGCCATCAATTTGTCGAGTTCGTCATGGTAAACAGGGTCAATGTCCACATTGAGCTTTTGTGCTTCAGCAAGAAAATCCTTATCCTTCACGGTCGCCGCATAGGCGTCGCGCAGCGCCTTCAGACGGTCCGCCGGCACATCCTGGGGTGTCATAAACGGACGGCCAATCACCTGCCGTGAATACATCAAATTGAATAGCTGCTTTTCTTCGAGGGTCTTTCCGGTGGGCATCAGGGGAACATCCAATAGATCCGGATGTTTCTGCATGCCGAACGCCGCAATGACCAGAATGCGCTTCTTCGCCAGATCGTCGGCGTATTCAGACTTGACTGCCGTCCAGCCGTGACCTGCCTGCCCGTGAACTTCCCCCCGCTCTGTTGCGAGTTTGGCTTCATTGCTGCTCTTGTATCCGGTCACGATGTTGAACTTTGTGCCAAGCACTTCATTGGTCAGAAGAGGAAAGTCGAACGGAGCGCCGCCCGGGGCGGTGGCGGCCACAATCATCTCTTTCGTAAAAACATCATCGATTGTCTTGACCGGACCGGAGGCTGAACCGATCAGCACATGGGCTTCGCGATTGGGAGAACCAATGAACTGAAATTTGCGCGGATCAAACTTGGCGACAGCCGGCGTCAGGAGCGGCGTCAGCGCCATACCGGTGTTAAAAATTCCGAAAACAGAGCCATCGCGGGGAGCTATGCTGGCATAGAGGTTCGCCAGTTGCAGACTTCCACCGCCCGGCACGTTTTGCGGCACGATGTTCGGATTTCCTGGAATATATTTGCCCATGTGTCGGGCGAACAGGCGGCCGAGCAGATCATAGCCGCCGCCAACCCCAGATCCGATCTGAAGAGTAATTGTCTTGCCTTTGTAGAACTCGGCAACTGTCTGGGCCGTCGCTGTTGCAGGAAGTAATGCCGTTGAGGCAAACGCCGATAGCAAACCGATCAATGTTCTGATTTTCATCTGAAAGTTCTCCCAAAGTTGTTATACTTCCAACGAAACCCGGTCCTCCGACCGCGATCAACGTCGCGCCTTGCGCCGGATGATATAGAGCCTCGCGATTCCGAGGTTTGTGGAAACTCCTGCTCTAACTATTGGCTGTTTACGCCCTTCGTGGTTCGCAGGTCTCTGGGCGTTTTCCAACGTTTTGCGGGCCTGCCCTCCGCGAGGGCGCGCATCTCGCGTGTCCAAAGTCTTCGAATGAGCGAGACAACACGATCCGATGCTCCGAGAATGTCATTTTCGCGATCGCGCGTCGCGCCCTGGCCAACACAAGAGATCGCGTCCTGAATCATGACAATATCCGGTCTATCGGCAGGAATGTCGTCTGCATGCATCTCGCCGGCGATCACCTGCTCGACCAGTTTCATTGCAGGAACCAGTCCAGCCAGACGCTCTTTTGCAGCCGCCTGACCGCGTCGGTATATTTCCGCGTCTTCCCCTGTTTTGTAAATGAAGTCAGCCATGAAGCTGATATGCGATGCATCGTCTACAGGGACTCGCCAGACAAGATGTTCCGCCCAACCCTTCTTGTGCTCGTAAATCGACGAAAGACTCCAGTTGGGCATAAAGAAGTGGCCCGTTCTTACAGAATCTCCGCGCTGCCCCCGACGGATCAATCCGTAGTCCGTTTCCTCGCAGGTCAGGACCGGGATGGCTTTATTCATGCCTATGTCGTCGAATTTTGTCCGCCGATGAGCAAAGTTGAAATGGGTTTCATCAACGCTGTTTTCAATCTGGGTGAAGACCGGCCAAGGGCGCAGTTCTTCGCGCAACTCGACGAATCCTTCGCCGGCGAAAACATCAAGAACGGGTAGTTCGGGTGGATCGCCGCCACCAAAATAAGCAAACAGGAGTCCCAGATATTCGCGCACCGGATAGTGCGGAATTGTGACCTTGTGCGCAAAACTTTTCTGTTCGCAGGGCTGGGCGACACACTGGCCGCGTCCGTCGAACGTCCATCCGTGATAAAAGCATTCGATATTCTCGCCGACCACCCGGCCTGTTGAAAGCTGCAGTCCACGATGCGGACAAATGGCGCCGACCATATAGGCCGCTCCGCTATCGCCGCGATAGAGGGTGAAGTTTTCGCCCATGATCCGCAAGCGCACAGGACGCCCGGCCTTCAGATTTTCAGAGACAAAGACCGGCTGCCAGAACATCCGGAGCAGGCGACCCGCCAACGAAGCGGGTCCGACGGACAAAAAGTCTTCGTATCGCGTCCGCTCTGTTATCCCGGTAAAACGCTCGGGATCCAGCTTCGCTACACGCGCGGGCGCGGTCTCGTCGTCCATCCATTCCTCCCGAACTTCTACTTTGCCGAAATCATGGCACGGCTCCCGGGCAGCCGCAATGGCTTCCTCAGCCACCGCAAGACTGCCCTTGCCAGCGCCCCTCGATGACGGCAGATTTGACGAAAGCGACAAAAGCCGCGCCCGGATCAACCCGGAAACCACAGCTGGCTGCAGCGACGGGAGAGAGACAAAATGCGCATCGGTATTTTGAAATATGGATTCGCGATCCTGTTTGCCGGTCTGTGCGCTGGCCCGGCGCAGGCCGCGGACGACGTATTGATTGACGCTGCGAAGAAGGAGGGCACCGTCACCTGGTATACGACCCAGATCGTCAATCAGTTCGCGGTTCCGGCGTCGGCTGCATTCGAGAAGAAATACGGCGTCAAGGTCAACTATGTAAGAGCTGACAATGCCGGTGTCATCCTGCGCATCGGCCAGGAGGCCAAGGCCGGCAAGATTCTGGCGGACGTCTTCGACGGCACAGTAGCCACAACCCTCATTCGCGACGGGCTTGTACTCAAATGGCAGCCGGATTCCATAAAGGACATGCCGAAGGAATATCGCGACCCGGATGGATACTGGGTCGCAACAAATCTCTATGTGCTGACGCCCGGCATCAACACAAATCTTGTTCCGGCAGGCTCGGAACCGAAGACCTTTGAAGATCTGCTCGACCCCAAATGGAAAGGCCGAATGGTATGGGCCGGACGAGCAGCGCCCTCGGCGGCGGGTGGCTTTATAGGCGCGGTCATTTCCGGCATGGGCGAGGTGAACGGAAAACTCTATCTACGACAATTGGCAAAGCAAAACATTGCAGCGCTGGGCGTTTCAGCGCGCGTCGTGCTCGATCAGGTGATCTCCGGCGAATACGCGATAGGGCTCAACATCTTCAACCATAATACAACCATCAGCGCCGCGCAGGGAGCTCCGACGACCTGGCTGCCTGTCAGTCCTGCGCTGGCCGTATTTTCGATTGTCGGCATCACCAAGGATGCTCCACATCCGGCGGCCGCCAAATTGTTTGTGGATTTTCTAGTTTCCGAAGAGGGACAGCGTCTCTATTCGGAGGCCGACTACATTGCCGTACATCCGAAAGTATCCCCGCGAGATCCGGCCCTGCGACCGGATGGATCTCGCTTCACGGCAACGTTTGTTCAACCCGACGAACTTGAAGAAAAGCTGGCCGACTGGTGGAAAATCTACGAGGAAATTTTCAAATAGACTTTTCTGTCCGTACCTACCCGAAAACAGCGTGATTGATCCGCAAGGATCAATCCGAAAGCCCTGTCGATGTGGTCAGATCCGGAGGAACGCGCCATTGCTTCATTGGGCGAGCTTCAGCTTGCGCCTGAAGCTCGCGCCGGTACATCTGTCGAAGCAGGCGAATTTGCTTGTCAGAGGCACCCAGTTGATCATTCTCGCGGCGCGGACGCGGCCCCTGACTCCGGAGCACGACGAGATCCTGAATCATGACCTGATCAGGTCTGTGCGGCATATCATCGATATGAAGTTCCCCACGCAGAATGCGATCGGCGACGATATCGGCCGACTCAAGACCGGAAAGGAGCGCGCGCGCGTCTTCTTTCCGTTTTTGATATTTCTTCACATCATCGCCGGTGAGCGTCGACTTTTTAGCCACAAAACTTGAATGCGTCTCATCATCAATCGGGACCCGCCACGAAAGATGTTCCGTCCAGCCCAACAATTCGTCATGAACTTTGGAGTATAGGCAGTTCGGCATCAGAATATGGGAGATCCGCGTCGCCTCCGTTCGCTTGCCATAGCGGATCAGACCGTAGTCTGTTTCCTTGCAGTCAATTTCAGGTATTTCATCGTTGAGCCCGACGTCGGAAAATGTCGATTGTCGATGAGTGAAATTGAAGTGAACCTCGTCAACGCTGTTTTCAAGCTGGCTGAAGAACGGATAGGGACGACGGCTTTCGCGGGATTCCAGTAAACCTTCACCTTCCGCAGCTAAAATTCGCGGGAACGGAGGCGTATCTCCGGAACCGAAATAGGCAAAAACGAAGCCGACATATTCCTGAACCGGATAGGATTTGATCTTTACGGAACTGGCGAAACTTCTCTGTTCCGCCGGCTGGGCAAGGCACTGCCCTGCGCCGTCATAGGTCCATCCATGATACAGACATGCCAGATTGTCACCATCAATACGACCGATCGAGAGCAGAGCGCCCCGATGGGCGCAACGTGGATCGACCACAAATGCCTTGCCGCTCTGTCCGCGATAGAGGGTAAAGTCCTCTCCCAGAATGCGCAACGGCACCGCTCGTCCAGACTTCAATCTCCCTGACTCGTAGACGGGCTGCCAAAACTGCCGCAAGAAATTTCCCGTGGGCGTTCCTGGACCAACGGAAATATAGTCCGGGTAGCGTGCCGACTCAGGCATCAGAAATTCCCCCGATTGATTCTTGGCTCGCGCTGCGCGGACCAGCTAGCGACATTCAATTCAGTGGAGCAATTCTGATCGAATAGTTTCAAGATCGCAATCCCGGCCAGACGACAGAAGCCCCGATTGCGGCTGAATTCGGAATGTGCCACCCTCGTATCAAACGAGTGACGGCAAATAGTTGGAGAGACCGCGCTGGCGGGTCTCAGGGGAGGATGGAATGAAGGCTCTGGGGTGTTTTCGAGCTTTGTTGGCCGGAGCGACTCTTGCTGCCCTTCCGATATTCGACGCCGACGTTGCCAACGCACAGGCAGGGCCTGAACCATATCCTCACAAGGAAGTTTCGTTACTGATCCCCTCGGCCGCTGGAGGTGGTTACGATCGCTATGCGCGTTTGCTGGCGCGTCATTTGGGCAAGCACTTGCCCGGCAAGCCGACAGTCGTGCCCAAAGGCATGCCAGGCGCGGGCGGTCTTGTGCTGGCCAACTACATGTACAGCAAGGCGCCGCGTGACGGATCCGTCATAGCCGGAATGCAAAACGAGCGAATTTACGATCCAATTCTGGGTGTTCAAAACGCCAACTACAAGAGTTCGGAACTGATCTGGATCGGAAGCATCAACCAAACAACAAATGTTTGTGCCTCATGGCATACGACCGGCGTGAAATCGGCTGCCGACTTGCGAAATCGCGAACTGGTTGTCGGCGTATCAGCCAATACATCGACCGAAAGCGTTGCGCTTTTATTGAATCAGGTCGTCGGGACCAAGCTAAAGATGGTTCTCGGATATCCTGGCACAAACGAAATCCAACTTGCCATGGAGCGAGGAGAAGTCGAGGGCGCATGCGGACTTGGCTGGGACAGCCTGAGTTCAGGCAAGCCGGACTGGATCGCCGAAAAAAAGGTCAACATCTTCGTCCAGATGGGCGCCGAGCCGCTTGACGAACTGAAGGGCTCGCCATTCCTGTACGACCTGTTGTTGAAAGCGGAAGACAAACCGTTGATCGATTTTCTCGTCGGCCGCATGTATCTGGGGCGACCGTTCGTGGGCACGCCCGGAATGCCCGCCGGAGTGACGAAGTCATTGCGCGAGGCCTTTGATGCGACAATGAAGGACCCGGAATTTATCGCCGAAGCCGTTAAGGGATTGATGCCGGTGTTGCCTGTTTCCGGGGAACGCGCCCAGTCACATGTCGAGAAACTTGAAAAGACTGCGCCTGAAGTGATCGAGCGCGCGCGCAACCTCCTTTAAAGTTTTTTCGCGGAGAGGCATTACGCTGGAACCGTTTCCGAAGGGCGGACAGAACATCCATCAGCCCTTCGTGAGCCGGCTAATCCTCGGGCGTTGATTGGGCGAAGGCTGGCACGCGTGCGGCGAATTGGTCGAGCCATGCGACGAGTTTGGGGCAATCGGCGCGCCATGCGCCCTTCTGACGGAAGTCGAGATAGCCCAACGCGCAGGCGATCGTGATATGGCCGTAGTCGGGCGTATCGCCGATCACCGGAATGTTGTTCTCAAGCCAGTTCACACCTGCGTCGACCTTTTTTTGCTGACGATCGACCCAGCTCTGCACCCATTTGTCCGCTGGCCTGAAACGCGATTCGAACATGACCAGAAGCGCGGCCTCCATGATGCCGTCGCCCAGTGAAGCAAGAGTCAGTGTCTTCACACGCTGCTTTATGTCCGTCGGAAAAAGGCGAGGTTCCGGCTTCAAAAGATCAAGATACTCGCAGATGACATGGCTATCCTGAACGATAGTTCCATCATCCAGCATAAGAGTCGGAATTTTGTGAAGCGGGTTTTGCGCCCGAATGGCGCGATCGTTATCGTCCGCCGGCTCGACCTCGGCATGCAAGCCTTTCAGGGCAATCGTCAGAACAACCTTACGTACAAATGGAGATGCTTTTGATGCGGTCAGCTTTATCATTTGTCAAATTCCTGAGTTTCTTGCCTTGATTTCCTAGCGGTCAGCGCCCTGACCGGCTGTACTTCCGCCATCTACCGGGAATACATGACCGGTGATCCAGGACGATTCATCTGACGCGAGAAATACGACCATACCGGCGACATCCTTCGGCTCGCCGGTGCGCCCAAGCAATTGTTCGTTAGCGCGTCGCTTGTGAAGGGCCGGATCCTTGTCATATTTTTCGCGCGAGCGTTTAGTCAGGACCGGACCGGATGCAATGCAATTGACCCTTACGCCTTCGAGGCCAAAATCGACCGCCATCTGGCGGGTGAGCGAGATGATTGCGCCTTTTGCGGCCGTATAGGCCGACAATCTGCGACGCGACGCCAGTCCGGCGGCTGACCCCATAGTGACAATCGACCCATATTTTCGCGCCAGCATATGCGGCAACACGGCTCGGCAAGCATAAAAAGTGGATTTGACATTGCGATTGAACGTTTCGTCCCATGATTGCTCATCACATTCCAGAATCGTACCGCGCTTCACAATACCGCCGACCGTATTAACCAGTATGTCGATCTGGCCAGAGCGATGGTGGACGTCTTCAACGAAAGCATTGACGGCGGCCTGGTTGGTTGCGTCAAAAACGCTGCACCAGGCATTTCCACCTGCGCTCCGGATGGCCGCGACAGTTTCCTCGCCCGCGGCGGGTGAAATCTCCGCAATGGCGACTGTCGCACCTTCTGCCGCCAGCCCGACCGCAATCGCACCGCCAATACCGGAACCACCACCGGTCACAATCGCAATTTTGCCGACAAGGCGCATTCTGTTCGTCCCCCTAAAAATCAGCGCCTTTTGCCAGCGCATTTTTTCGTAATGTTGCACATTGCTGCCGGCATGTGAACCAGGCTGGCCTTCAAGGCACACCGGCCCGCCCGACGCCTCTGTCGAAGAGCAAATCCATGACGAGCGCCTGATTTGACGAGACGACGAGCTGTGCGTAGCTTCGTAGCAAGAAATAGGCTCGTGCGGTTGCGCATGCTTCAGGGAACGAACGAGGAGAGGCCCGTTGAACATCGTCTACAAGCCCGAAGATTATCGTGACTATGCGCATGCCGGTCCCGGCACACTGGCCGGCCGTTTGCTGCGCCGCTTCTGGCAGCCGATCATCAAGTCCGACGCTCTGGAGACGGGACGCCCGAAGCGCGTGCGGATTCTCAACGAATATTTCACCGTCTATCGCGGCGAGGACGCCAAGGTCTATGTTGTACAGGATGCCTGCCCGCACCGTATGACGCGGCTGTCGCTCGGCTGGGTGGAAAACGACGCCATTCGCTGCTTCTATCACGGCTGGAAGTTTGCCGGCGGCGACGGCCAGTGCGTCCATCAGCCTGCCGAACCGGACAGCTACAAGAAGGCGATCAAGGTCGCCGCCTATCCGGTTCGCGAGTATCTTGGCCTGGTCTTCGTTTATTTTGGCGAGGGCGAAGCACCGGAGTTTCCGCTATACCCGGAAGTCGACGAGACCCGGGACACGGTTTTTTGCAATGCCCATCCGGTGCCTTGCAATTACTTCCAACGGATCGAGAACGATCTTGACGAGGTGCATCTCCATTTCGTCCATCGCGTATCTACCGATAGCATTGGCCTCGATCAGTTGCCTGAGATCAAGGTCGAGGAGAGCGACTACGGCATTCTGCGCCTCGGCCGTCGCGAAGGCGTCTCGAACAATATCAGCCGCACCGGCCACATCTTCATGCCGAATACAATGATGGTGTTTACGCCGGGTCGCCCCGGTCGTTGGGCCTGGAATCTGCACCTTGCCTGGCGCGTGCCGGTCGATGACGATTCGATGATGAGCTTCATCGTCAACGCTCATCTCGGCGAAGGCAAAGGCTTCCAGAAGCGCGAGCGTCATCTGGATCCAGATCCGCAGGTTTATATCGAAAAAATTCTCAATTGCGAGATGCGTGTGCAGGATATTGATCCCGAATATCCTGGTCTGTTTCAGGTGCAGGATGGCGTGGCGCTCGCCGGTCAGGGCTCGATCGCCGATCGCAGTCACGAACGTCTTGGCCAGTCGGACCGCGGAATCGTTCTGATGCGCAAATTGTGGTCGCGCGAAATGCAGGCCATAGCTGAAGGAAAGCCTCTCAAAGTCTGGAAACGGCCGAAGGAATCGTTGCTCGATCACAATTCGCGCGAAGTCCAGCTGGCCTCCGCGTAAGAATAGTTTGCGCATAACGAGACCGAAGCAACTTCGATAGCTTTCTGTAAAATGCAAGAAAACCTAACGCGCCGGGAGGTGACTATGAGACAATATATGATGAGGCCGGCCGCTGTGCTGCTGGCCGGGGCCGCATTCTCGATCCTTGGTTCGGCTATGAGCCGAGCGCAGGAGATCACACCTGCACTCAAGGAGCTAGTCACTGCGGCAAACAAGGAACGCGAACTTGTCGTGACCTGGAGTTCGAATACGCTCGGCGGTCCAGAAGGCGCCAAGTTGTTCGAGGAGCGCATGGGAAAGCTCTATGGCTCAACGGTAAAAATCAAATGGGCGCCGGGCCGATCGATGCCTGAAGTCGGCAACGAAATCGCGATGCGTTACACGAACGGTCTGCCGTCGCCGAGTGATGTCTATTACGGTTTCTCGCGCAACATGGCGGATCTGCTGCAGTACGATCTGTTTCATACGGCGCCGTGGAAAGACTTTGCTCCCGACCGCCTGACCGCAGAGGTCGTCGAGAAGGACAGATTTGTCAAAGTCCAGACTGCCTACACTGGATTTGCGGTCAGCAACAAGTTCGCCCCAAATATTCCGACCTCGCTCAATGACCTTTTGAAGCCTGAATGGAAAGGCAAGATCGCCACCACCTCTTACGGTGCCGGCTTCGAGATGCTTTCATCGAACGACATGTGGGGGCCGGAAAAAACGATCGAATGGGCCAAGGCTTTTTCCGGCCAGGTAAGCGGGCTCATACGTTGTAGTGACATCGATCGTCTGCTCTCGGGCGAATTCGCCGCGCTCGTTACCGACTGCGGCGGCACATCGACGATGGAAGTCATAGCCGACGGCGCTCCAATGACTCATGTCATTACGCCAGAAACCGCCATTGTCAGTTTCTTCTATCTGGCTGTGCCCAAGAATGCCGCGCATCCCAATGCTGCCAAGTTGCTGACCGTTTATCTGCTATCGCCGGAAGGGCAGAGGAACATCAGCAAAATGCGCGGCGGGATGGACGTCCATCTTTTGCCTGAATCGAAAACCGGCGACCGCATTCACAAGCTGGAAGCCGAGTGGGGCAAAAAATTCGTCAATGCCGACATTGCCTGGCAGGTCAATAATGAAGTCGGCAACAAGACGCAGCGAATTGTGAAGGACATCCTCACGCGGGGCAAATAGCGCAGCGTCAATCGTTTAAAGAAAGTAGCCGCCGCCAGCACTTCTGGCGGCGGTTGCGTTATCCCGCCCTGCTCCTGAAGCAAAGATCACCGCCCATGACCGCCGACGTGACCCCGCAGCGCGCCATATCGATTCCTTTCATGCGGCGATACGATCTATCGGCTCTGGCTATCTTCGGCATCGTCTTCAGCCTCAGCCTTCTGATCATTGCTTTTCCGATCATCATCTTCTGGCTCAGCTTCCGCGTCGGTCGCCCGATCGATCCGGCCGCAACCTATTCCTTCACCCATTACGTCAAGGTCTTCAGCGACCCGTTCTCCTTCACGGTTCTGCTCAATACGCTCGGCTTCTCGCTGACCACGCTGGTCGTGTCCCTGACTATCGGCCTGCCCTGCGCTTGGCTGGTGGAGCGCACCAACCTGCCGGGCAAGTCCTTTCTTTATACCTTGATGACGATCGGCCTTTTGCTGCCCGGCTTTGCCACCGCCATGGGCTGGCTGTTCCTCATGCATCCGCGCATCGGTTTGGTAAATGCTGTGCTGAAGAACCTGCTCGGTCTCGACTTCCCGGTCTTCAACATTGCCTCGATCATCGGGATGGGGTGGGTCGAGGGGCTCAGTCTGGCGCCTGTCGCCTTTATCATGACAGCGGCCGTCTTCCGCGCCATGGATCCATCGCTTGAGGAATCCGCAGAAATGTCCGGCGCGCGGTTCCACACGATCGCGCGCCGCGTCACGCTCCCTCTCGCCTGGCCCGGAATATTGGCTGCCGGGATCTATATTTTCACCATCGGCTTCGCCGCCTTCGATGTGCCGGCGATCATTGGCTGGTCGAATCGCATCTTTACCTTCAGCACCTATATGGTGACCCAGCTGTCGCCAGACGACGGCCTGCCACAGTACGGTCCCGCGACGGCTCTCTCGACCATTGTCATCGCTCTCGCCGGCGCGTTGAGCTGGTGGTATGGCCGGCTGCAGTCGCGTGCGCACCGCTATCAGGTGGTGACCGGCAAGGGTTACCACCCGCGCCTCGTGGAGCTCGGCAAATACAAGCTGTGGGCCTGGGTCTTCCTCGCCAGCTACTTCATGCTCAGCAAACTGATACCACTGTTGATCATCATCTGGGCCTCGCTGCTGCCTTTTTTCCAGCCGCCGTCGGCGGAAGCCTTCGCGATGATGACGTTCAAGCATTTCAATTCCCTGCCTTGGGGGCTGGTTCTCGAGGGGCTGCAGAACACAACGATTCTCGTGTTCCTGACCCCAACGGTTACGCTCATTTGCGCGATCGCTTTTTCCTGGGTTGTGTTGCGCTCAAAGCTGCCCGGTCGCTCGCTGTTCGACTTTATCGCCTTCCTGCCGCACGCGATCCCGAACATCGTGTTCGGGATCGGCGTTTTGCTTTTCGCGCTCTACGTCATGCGCGGCGTCGCACCGATCTTCGGTACAATCTGGATTCTACTGATTGTCTTCGTAGTCGGGCGACTGAGCTATGCAACGCGCATGACCAACAATACGATGATTCAGATTCACAAGGATCTGGAGGAATCGGCGCAAATGAGCGGCGCCGCTACCGGTACGGTCATCCGACGAATCATCGCTCCACTGCTCGGCCCGACACTGATCTATGCCTGGCTGTGGATTGCTCTGATCACCTTTCGAGAGTTGACGCTTGCGGTCATCCTGACGACGCGGGACAACATGACTCTGCCGGTCGTCGTCTGGAGCCTGTGGGTCGCCAGCGGCTTCGGCCAGGCGGCGGCATTGACCCTGATCCTGTTGGCAATGATGATCCCAATCGTCTGCCTCTACTGGTGGGTCGCGCGCAAAATGAATTTTGGCGGCAGCCGTTAGTGCTAGTCCCAGTATGCGGTGGATGGGATTGCGATTGATGAGGGAGAAGCGTTTTACAAGGTAACGAACGCATTTCTCAGTCGAGATTTGGCAGTTCATATTCAGATCTTCTGGCGGCATCCAAGATAACCTCTGTCACGCACGGCGAAATCTTACGGACCGAGCTTGGAGTGGCGCACCTAACGGATCGAAAGGGCCTCGGGCTCGGAGCTGAGCGTATGGTTTAAGAATGCAAGCTCGGAGTTGGAAATCGCAGCAGCACAAAACTATCAACCTGAAATGATTGTCGGGTTGTGCATCATCTATGCTGATAAATCGGTCCCGAGAATTTTGTTTGAATGCTTTTCGACGTTTCAATTTATTCTGGTGCAACTCGACATTCCAAACTCAGTAACATTGAAGTCGGGTTTCTTTCTGGCTCGTCGCTGTTTCATGTGGGTAGCGTGTCCAGCACCCCTCCGGCGATGAGGTAGACCATCAACTTGAGGTTGCGCTTGCTGCGATAGCCTTTTGCCTTGCGTTTGGCGGCCTGGACGTTTCCGTTGATGGCCTCCAGAAGT
>CANJWR010000080.1 GCA_947478455.1 Beijerinckiaceae bacterium | reverse complement strand
GCCTGGGCTACTTTTCGCAATTAGGGGCTATTTGGCAGGTCGGGAAAGCGTGGCATTTGCTGAGCGCGTTCGGGGCTCATCCGGATTCCGTTTGCGTATCCAGCAGCTTTGAATTCTACGCGGTCGACGGTTGGGAAGCAGGCGTACCATGCGTACATGGAATAGTTGTCTCTGGGCGTAACTACAGAATTGTTGATGACCCGCACTCCCGAGCTGCTGGACCTTTGCTGGACGGCGATCAGTTCGCTCAAATAGCTGTCGCACTCGGTGGCGCTGTCCAATGTCTTTTGCACGCCGGCTCTAAACATTTCGCCACTTGCTATGTAGACCGCGGCAAATGCCGTGTACTGGCCTGGAGCCGATGGGATAGCTGCTGAGGCGGTCGCCTGGGCAGGCGTGGCGGCTGCTGTTCGAGGGGATTGTGGCGCTTCCTGCCCTTTGACAGGGGCGGGCTCGTACAGGCCGTCTAAACTATTCTCGCGCCCGCAGAGGTCGCCGACGTAAGGCCCTTCGACCTTCAGGCTTTTGCCATTTATCGTGATCGTCGTTTCCCGGTTCTCCGGGCCAAGCTCATCTGCTGACATCGAAGCATCCGGGGTCTCGAAGGGCACTAGGGCGGCAACGATCTGGTTGCCCTTCTTTGTTCCCACAGCCCGAATGGTGCAATCAGGCGCGGGCCCCCCATCTGTTCGGGCACCTGTAATGTCTATGGCCCAGGTGTCGCCCTCCTGGCTGATCCGCATATCGGCGCTGAGGCCCGGCGTGACGCTGGCGTAGGCGCCTCCTGAGAAGGCAACCTGGGGGAGGCTGGTCGGATTGGCTTCGTCCCTAAGGGGCGCGTCTGTTCTATTTATCCTCAGGTAAGCGGCCCCGCCTCCAACTGTCAGGAGGCATGCAATGACGGCCACAGCCCAAGGGCGGCGGTAAACGGGTACGTCTTCTGAAGGCATTATGTTCTCCGGATAATGAGCTGTTCAAATTGGAAAGAGCTAGTTCCGAATATATACTAAAGTATATACTCTGAAACAGGCCGTTGCGCTGATCTCGGCGCATGGATATGCGCCAGCTTGTAGGCTCGAACGTTCTACGAATCAGGCAAGAAAAGCGCCTGAGCCAGGAAGAGCTGGGCGCTCGTTCAGGCTTCAACCAACACTACATAAGCGAGCTTGAGGCGGGTAAGCGTAATCCCACCGTTACTAGCCTGCATTCACTGGCGGAAGGGTTGGGGGTAGCACCCGCCGATTTGTTGGTACCCTTGGCAGGGCGCAAGCTCAAGTCTCCCAAACACTAGTTAGTATTCCTCCGCGAGCATCACGGTCATCACACGGCACGTAACGCTTTCGTCGGCTGGGTTGGGCGATCCGTGCGACAGGGCGCGGTCGTAGTAGTCTATCTTCCAGTAGATTGAATCCCTGTCGGCTTCAAAGGCCCCAAAGTCATGTTCGCCGTGGGGATCGTTACCGTTGTCGAAGGTCTCGAAGTCGCGCACCTTGGCGAGGATCTCAGCCAGGTCGCCTCGCGTGGCAATTGAATTGGTCACCACTATCCGTCCGCCGGACATGGTCTTCCGGAACTGATCGTTCAACTCTCTAATCTTCGCCGTGTCAGGCATTTGTAATCCCCCAAAAAGGGGCTAGGCCGATTGCTTCGACAACCGGCCTAGCCAGTTGCTCACGGCTTGCTCGGTAAGATCGCGACGGCGGTACGCTTGACCACGAACGGCTTCAGCGTGGGGTAGTTTTTCCAGCGAACGGTGAGGGTCTTGCCGTCCTTTGAGACGGCGGTAACGGCGCATTCCCAGTAGCTCTGATCCGCGCCTTTCTCATCATCCTTGCAGAGGACGGTGCTGCCCATCTTCAGCGCTGCCCAGGGATCCGTGGGAGCCGGGATGGCAGCTGGCTTGTCGGGCACGGCTACCGGATTTGCTGGCTGGCTCTCCACCTCCAGCACCTTCAGAAGCTTGTCGTAGGTGTCCTGGCTGCAGAACGGCACCAGACCCTTCCCGGAATCAAAGATGCGCCCTTCGATCAGCTTCTGTGCCGCCTCGGCGGCTTCCTTGGTCTTCGGCCTGCCAATCCGAAAGCCTTTGACGCCAGCGGCCTTACGGACTGCGGTCTCTTCTGCAGCGCTGAATTTGGCGGCATGAGGCTTCTTTTCGCTGTCGAGTCCGAGAACAACGAGCAAGCTTTGAATAGTCTTCACGTGAGAACTCCTGTTGTTGCGCGAGCGCGCGTGAGTGCACGCCCGGATTGAGCGGGGTCTTCCGCCAATGGGTGGGCCGCCCAGACGGGCGGGAGTGATGGGGTAGGGGTTGGCTTAGGCCGGTTCGGGCGAAGGGCCCTGAGCCGGGGTAGGGCGCCCAAGCTTCAGACGGGCGCAGTCGTCAAAAAGAATGCAGTCAGCCAGGGCGCAGCGGCGGCGGTCGTCTATGGTGTTGCCGTTGCACTGGCCTAGTTGCTGCTGAGCGCAGAACCGCCAGATGGCGTGCTGCACAAACCGGGGGAAGCGCCGGGGGAAGGTCCGGTTGTACCCTCGGGCATCAATCCGATCCGACACCTGCCGCAGGATGTCTGCACAGTGGCCGGCGCCGTAGCACTGGCCGTAAGCGTGCTCCGCCCCCAGCCCCCTCAAAATTCCTGTCCTTTTCAGCCAAGCGTGAACGAGGGTGTCCACGGCCAGCATATGAGCTCCCGCAGCCTTCCAGGCCTTGCGACGGTCGTCTCCCGCCAGCAGGAGGGCTGCCAGGGCCATGTTCAGGACTTTGTCCGACACGCCATGGATGTGCCGCAGCGGCATCACCAGCCGGTCCGGAGCCTCGACTGGGCTGCCCCCATCAATGCGCCGGTCCACCCACGCTACGAAGTCTCCGCCCGCCACGTCCCGCATGAACAGGAAGAGCCCATAGGCGCTCTGGTTGAGACTGCCGTTGCGAAGGTCCAGACCGGGCAGGGAGCAGTCCCGGATCAGCTGAGGCTGATTGCACGTCCAGTTTGCCTTGCGGTATCCGCACCCATTGAACTGCCAGTAGCTCCGAAGCTTGTCGCATGCAGATGGCGCATTAAGGCTTTGCCGGATGACTTCAGCGGAGGCACTGCCATGCACCTTCATGAATGTGTGGGCGGCGGCATCTGACACACCCTGGTACGCAATGGCCTCTGATAGCCAGTCGAAGATCGGTCCGTCGTCATGCTCTTGGACTGCGCGCAATACACCTGCTCTGTCCAAGACAACTCTTGCGCGCTCGATCAGATCCCTTGAGCCAGCTATCTCGCAGACTGTCCTGATAAGTGAAACTGCCTGCCTGAAATCCAGTCCGGGTGCTCGTGGCACAATGCTCGTGCATAAATCGGTTGCGACTCAACCATACGAAATCGCGCAATAGTCGCGTCAAGTGCTCTTTGCATATATGCAAAATCGCAATCACATGAGGATCACAAGCTTTCTTTGGCTCGCACTGTCTCCGTCGATGTATCGCTCGGTCGTGACCAATGATCTATGACCGGCGAGAATCTGAACGTCACGCAGGGATCCGCCAGCTTGAGGTATCAATCGCGCGGCCTGGGTGATGAACGTTCTGCGTCCCGAATGTGACGAGCATCCATCAAAGCCGACCTCCCGGTAGATTGCCTTGAACCAGCAGACGAGACTGTTAGGTCGCATGTGACCGCCGCGTCGTGATCTGATAACGGGTCCAGATTGCGGCCTTCCCCTTTGCAAAGCGACCAGGGCCCTTCGCAGGTCTGGGTGAAGTGGGATCCGACGTCCTGAACCTTTTTTTGCTATGCGATTTTCCAAAGCGATGGACTGGCTGACCCGACCGGTGGGGTCGAGAAGCATCCCCCATTCAAGCTTTGCTATCTCGGCTGCGCGAAGTCCCGCGCGATGGGAGAGAAGAATGATGACTCGACTACGTGCTGAATCTCGTCGCCCGCGGACATGCTGCAAGAGCGTGTCCAGCTGTGCGGCAGTAATGACGCGAGCCTGACGGCCTGGCATCTTTGCCTCCCAGATTTGAGATAGGGCTCGATAACTTGCCGTCAACGGTAGCTATTGAGCTTGATTTGATCATAGCGTCAGCTAAAATATATGTCAAATCAATGACTTATACATAGTTTGAAAATTTTGTGCCAAAGAGATTGCTACAAGTAGAGCGCTAAATTTTCCCTAATTTTCTCTAATTTTCTATTTTCTCTTCGGAATTCGTGCTACGAAACGGCCATGGCAGAAAATATTCTTACTATTCGCGAAGTCGCCGAACTTCTGAAAATCAACGAGAAGACGGTCTACAAACTCGCCTCCGACGGCAAAATTCCCGGCTTCAAGGTCGGCGGATCGTGGCGCTTTGACCGTGCGACGATCACCAAATGGATCGAAAGGGGATCGGTTGCCGCCAATGACGGCCAGCAACCGGAAAGGGAGGGTTCGGGTCCTGCCACGCTAGCCTCCGCCTGCTATTCGCCCCAGCAGGCGACCTTCTTCGCACATCGCATCACACTCGAAGGCACAGGCGAGGATGCCCTGGCGCAATCGCTTTCCACCGCACGCGTGGACATGAACCCGCATCAGGTCGATGCCGCCCTATTTGCGATGTCATCGCCACTATCGAAGGGCGTGCTGCTCGCCGATGAAGTCGGCCTTGGCAAGACTATCGAGGCAGCCCTCGTTATCGCGCAGAAGTGGGCGGAGCGCCGTCGTCGCATCCTGCTGATCGTGCCAGCTTCGCTGCGTAAACAATGGAGCCAGGAGCTTTACGAGAAATTCTCGCTCCCCTCAGTAATCGTCGAGCGCAAGAGCTATACAGACGCGCGAAAGAAGGGCATCGCCAAGCCGTTCGAGCAGGGCGACAACATCGTCATCACGTCCTATGAGTTCGCCGCGCTGAAAGCCGACGATATCAGGCGAGGCGGTTGGGACCTCGTCGTCTTCGACGAAGCCCACCGGCTACGCAACGTCTATAAGAAAGACGGGGCGACGCGTGCCAAACTCCTGCGTGATGCCACGCGCCCGTTCTTCAAGATTTTGATGACGGCAACGCCGCTGCAAAACTCCCTCATGGAACTCTACGGTCTGGTTTCCGTACTCGACGAGCATCACTTCGGCGACGAGGACTCGTTCCGAAACCAATATGTCAGCGGGCCGGGTTCCAAGAATGGCCTCATGTTCCTGCGCAAGCGACTGGAGCCGATCTGCAAGCGCACGCTTCGCCGGCAGGTCCAGCAGGCTGGCCTTATCCGCTACACCGAGCGCAGCCCGCTCACGATGGAATATGCGGCGTCGGAAGCTGAGCAAAAACTCTATGTCGACATGTCCGCTTACCTGCAACGGGGGGACACCATCGCCTTCGGAAACAAGCCGAACCAGCTTGTAACGATGGTGGTGCGCAAGATTTTGGGTTCTTCGACCTTCGCCATCGCCGACACGCTGGCTAAGATTATCGAGCGTCTCACGCTTTTGCAGCCGCCGACCGTCGAGACCGTCGCTGACTATGACGTGGTAGACGAAGATGCTGAGGAGTTTGACGACACAGACAACGGCGACGCGCAGGACCTGCCGCCGATAGACACCGAAAAGCTTAAGGCCGAAATTGCCGAGCTTGAGGAATATCGCAAACTTGCGCTTTCCATCGGAGACAACCGCAAAGGTAACGAGCTTATCAAAGCACTGCCCGGGGTTTTCGACGCCATCGTCGCCAAGGGCGGGCAGCGCAAGGCGGTAATCTTCACCGAGTCCGTGCGCACGCAGCGCTATCTCGCCGAACTGCTCGCTACCAACGGCCACAAGGACGACGTCGTTCTTCTCAACGGGTCAAACAACGACGCGCAGAGCAAGGGGATCTACCAGGACTGGCTCACGCGGCACAAAGGCTCCGACGCCGTGTCCGGCTCAAAGACGGCGGACATGAAGGCCGCCGTTGTCGAGGCATTCCGCGACCGCAAGAGCATCCTGATCGCCACCGAATCCGGCGCGGAAGGTATCAACCTTCAATTCTGCTCTTTGGTCGTTAATTTCGACCTGCCTTGGAACCCGCAGCGTGTGGAGCAACGCATCGGCCGCTGCCATCGATACGGCCAGAAGATCGACGTGACCGTGGTTAACTTTCTGAACCTCAAAAACCACGCTGAACAACGCATCCTCCAGCTTCTCGACCTCAAGTTCAACCTGTTCAAAGGCGTCTTCGGCGCAAGCGACGAGGTGCTGGGCGTGATCGAGCGCGGCGTGGACATTGAGCGCCGCATCTTCCAGATCGTCCAGAGCTCGCGCAGCGAAACGGAAATCGATGCTGCCTTTGACAAACTTCAGGACGAGCTTCAGGCCCAAATCAGCGAGCAAATGCTCGACGCCCGCGGGCGGCTTCTCGATAAGGTGGACGAGCAGGTCATCGACCGGCTTAAAGTCCGAAAGGACGCCATCGACCGCCGCCTGTCCGAATTCGACAGGCAGCTTCTCTACGTTGCTCGGGCCGAGCTTCCCGAGGCTCGCTTTCATACAGATGACGAGCGCCGCTTTGACTATCGCGGCGAGACCTACACGACCGAATGGCCGCTTGCCGATGAAAGGGGCTGGAAGTTCTTCCGCCTTCAAGAAGGTACGCTGGCGACAGACGTGGTTGCCAGGGCAAAGGAACGTCGTTTCGAGGCGCCCTCATGTGTGCGTTTTGACCTCGCTGCCTATCCGGGCGGTAGGCTGGCGGACGTAGAAGTGTTACGCGACAAGACCGGCTGGGCGCGAATTGCCAAGCTTCATATCAAGACGCCCGCCGTCACGCGCGAGCAGCTTGTCATATCCGTCATTGCGGACGATGGCAGCACCGTCCACCCTGAAACAGTAGAGCGGCTATTCCGCGTCCCGGCGCAAAACGAACCGCTGAACGGCACGCCTCCTGACGCCGACCTGCGACGCCGGGAGGCCGAGCGGAAAAAAGATTTGCTCGACGAAGCCGAAAAGCAGAACTCCGAATGGCTCGATGTCGAAAGCGAAAATCTCGACCACTACGCAGAGGACCTGGAACGCTCCTTTGAAACTGAGATTAAAACTGTCGAAGCGGAGATAAAGGAAGCGAAGAAGTCCCTACGCGGCTCCAGCCTGCCCATGGCCGCGAAGGTCGCCGAGAAGCGGCGCATCAGCGGTCTTGAAGGAAGGCGCGACAAGCTGAAAGCCGAGTTCTTCGACCGGCGTGCGACCATTCGCACCGAGGTCGAAGCTATGCTGGACAAAATTCAGGAGAGCCTGAAACTCGAACCGACATTGACCGATCTTTTCACGATCCGGTGGGAGGTTGCATGAATAGCGAGAAAAAGCCCAAAGACGTGAAAACGGAAGAACCTCAGAAGCTCTCGGCATTTCACGGCAAGAAAAAGCGAGAAGACGTGCTTGCGACTCTTTCCGAAACCGAACGTGAGGTGTTTGAGAATTTGGTCAAAGAAGTAGGGGATTGGTCTCTGTACTTCTATGGATCGAAATTTATTTCCTACGTAATTCTTGCGGAATTAGTTAGAGGCGGTTGGAGAAAGCATGACTAGGAAGCAGCGCCTCGAACTTACTTGGCTCGGTAAGGGGGATGGCCCACGCCTAGAGCCGCGAATTCTATTGGAAGACGCGAATATATCCCATCACGCCAAGGCCCACGTCACTGAGAACGATATCTTCAACAACATTTTGATTCGCGGTGACAACCTACTGGCGCTCAAGGCGTTGGAGCAAGAGTTTGCCGGAAAAGTGAAATGCATATTCATCGACCCTCCCTACAACACCGGTAGTGCATTCGAGCACTATGACGATGGAGTTGAGCATTCGCTTTGGCTTTCATTGATGCGCGACCGCTTAGACGTTCTGCACAGGCTGCTTAGAAACGATGGCTCAATCTGGATAACGATTGACGATAATGAAGCACATTACCTAAAGGTCTTATGTGACGAGATATTCCTACGCTCAAATTTTTTTGGTTCCATAGTCTGGCAACACAGCGTACAGGGCAAGAACGACGCCAAGACTGTTTCTCTCCACCACAACTATGTCATGGTGTACAGGAAGAGCGACAGTTTTCAGCGGAAGAACTTACCTCGCAGAGAGGAACACAACGTCAATTATTCTAATCCGGACAACGACCCAAAAGGTATGTGGCGTGCTGGTGACGTTCGGAGTCCAAACTACCGAGAGAATCTCCGTTACACGATAACAACGCCACAGGGAACAAAGATTGAGCCGCCAGATAAAGGATGGCGTTGGAGTGAGGAGACTTTTTGGGAGAAGGCGGGAACTGGGGAAATCACCTTCGTTAATAATGACACGAAGGTTTTGAGGAAAATATATCTGTCTGACCAGGAAGGGAGAGTGCCTGAAAGCATCTGGTTTGCGGATGATGTGGGTACAACGCGAGAAGCTACGGGAGAGCTGAGGCTTCTACTAAGGGACGTAGAGAATCTTTTTTCTACACCGAAGCCAGAGAGACTTCTTGAGCGCGTGCTTCAGATATCGACTGAGCCAGGTGACATCGTATTAGACTCTTTCGCGGGCTCCGGCACCACGGGAGCAGTAGCCCATAAAATGGGCCGCCGCTGGATCATGGTAGAGCTTGGCGAGCATTGCGAAACCCACATCGTCCCGCGCTTGCGGAAGGTGATCGACGGCGAGGATCAAGGTGGGATCACCGAATCCGCGGAATGGAAGGGTGGTGGAGGCTTCCGATATTACCGTCTGGCTACCTCGCTGCTGGATAAGGATGCCTGGGGCAACTGGGTAATTTCTAAAGAATACGATGCGACCAAGGTCGCGCAGGCCGTGTGCAAGCTCATGGGCTTCGTTTACCAGCCCGATGAAACCCACTACTGGATGCAAGGGCGGTCGTCCGAGTCAGACTTTATCTACGTCACCACACAAAGCCTGACGTACGAACAGCTTGCCGCTATTTCTGAGGAGGTTGGGAATGAGCGCACCCTGCTGGTGTGCTGTAAGGCATTTCTCGCCGATGGCGACGCTTTCCCCAACCTGACTATCCGCAAGATTCCGCAAGCGGTATTGCGCAAGTGCGAATGGGGTAAGGATGATTACAGCCTGAACGTCGCCATTCTGCCCGAGGCTCCGAGAGAGCCAGACCCGCAAGTTGACGGGGAAGGCTCGCCCAAGGTTGGCAAGAAGAGCGGCGGTAAAACCACGCCACAGGATGACCTTTTCAACGGGGAGGCTGACAAGTGAGTGACCGCCCCCTGAACGACCGACATGTCCGCACCATCAGCCAACGCCTCTCGCTGCGGAAACCGCAAGTTGACTCGCTTGAAATCCTTGCAGACGTGCTCGGCAACGTCGAGCTATCCAAAGGGAGCGACGCCGCTATCGCGCTTCAGGTCATACGCGACTCCTATTCCAGCGTGGAATCCTTTGAGCGTGAGTTCCCATCGCTTTGCTTTGCTCTCGCCACTGGCGTGGGCAAGACGCGCCTGATGGGGGCGTTCATTTCCTACCTGTTTCTGACTGGCAAGAGCCGCCACTTCTTCGTGCTCGCGCCCAACAAGACCATTTATGAAAAACTGATCGCCGACTTCTCGCCCGAGAGCCCGAAATATGTGTTCAAGGGCATTGCCGAGTTCGCCGCCAACCCGCCGCTAATCGTTACCGGCGACAATTATGAAAGTGGGGTCGGCGTGCGCTTCGAGGGCGGCCGGTCGTCCGACCTGTTTGGCTCAGACGTGCATATAAACATCTTCAACATCGATAAGATCAACAAGGAAGAAAGTCCGCGCGGAAAGCCGCGCATGAAACGCCTCCAGGAAACCATCGGTGAAAGCTATTACGCCTATCTCTCCCGTCTCGACGACCTTGTGTTGTTGATGGACGAGGCGCACCGCTATCGCGCCAGCGCTGGAGCCAGTGCCATTGATGGCTTGCAGCCAATCCTGGGGCTGGAGTTGACGGCCACGCCCAAGACCGTTGGGGCGCGGCCCGTGCCTTTCAGCAATGTGATCTACAATTACACACTGGGCCAGGCGATGACCGACGGGTTCGTGAAGGAACCCGCCGTCGCCACCCGCAAGGACTTCGATCCCCGCTCCGTGGGCGAACAAGAGCTTGAGCAGATCAAGCTGGAAGACGCCGTACACCACCATGACTATGTGGCCGTGGAGCTAGATCGCTACCACCGCACCACGGGTGCGCCGAAGGTCGTGCCGTTTATCCTGGTGGTGGCATCCGACACCACCGAGGCCAAGCGGCTGCGCGAGTTCATGGAATCGGATAAGTTCTTCAAGGGGCGCTTCAAGGGCAAGGTAGCAGAAGTTCATTCCAATCTTCGGGGTGAGGAGAGCGATGAGGCGATGCAGCGCCTCGTGGCGCTGGAGACTGATGGCCGTACCGAAATTGTCATCCATGTAAACAAGCTCAAGGAAGGCTGGGACGTAACCAACCTCTACACCATCGTGCCCTTGCGGGCCTCGGCTTCTGAAATCCTCACTGAGCAGACCTTGGGGCGTGGTCTTCGCCTGCCCTTCGGCAGACGGGTGTCCAAGGGCGGTGATGACGAATTCGCGGCTGTGGACCGCCTCACTGTCATTGCCCACGAGCGGTTCGACGACATCATCGCCAGAGCGCGAGAGCCTGGCTCTATTATCATGAAATCCGTGGAAATCGGCGAAGGCGGCGATATTTCGCTTTCTGGCGCGACGCTTGTGGTCGCGCCCTCTGTGGCCGAAATGATCGTGACTGGCGCGCAGCCCGAGATACCTGGCTTTGTGAAGGAGGAAGCCGCCGGCTTTGTGTTCAGGTCTCCTGAGGAGGGCAAGGCCGCCGAGGTAACGCTCGATGTTATCAAACGCTACGAGCGCAAGTTGGGCAGCGCCGAGGGCCTGCGCGACAAAAGCGTTCAGGAGCAGATCGCTGAGGAGGTGCGCGAGCTTTTGCGTCCCGCGCAGGGTACGCTGGAGGCCGTCATCGAAGCACCCCGCATCGACAAGATCGTCGAGACGGTGGCCGAGACGGTGGCCGACCGCACCATTTCCATCCCGCAGATTGTCGTCCTGCCCAAGAAGCAGGTGACATTCACCTTCGAGGATTTCGACCTCGCCAGCCTCGACAGCATCAACATGCGTCCTATTGAAGACGGCATCATCATTCAGGATTTGCGCACCCAGGCGCGCGTCCATTTGGCGCGCGCACTCGACGATCCGCGCGAGGCGCGGTCGGAGGACTATCTGGTGCGCTATCTCATTGAGCGCAATGAGATTGATTACGACGGCCACGCTGCCCTGCTCTACAAGCTGGCGGGGCAGGTAGTGGCGCGCGTGCGGTCTTATCTCGCGGACGAAGCCGAGACGGAGAACGTGCTGCTGCGCCATGGCCGCCAGCTTGCTGACTTCATCTTTGCCCAGATGATGGCGCACTACCGCCAAACACCGCTGATGGAGGACGATTATGAAGTCACTGTCACGCGTGGGTTTATGCTGCTGCAAGCCCAGCCTATGAACGTGCCCCACGGTCAGCGGGTGCGCGACTTCAAACAGGCGGTTGCGCCGCTGTCCGAAACCCGAAAACACGTCTTCGGCGGCTTCCAGAAGTGCTGCTATCCGCTGCAAAAGTTCGACGCCGACCCCGAGCGACGGCTCGCTGTCACCATCGACGGCAACGCCAGTGTCGAGAAATGGCTAAAGCCAGGGCGCAACCAGTTCCGCGTCGATTACCGCTCTGGCGAAGCTTATGAGCCGGACTTCGTGGTGGAAACCACGACCAAAATGCTCATTCTTGAGGTGAAGGCGCATAATGAACTCGACGATCCGACCGTGAAAGCCAAAGCTGCCGCCGCCACCAAATGGTGTCGCACGGCGACGGCTCATGCCCAAGGTGGGACCGGCAAGCCCTGGGTCTACGCGCTGATCCCCGACGACCAGATCATCGGCAGCGCCACCCTTGAGGGCCTGGTGGCGAAATTCGCGACGGCATAAGGGGCACCAGATGACGGACGCGCAACACCAGAGTGTGGGTTTCCAAGAACTGGTCGAGCGCCGCCGCAAGTTCATTGATGGCCTCGACGCCAACAAGGGGGAGATAAACCTCGACATTTTCGAGGATTTTTACCCCGACCGCGCGCACTTCGTTTACGAGCTTCTCCAAAATGCCGAGGACGCGGGTGCGACTGAAATTACCTTTACGCTCACGTCTGAGATGCTGCTCTGTGAGCATAACGGGCGCGCCTTCACGCTGGCGGATGTGACTTCGATCACCGGCCTTCACGACAGCACGAAGGCTAACGCGCAAGACAAAATCGGCAAGTTCGGGGTCGGGTTCAAATCGGTCTTTGTCTATACGCAGGCTCCGTCCATCCGCTCGGGCGACTTCGCCTTTCGGATTGTCCGGCTCACCCTTCCCGAATCGATTGCACCTGGCGCGCCGTTCAACGGACAGACCCGCTTTGAATTTTCATTCGACAATCCGAAGAAGCCTCCCCAGGAGGCTCATGCCGAAATCGCTTCCGGCCTGCATGACCTAGACGAGAAATCCCTGTTGTTCTTAACCAGCATCCGGTCGGTCCAATGGCGGATTGGAACCGGGGCCACGGGCGAGGTGCTGCGCCGTAAGCACTCCGATTTTCACGTTGAAGTGGCGAAAAATATTGATGGGAAGTCTGCCGCCAGCTCGCACTTCCTGAAATTCGGCCAAGCCGTCCCTGGTCTTGAAACCCAGCACGTCGCGGTCGCGTTTCCGCTCGACCTTCTTCCGGGCGTTCGCCACTTCGATCAGACCGCGCCCATGGCAAATCAATGTAAAATTATCTCCGCAGAGCCGGGCGGCGTGGCGGTGTTCTTCCCGGCAGTGAAAGAATCATCCGGTCTCAGATTCCATCTGCACGGCCCCTTCGTGCCCGAGTTGAGCCGTGCCAGCATCAAGGAAACGAAAGCCAATATCCCGCTATTCGAGCAGCTTGCAGCGCTGGCCGCCGATTCCCTGCATCGCATCAGGGAACTCGGACTTCTGACGCCCGAGTTTCTTGCCGTGCTACCGAATCTGCAGGATCAGGTCCCTCCTCGGTATCAGGGGATCCGCACCGCTATTATCGAAGAGATGAAGGCGCAACCCTTAACGCCAACTCATGAAAAGGAACATGCGTCCGCCAGCCGCCTGATTCAAGCCAAGGGCTCTTTGAAAAATTTGTTATCAAGCGAGGACATCGAGTTTCTCGTGGAATACGACGACGCTCCGCCACTTTGGGCTATCGGCGCTACGCAAAAAAATAGTCGTATCGACAATTTTCTTGAGAGCCTTGAGATACAAGCGTGGAGTATTGACGAGTTCGTCAACAGGCTTAAGGAAGGCGCCACCACTAGCAGCCGGCATATTAATGTCTCGCCCTATTATGTGACAGGTCCGGACAAGGAATTCATGCAGTGGCTAGAACAAAAATCGCCGGAATGGTTACAACAACTCTACGCATTGCTGCACGATGAAGCCGCTCAGTCAGCGATACTATACTATCTCAAGAGTCTGAGAATCGTGCGATTGAGCAATGGCGCCTTCGATATTCCTACCCGTTGCTTCTTTGAGAACGATCACACTGGCGATGGCATGCCCACAGTGGATGCGTTGGTCTACAAGTCGGGCAAATCGAAACCCCAACAGGAAAAAGCAAGGAAGTTCCTGGCCGACCTTGGCGTGCGTGAATTGGGCGAGGCCGAGGAAATCGAACTAATTCTAAAATCTCGTTACACAAAGGAAGCGGCAATACCGGATGACAAAACGTACCTGGAAGACTTGAAGCGATTTGTTGCATTGGTCGAAATCGAGCCCAGTAAAGCATCGCTGTTCAAGGACTTTTACATTTTCCATGGGGAGGGCGACAAATGGCATACGCCCGGGGGCATCTACTTGGACCGCCCGTACATGGATACGGGCCTATCTGCTTATTATGGAGTCCTCACGCCTGAAGCGGGGCGAAAGCAGCTCCACGAACGTTATCGCAAATGCGGTATCGAAACAAAGCGACTAGCTGAGTTTGCAAAATCTGTAGGTGCGAGAACTGGCTTAGCTGTCACGGAGGATAGCTGTTACGCGAATCCGGATTGGTCTGCTCTTTCCAGAATCGGAGGGGTCTGGACCACTTATGGGATCAATCGAGACTACTATATTCCGCAGCTTGCGGAGATGCTTAAGACTCCATCGCTTGAGCTTTCTCGCTTAATTTGGAAGACGCTCACTTCTCTCGATTCTCGGTTCTTGGAGGCGACCTACCGAAATAATTCGGCATATGGCGCTAACCGCGCACCTTCGCGACTTTTGCATGATCTTCGTGCTGCAAAATGGGTTCCGCAGGGCGATGGAAGTTTCGTTCGTCCGGCAGAAGCGTCACGGGAACTTCTCTCGAAAGGCTTTGCATTCGATCCTGGTTATCCGTGGCTCAAAGCTGTCCAATTCGGTGAAAACGCCGTTCTTCGGTCAGCGGAGGTCCAGCAGAAGGAGTCAGCCGCAAAAAGTCTGGGCTTTGTCGACGCTGCCGAAGCGGAACGCGCCCGACGCTTTAGCGGTTTGCCGCAGGCCGAGCAGGAAAAAGTTCTCTCTGAATTTGAAAACCGGAACAGATCCGCGCTGCCAGACCGTACTCTCGCCAACCCGGAGCGGCGCTCACAAAACGTACGGGAACAGGCTTTAAATGCTCCTGATAAGCAAAGCGAAGTTCGCGAGCGATCTGTTTCAATCGGAAGGGACGAGGTTAAAGAGCAGGCGGATACCTACCTACGGGAGCATTATCGAAACGCCGACGGCGAGGTGACATGCCAGATATGCAAGGGTCCCTTGCCGTTTAAGCTCGATGACGGCCGGGAGTACTTTGAGATAGTTGAATTTCTTCCCGAGCTAACGAAACGCCACCCTCAGAATTATCTGTCTCTTTGCCCGAACCACTCGGCCATGTATCGCCTCGTTAATGGCTCCAAAGAAAAGATGCGTGAGGCGTTTCATACTCTCGAAGACAATGAACTATCGATAGTGCTCGCCGAGCAAGATATGACGCTTTATTTCAGCAAGACCCACATCATAGATCTCAAAGCGGTTTTGGAAGCAGAGAAAAGTCTACCGGCAATTTAAGTGCAGCCGAAGACTGGCCATTGAGCAAAGCCTACCCGTTACCGCCGGTTTTGGCGTTGGCCAATAGTGTATTTTTGCTAAAACACACCATTAGCGGTCGAATTTAGCAGGGAATTGAGCGACTTATATGGGCACTTTCACATGGCAAATAAATGTAATTCTCGAATTTTCGATGCGATTGACTAAGGTGTATTCTACACAAACACACTAAGCATAACGTTATCGATGCTATTTTGAAGCTGAGTTTCGGGTCATTTACTCGTGGAATAAATGGGATGTGCCATATGCCTCAGCGCACTGCGATTTGGACTGTTTCCGACAATCCATCTCCCTTGGTGGAGTCGCGGCTTCCTTCGGAAAAGATGCTGGAAGACATGATCGTCGCCGCACCACGCGTCATCTCCGACGAATGGATGTTGATTGGGCGACAGGAGGCAACAGCATCGGGGCGTCTTGACCTGTTGGCGATGGCACCCGATGGCGCACTTATTCTAATCGAGTTGAAGCGTGATAGAACACCGCGCGAAGTCGTCGCACAAGCACTGGATTATGCCTGTTGGGTTGAGGGGCTGGAGGGAAACGACATTGCCGCGATTTACGCCCGCTTTGCCCCCGGTCGCGACTTGGCGGCGGACTTTCAGAGACGCTTCGGTCAGTCGCTGGATGAAGATACTCTCAATGAGAGCCACCAGATCGTTATTGTGGCGACGCATTTGGATGAAAGCAGTGAGCGAATTGTGAAATACCTTGGCGACAAGGGGATTCCAATTAACGTCTTAAGTTTTCAGATATTCTCGAATGGCCCCCAGCAGCTCCTTAGCCGTACCTGGTTGATGGATCCGGTACAGACCCAGGTTAGCGCCGCAGCTCCGACTGTAAGAAGTACGCGTGAGCGCGAACCCTGGAACGGTGAGTTTTATGCCTGCTTCGGCCACAGTAAAACGCGCGTCTGGGATGAAGGTCGCCGCTACGGCTTCATTAGTGCGGGCGGCGGTAGCTGGTACAGCAATACGCTCGACCTACTCTCAGTTGGAGACCGTGTTTGGGTAAAGGCCCCTGGATATGGATTCGTTGGAGTTGGTGAAGTAATTGGCCCCAAAGCGCCGATTACCGACTTTATGATCGCCACAGACGAAGGCGAATGTACTGCCATGAAAGCCTTAAAGGGCGGCACATATCATCGCGAGTTTTCCGATGATCCAGAACGTGTGGAGTACTTCCTGCCGGTTCGTTGGATTTACTCCGTTCCTATAGAAGATGCAGTCAATGAAATCGGGATGTTTGGCAACCAGAACACTGTATGCAAGCCTACTACCCCGAAATGGCGTACGACCGTCGAGCGGTTGAAAGAACGTTGGAAAGTCAACGATGGACAACCCGCCTGGCCTAGTACTAGCCAAGACGCGCGATAACAGAGACGCTGCCACCATAAGATGGCATTTCTAAACTCCCTAGGTATCTTAGCGCCGGGTTGATAGCGAGCCGAGCCATGAGCGATACGGTCACTAAAGCCAAACTTTCACTTCTTAAGTTGGTTTACCCACCAGTCTCTAATCAAGAGGCTTCTTGGCTTCAATCTGATCCGGAGGTTGAAGCGGAATTTCGGGCCAGCGATTTTTACATGATTGCCGGGCGGGCTGAGGCAAAGTTCAGTTCTTTAGCTGTAGACCCTGACACTCACCTAATATCATTCCATATAAGTATTGGTGCCAACCTAATTGACGCTGTGCAAATACAGCCCAATGACTTGCCGGCAATTGCAAATAAGAATCTTGATAGCTTCTGGGTAGAGGCGGGGGAAAAGCTCATTAGGATATGGGATGGCCCGGTCAAGGGGCCGGGATCGAATGTCTTGGACTGGTTTACAACAGAAAAACTGTTGTGGGATCGGAGCCGAGCGGTTCCAGGAATCTCTCTCCTCAATAAATATCGAGAGATGATGACGTACGACTTATTATACGTTGGCATTGCAAAGGTGGGCGATAGCTTTGATAGGCTCATTAAGAACGGTCACAAAGCTCGCATGGAAATACTTTCAAACGAAAATCAACGCTTAACTAGCTCTCGTGTAACCGATGAGATCTATCTATTTTTGTTTCATGTTGAGCCGTTGGTAGTCCAAATGTTCGAGCCCGACCATGCGTTTACTGAAGAGGACTTTAGCGGTTCGATTGATAGGAAACCCATCGTTGCTGATGCTGAGAAAGCTTTCGTGAGCCTTTTGAAACCCGATTACAATATCGTGAAGTTTCAAAGTTACCCAAGGGGCGCTGACAGTCTTTATGGCTCGGATTACGCGCGATATGGATACGCCATTGCTGAGAACATCTTATTCAATACCATGCATGGACGTTTTCGCGGTGGGTGGGATGTGATCCGGCAAAATGTATCTAATGAAGCTGACAGCATATTTGTCGAAGGCGAAGCGGTCCAATTCTATAAGTCAGGCGTAGATTATCCGTCTGATTGAATCTGTGACCCCTCCCGCGTAAAAGGAGCGATGTCACTTCCGGATAGGGTGCTAGTTCAAGCGCCGACTGATTTTTATCCAGGTCCTGAAGGGACCTAAACCACTGATAACCTCCCTTTTGGGGGTCATAATGGGGGTTATAGATAATTATAACATTTAAATATCACATTGAAACAACTAGTTAGTTAACAAATGTGATGCCTCTTCTGGGCACCAATATTTATAATTATGTCATTTATAATCAATGACATAATAATATATCGATTTGCAATACCACATTTTCTACCACACTTCGCTTCATCCCAGCCCTGACGGACGCCCGACCCCCG
>CANJWR010000079.1 GCA_947478455.1 Beijerinckiaceae bacterium | reverse complement strand
CGCCTACAAGGTCTCGGTCAATGATTTCATCATCAAGGCTCTGGCGGTTGCCCTGCAACGCGTGCCGGACGCCAATGTGACCTGGACCGAAGGCGCGATGCTGAAACACAAACATTCGGACATCGGCGTGGCGGTCTCGATTCCGGGCGGCCTGATCACGCCGGTGATCCGCAAGGCCGAAACAAAGGGTCTGGCGACCATCGCCAACGAGATGAAGGATTACGCGGCCCGCGCCCGCGCCCGCAAACTCAAGCCCGAGGAATATCAGGGCGGTTCGTCTGCTGTGTCCAATCTCGGCATGTTCGGCATCAAGAACTTCGCCGCCGTCATCAATCCGCCGCACGCCACGATCCTCGCCGTCGGGGCGGGCGAGCAACGCGTCGTTGTGAAGAAGGGCGCGCCTGCGGTGGCGATAGTGATGAGCGTGACAATGTCGACGGATCATCGTGCCGTTGATGGCGCGCTTGGGGCGGAACTGATCAGCGCTTTCAGGCAGTTGATCGAGAACCCCATGGGGATGCTGGTTTAGTCTTACTTCGAGGGTTCAATGACCACTCCCTACGACATCCTCATCATCGGCGGCGGGCCGGGCGGCTATGTGGCGGCCATTCGGGCTGCGCAGCTTGGGCTGAAAACCGCGGTCGTGGAGCGCGAGCATCTAGGCGGAATCTGTCTCAACTGGGGCTGCATTCCCACCAAGGCGCTGCTGCGGTCGGCGGAAGTGTTTCACTATGCGCAGCATCCGGAGGCCTACGGGCTGAAGATCGACGGCAAGGTGAGCGCCGATCCGGCGGCTATCGTGAAGCGCTCGCGCAGCGTCTCGGGCCAGCTCAACGGCGGCGTCGGCTTTCTGCTGAAGAAGAACAAGGTCGATGTGATTTGGGGCGAGGCCTCGATCCCGAAGGTCGGTGAAGTCACTGTCTCGAAGCCCAAGAAGGCCGCCGTCCAGCCGCAGCATCCCGTGCCGAAGGGCGTGTTGGGCGAGGGGACGTATCAGGCCAGGAACATCATCGTCGCTACTGGCGCGCGACCCCGCGTGCTGCCCGGCATCGAGCCGGACGGCAAGCTGATCTGGACCTATTTCGAGGCCATGGTTCCGACAGAATTTCCGAAATCGCTCATCGTGATGGGCTCCGGCGCCATCGGCATCGAGTTCGCCAGCTTCTATCGCACGATGGGTTGCGAAGTGACGGTCGTCGAAGTCCTACCGCAGATCATGCCGGTGGAAGATGCTGAAATCGCCGCCCACGCCCGCAAGCGTTTTGAGAAGGCCGGCATCAAGATCCTCACCTCCACCAAAGTCGTGAAGGTCGACAAGGGCGCCAACGACGTCACCTGCACGGTCGAGGACGACAAGGGCGGCAAGCAGATTCTGAAGGCCGACCGAATGATCTCGGCGGTCGGGGTCGTGGGCAACATCGAGAATCTGGGCCTTGAAAAACTCGGCGTGAAAACCGATCGCGGCTGCTTGGTTGTCGATGGTTCGGGCCGCACCAATGTGCCGGGTATTTTCGCCATCGGCGATGTGGCCGGCCCGCCGATGCTGGCCCACAAGGCCGAACATGAGGGCGTCATCTGCGTCGAGGCCATCAAGGGCTTGCATCCCCACGCGATGGACAAGGCGAAGATTCCGGGCTGCACCTATTGCCACCCGCAGGTGGCGTCGGTGGGCCTCACCGAAGCAAAGGCGAAGGAATCCGGCTACACGCTGAAGGTCGGCCGCTTCCCGTTCGCCGGCAACGGCAAGGCCATCGCGCTTGGAGAGCCCGAAGGTCTGGTGAAGACCGTCTTTGACGCAAAGACCGGCAAGCTGCTCGGCGCGCATATGGTGGGGGCGGAAGTGACCGAGCTCATTCAGGGTTTCGTGATCGCCATGAATCTGGAAACCACCGAGGAAGACCTGATCAACGCCGTTTTCCCGCATCCGACGCTGTCGGAAATGATGCACGAGAGCGTCATGGACGCCTACGGGCGCGCGATCCACACGTAAGGCGGAGTGAGGGCTTTCGGCGATTGCGAAAAGCTGACAAGCTCACCACATTGTTTTGGCCTTTGCAGGAGATTGATCATGAACGAACCCCTCGGAATTATGGGCACGCCCCAGGTCGGCTTCTTCATGCTGCTGATCATCGGTGCATTGGCCGGCTGGATCGCCGAAAAGGTGACAAAGTCGAACCACGGCATTTTCACCAACATTTTCGTGGGTATCTGCGGATCGTTCGTGGGCACCAAGCTGGCGGAAGTCTTCAACTTCTATCCCGGCGGCTTCATCACGCGCGTGATCATCGCGGTGATCGGATCGGTGATCGTTCTCTACATCTGGGGTGCCCTGATGGGCCGCCGCAACCAGCCGCCGATGCAGGGCGGGGCCTGATCGCCCCGCAACTCTGTTCGGCGTTTTGTCTACTTGGCGAGCGGGTCGCTGCGGCCTAGATGAACCTCATGGCGCGGCGTAGTCCCGCGCCCGGAGTTTGAAATGGCCGTCGTCGTCGACACGCTGAAGAACGATCCCCGCAAGAAGCCGGATGTGCGCCATCCCGAGAAGGCACACAGGCCCGATCAGGAAATCCTGCGCAAGCCGGACTGGATCCGCGTGAAAGCGCCGGGCTCGCCCCAATGGGCGGCCACCAAGGCAATCGTGAAAGAACATGGCCTCGTCACCGTTTGCGAGGAGGCCGGCTGCCCCAATCTCGGCGAGTGCTGGGAGAAGAAGCACGCCACGTTCATGATCATGGGCGACACCTGCACGCGCGCCTGCGCGTTCTGCAACGTCAAGACCGGCATGCCCAACCCGCTCGACCCGAACGAGCCGGAACATATTGCGGATTCCGTCGCCAAGCTCGGCCTGTCGCATGTGGTGATCACCTCCGTGGATCGAGACGATCTGGCGGACGGCGGCGCTGAACATTTCGCACAGGTCATCCGCGCCATCCGGGCGCGGTCGCCGAAGACGACCATCGAAATCCTGACGCCAGATTTTCTACGCAAACCCGGCGCGCTCGAAGTGGTCGTGGCGGCGCGGCCCGATGTGTTCAACCACAATCTCGAAACCGTGCCGTCGAAATATCTGACCGTGCGGCCCGGTGCGCGCTACTTCCATTCCATCCGGTTGCTACAGCGGGTGAAGGAACTCGATCCGACAATTTTCACCAAATCCGGCATCATGGTCGGTCTCGGCGAGGAGCGGATCGAAGTCCTGCAACTGATGGACGATCTGCGCTCGGCAGAGGTCGACTTCCTCACCATCGGCCAATATCTGCAGCCGACCCGCAAGCATCATCGGGTCGTGCGTTTCGTGACGCCGGATGAGTTCAAGTCGTTCGAAACCATCGCGATGGCCAAGGGCTTTCTGCTGGTGTCAGCCACGCCGCTAACCCGGTCGTCGCATCATGCGGGTGAAGACTTCGCAAAGCTGCAGGCCGCCCGCATTGCCAAGGCCGGCGCCTGAGCCTGAGGGCAGGCGACGGGATTCAGGTTAACGAAAGGAATTCGCCGCCAGCGGCATGCGGCTCCCTACATTGTCTCTGATCGCCAGTTGATCGGAGAGTTCGCCATGTCCAGCTATTCGACCGCTTCCGCACGTCCCGCCGGTCTCTCGCGCCGCGCTCTGCTCACCGGGCTCGCACTGGCGGCGGGAACTGCCGGAACCGGCGCAATCGTCTGGAACCGTTTCGATCTGCGCTCGCGGCTGTTTAATCCGTTTACCCGGCAGAATTTCGATCTTGCGCCGGTCGAGGGCGTGAAACTGTCCGACGGACGGCAAGCCCCGGGCTTTTCGGCGGGCGATTTCGAGGGTCACGTCACAATCCTGAATTTCTGGGCCTCGTGGTGCCCGCCCTGCATCGGCGAACATCCGCTTCTGGTGGCGATGGCGAAAGACAAAAGGCTGCGGATTTTCGGCGCCAACTACAAGGATGCGCCGGAGGCCGCCGCCCGGTTTCTGGCCGAACGTGGCAATCCCTATCAGGCGGTGGGGGCGGACACGCAGGGCTTCGTGTCGCGGGCCTTCGGGGCGCGCGGCGTGCCGTGGACCTATGTGATTGACCGCTCGTCGCAGGTCGCCTTCACACTGCCGGGGCCGATTGACGAGACGAATGTAAATTCGATCCTGTTGCCGGCGGTCGAAAAGGTTCTGAAGGGCTGATCGGGGTTTCGGTCTGCCGCAGGCGTGGTAAGACGGCGCGTGTTTCGGGAGCCCCATGCCGTCCTTTCGCACCAGCCGCCGCGTTGGCCACAGCGCCCGCCAGATGTTCGACCTCGTGGCCGATATCGAGCGCTATCCAGATTTCTTGCCGCTTTGCACGGGGCTTTCCGTACGTCGACGCTCGACCGACCCGCAGGGCCGCCCGGTGATCCTTGCCAATATGTCGGTGGGGTACAAAGCCATTCGGGAGACCTTTGGCAGCCGCGTGACGCTTGACGCTGAAATGCTCGCGATCCTTGTCGAATATGTGGACGGGCCGTTCAGTCGCATGGAGAACAAATGGACGTTCGTTGACCTGCCGGACGGCAAGGCGCGCGTCGACTTCTTCATCGATTACGAGTTCCGTAGCCGTACGTTGGGCTTCCTGATGGGGGCCATGTTCGACACGGCCTTCCGCAAATTCTCTGAAGCCTTCGAAAAACGGGCGGATGCGATCTATGGACGTGGCAGTCCATCGCGCCCTTTGCCCGGCCAGACGGTATGAGGCGCGCCCTTCGCGGGCTTTTGGGCGCGCTACTCGTTCTGGGCGTGTCGGCGCCGGCCCGGGCAGCAGACTTCTTCGCCGGCAAGACGGTCACGATCATCGTCGGTTTTGCACCCGACGGCGGCGACGATACGTCGCCTGCCGGAACCTCGATCAACGCTTCACGCCAGCGCCTCAAACCACAGCCGACCTACGAGCAGACCGCACAACTCTATGCGAAACATCTCGGGCGCTTCCTGACCGGCTCGCCCCGGGTCGTCACCCGCGCCATGCCGGGCGCGGCGAGTCTGGCAGCGGCGCGTTTTCTGGAAAAATCTGCGGCGAAAGACGGTACAATACTGGCGGTTCTGGGGCCGGCCTTCGTGCGACAGCCCTTGCTGCCCGGTGGATCCTTGCAGATAGATCCTCGACCCTTCGGGTGGATCGGCGGTCGGGCCCGTGAAATCTATGTCTGCGCCGTGCGCGACGGCGTCGGGGTCAATCGTTTCGAGGATATTCGCGGCAAACAATTGTTCTTCGGCGCGACCGATCCGCGTTCGCGACCATTCCTGCATGCGGCAGGCCTCAATCTGGCGCTAGGCGGCCAGTTGCGGCTGGTGCCGGGCTATGTGGATCCGGAAGAAATTCTGAACTCCATGCCGCGCCGCGAAATCGATGGCATTTGCGGCATCCCGCTTTCCTCGCTGCATGCGCGCTATCCGGAATGGATCAGTTCGGGAAGCCTGAAGCTGATTGCACAATTTGGTTCCGAGAAGGAGCCGCGTTTCGCCTATCTGCAGACCATCAGCGAACTGGCCCGCGACGAAACAGAAAAGCGCGTGCTGCAACTGCTCGATGACGAGGCTGTCTATGCGTGGCCGCTGGTTGCGCCGCCCGCCATGCCGGCAGGACGGCTTGAGGAATTGCGCGCAGCTTTCGACGCCATGATGCGCGACCGCCAGTTGGTCTCAGACGCGAGCGCGATGAGACTGCCGATTGATGCTGTCAGTGGAGACGAACTGGCGCGCGCTGTCGCAAGGCTGGCGGATGCGCCGCCGGGCATTCTCGGGAAACTGCGCAGTCTGTCAGGTCTTGATTGAAAAACGGCGGCCCGTGGCCGCCGTCCCAATTTCAAATGAACACAGTCCTACTTGAAGATTTCGTTGAAAACCTTTTCCCATTTCGGCAGTTCGACATCGAGTTTCTCGGGCGTATAGAACTTGCCAATGAAGTTCTTGTCGTCCGGAACGAGCGTAGGATCAAGCGCGACTACTTTGGGGTTGGCCGGGATATAGCCGCTGTCGCGATAGATTTCCTGCCCCTCGGGCGACACCAGGAAGTCTGCCAGAAGTTTCGCCGCATTGGGATGCGGGGCTTTCGCCGACACGGACACGTTGCCGGAGTTGACCTGAGCGGGGCTGATCGGCAGCCACTTCACCGGCGCTCCCTGCTTGGCGCTGATCCAGGCATGGTGGTTGCTGATTTGCAGCGCGATAGCATATTCGCCGGCGATGACCTGATCCAGCACCTGACGGCTCGCGACCGGGATGTTGACGATCTGCTGCTTGCCTAGCTTGCGCAGATAGTCGAGGCCTTTTTCCTGCCCATAGGTGTCGAGCACGGTTCCGACAAAGCCTGCGCCGGATGTGCTGGAATTGCTTATGCTCCAGGCGATCTTGCCCTTCCACTTTGGGTCGAGCAGGTCTTCCCAGCTTTTTGGCTCCTGACCGGCAGGAACCATATTGGTATTCACTCCGGGCACCGACACCGCGAGGTAGGTGGCGATCCAGTATCCTTCCGGATCGACGCGCTCGGGCGGATAATTCTTTGCTTCGTCCGGCACCCATTTCAATACAACGCCCGGCTCACGCACGAGGGTGGCTACTGTCGAAAGGCCGTCGAACACATCGCATTCGATGCGGCCGGCCTTGAACTCGTTCAGCACGCGAAGGACCACGTCGCCGGTGTTGCCGCGCACGTAATTGATCTTCACGCCGTATTTCTTCTCGAAAACCTTCTGCACCGGGACAACGAGCTGGTTCACGATCTGCGTCGTGTACCACGTGACCTGTCCCTCCTTTTTGGCGGCCTCGATCAGTTCGGGAGTGGCCGCAAGCGCGCTCGCGCCGAATGACAGGATCGTCGCAAGTGCAGTCGCGCAGCCGAAATAGCGATAAAAGGGCTTCATTGGGTCGTTCCTCCGGGAGTCGAAAAATCGTTTCTCGTTGAGGCAAGTCTAGGCAAAGCGCGCGTTCTGCGCCAGCGCGATTTGCAGCATTGCCTGTTGACCCGGCTCCATCTCAGCCGCAAGCACGGCAATAGCCAGGGCGGCGGCATTAAGGTTACATTTGCGAAATTCACCTTTTGCTAACCATCCGGTTTATCCCTGACCGTCGGCGTATCGGCTGCACGGGATGCATTTTTTGACGGACGTCGTTTCATTTCGGGCAAATCTGGTCGACGGGGGCGGAAAAACGACCGCCGGGCCGGTCGCCGGGTGGCGCGAAATCAGCGTCTATCGGGACTTCAACGATCCGGTGCTTTGGGACATCTGGCGCCAACTGGAAGAGCAGGGACGCAGTACGGTTTTTCAATCGGCGGCATTTCTGCGTCCGTTGCTGGACGGCGTTGGGCGGCTGGCGCAGGCCGAATGTCATATCCTGGTCGTCACCGACCGGGAGGGGCCGCTGGCGGCCTTTCCATTTGTACGGCGTCGCAAAGGCGCAATTTCGGTGCTGGAATTTGCCGACTTCGGCCTGAGCGACTATTGCGCGCCATTAGTCGCTAACCGATTGGACTCTGATGACCACACGCTTTGGTGCGCGATCTGGCGAGAGGTCGTCGATAGCCTTCCGAAAGCCGATGCGCTTCTGATCGAGAAAGTGCCCGGCCATTTTGGCGATCGTACCAACCCGATGATGCTTCTACCGCGCGTCCGCCCGATGCAGACCGCGACCCGGCAGGTGGCGGTCGATCCGCTTTGGTTCAAAACCTCAGTCGCCAAGGAAGCCGCATACCAGCGCCGGAAGATGGAACGGGCAGGGCGCACGGAATTCGAAATTGTTCGCGACGCTTCGCAGATCGATGCGTTGATGGCCGTCATGCGCGAGATGCGCCGGCGGCGTTTTCAGGCGCGGGGCATACACGACAGTCTGGAAGCGCCGGGCGTGTTCGAATTCTATTCAGGATTACTGCGCAGGGGCTGCCGGGATGGCAGTTCAGTTCTGGGCGTTCTACGCTTTGACGGCGAGCCGGTCGCCCTGTCAGCGGGGCTTGTGCACCTTCGGCGGTTCAATGGCGTGCTGACCGCAATGGACGAGGACATGCGGACATTTTCGCCCGGGCTCGTGAGCATGGCGGCTCTTTTCGAATGGTGCATCGAGCAGAAGATCGAGACCTATGATCTCGGGCTCGGCGAACAGCACTACAAGTCACGATTCGGCGGCGAAGAGACGATGCTGTTCGATCTGGCGCAGGCCAAAAGCCTGAAGGGATTTTGGTGGAAAATCCGTCGAGACGCGAAGGCTTTCGCAAGATCGACGCTCACCAGCTACCCGACGCTTGCGGCGCGCGTGTCGCGATTGCGCGGCAAATCAGGTTGACGCCGCAACAGCCTCTTCCAGCAATTCCAGTGCAACCGTAATCGCCGCGTGCCGAATTCCAGCGCGGCCCAGATCGCCAAAGCGCTTCTCGACAGCCTTGACGCCATTCCTTGTCGCGCAGGCGAACTGAACCAGCCCGACGGGCTTTTCGGGCGATCCGCCGCCCGGTCCAGCGATGCCCGTAATAGCGACCGTGATGTCAGCCGCCGAATGTGTGAGCGCGCCCGACGCCATGGCGCGCGCCACTGGTTCGCTTACCGCGCCGTGCGCGATCAGCAGGGGCTCCGGCACGCCGAGCATCTGCTGCTTGGCCTCGTTCGAATAGGTCACGAAGCCTCGATCCACGACTGCGGACGATCCGGCAATCTCGGTCAATAGACCCGCAACCAGCCCGCCGGTGCAAGATTCGGCGGTCGCGATCTTGAGTCCCGCCGTCGCGGCGCGGCGAATGAGCTGCGTGGCGCGCGCCGCAAGCTCGTCGCCGAAGAACGCCGCCTTATCGTCGCTCATCTCAGGCTCCCGTCGGGAAGGGCAGGCGGACGGTTGCGACAGCAGTCGTGGCGATGCCTTCGCGGCGACCGGTGAAGCCGAGTTTTTCGGTCGTGGTGGCTTTTACGGCGACGCGATCCAACGCGAGGCCGGCGATCTCCGCAATGCGGGCGCGGATGGCGTCTCGATGCGGCCCAACCTTCGGTACCTCGCAGATGATCGTCACGTCCAGATGCGACACCGCGCCGCCGCGCGCCGCAACGCGCCGCACGGCTTCCTTCAGGAAGATTTCCGAGGCCGCGCCGCGCCATTTCGGATCTGACGGCGGGAAATGCGCGCCGATGTCGCCATCCGCAATCGCCCCCAGAAGGGCGTCGGTGACGGCGTGGAGCACCACATCTGCGTCCGAATGGCCGACCAGTCCGGCCGTGTGGGGAATTTGCACGCCGCCCAGCCAGACGTGGTCGCCCGGGCCGAAGGCGTGGACGTCGAAACCCTGTCCGACCCGAATGTCGCCAAGAGCGTTCATCAGCCGGGCTTCGGCCAAGGCAAAGTCCTCCGGATTGGTGAGTTTCATATTGGCCGGATCGCCTTCGAACACGTGGACCGGATGACCAGCCCATTCGGCCACCGCGGCGTCGTCGCTGAAGTCGTTCAGCCCCGCCGCAACCGCCCGACGATGGGCGTCGAGGATCAGGTCGAGCCTGAAAGCCTGCGGTGTCTGAACTGTGCGGAGCGTCTCGCGCGGCGGCGTCGCCACGATGGTTCCCGACGCATCGACCTGCTTGACCGTATCGGTGAGACGGCAGGCAGGAACCGTCGCACCGTAAATTTCGGCGGATTTCAGGGCGCTTGAAGTTAATTCATAAGATAAGAATGGCCTTGCAACATCATGAATTAACACATATTTTGCATCTGCGCATAATTGGTTAATTTTCTCTAGACCGAGTCGGGCGCTGGTTTGCCTCGTGTCGCCGCCCCATGCCGGGGTCAGCAGATTGTCGGCGTTTCGATCGAGTTCTGCGATGGCGGTTTGGTACAGTTCGAGATCGTCCGGGTGGATGACGACCTGAACCGGACTGCCTGGGAGAGCATCCAGCGTCGCCCGGAGTGTTCGGGTCAGCACGGTCTGGCCGGCGACGCGGCGGTATTGTTTGGGGATGTCGCCGCCAGCCCGATAGCCGCGACCGGCGGCAACGAGAACCATGGCGACCCGGGAATCGTTCTGCATATCTGGAAGCCGGATTGAGAAGCGCGAGAATTGGCGGTTTTTCCATTCAGCGTCAAACCATCCCCTTTGCGCAGTGCACAAAAATTGGTTATGATATGAGCATGATCGGTTCTGCTGAACAATTAGGCAAATCAGCTTTGATGGTCGGCGACCTTGCCTTGCCGGGGCGAGCGTTCCTCGCGCCTATGTCGGGCATTACGGATGTGGGCATGCGGCGGATCGCCAGCCGATTCGGCGCAGGCCTTGTAATCTCCGAGATGGTCGCCTCCGACAGCTATGTGAAAGGCGAGGCCGAGGCGAGCCTGCGAGCCGAAGGCGCAGGGCTCGATCTGCATGTGGTCCAGCTCGCCGGTCGCGATCCGCGCTGGATGGGCGAGGCTGCGCGTCTGGCGGAAGCCAACGGCGCCGCCATCATCGACATCAACATGGGTTGTCCGGCCAAACGGGTGACGGGTGGCTATGCGGGCTCGGCCCTCATGCGCGATCTCGATCTAGCGCTGGCGCTGATCGACGCGACGGTCGCAGCAGTGAAAATTCCCGTGACGCTGAAGACGCGGCTCGGTTGGGATCCCTCCTGTCTCAACGCTGCAGAACTGGCGCGCCGCGCCGAGCATTCCGGCGTTACGCTCATCACCATCCACGGGCGCACGCGCAGCCAGTTTTACAAGGGCCACGCCGACTGGTCCGCAATCCGAGCGATTAAATCAAGCGTATCCATTCCGGTTGTGGCCAATGGCGACTGCGGCGGGGTCAAGGATGCGCGCGAAATGCTGAAGCAATCCGGCGCCGACGCTGTCATGGTCGGCCGCGCCGCTGTCGGTCGCCCCTGGCTTGTTGGCGACATTGCACATGCGCTGGATGCTGATGAATTGCGCCCGCACATAACTCCTTCGGCCATGCGCGAAGCGGCGCTGGAGCATTACGAATCCCTGCTCGAACAGTTCGGGCCGCGGTCTGGGGTTCGGCATGCCCGCAAGCATCTGGCGGCCTATGCGGACACTTGCGGCTGGACGGACGAACGCCCCGAGCGCCTCGAAATACTGACGACCGATGATCCGCGACGGGCGTCCGGACTGCTGTTCTCGATGTTTAACGATTTCGACTATCGCCGTGCTGCCCTTGCCGCTTGAGAGACCCGACATGAACGTAAAGGCCTTGCGAAATGCCATGGGTCACGGTTTCGAGACCGGCAATTCTGCGGCACATATCCTGAACGCGCTCCCTCACCCGATCCTTACGGTGGGGCCGGACGGGCATATTCTCGATGCAAATGTGGCGTGCGAGACATTCTTCGAGATCAGCCTTCCGCTGCTGAAGCGGCAGCGGCTGGAGGACATTCTGCCGTTCGGCTCGCCGCTGCTGTCCCTGATCGGTCAGGTCAGGGAGCGTGGCGCGGCGGTCAACGAATATCGCGTCGACATCGGGACGCCCCGTACCGGTCTTGACCGGGTTGTCGATATCAATGTCGCTCCATTAGTTGGAAACGCACATAATTTAATCATAATGCTTCAAGAACGCACAATTGCCGACAAAATGGATAGGCAATTGACGCATCGAGGTGCAGCCCGCTCGGTGACTGCGCTCGCGGCCATGCTGGCGCATGAAATCAAGAACCCGCTGTCAGGCATTCGCGGCGCCGCACAACTTCTCGAAGGCGGGCTTAGCGACGACGACCGCATGCTGACGCGGCTCATCTGCGACGAGACTGACCGTATCGTGAAGCTTGTCGACCGGATGGAGGCGTTTTCCGACGAGCGCCCCATCGAGCGCGAGAGCGTCAACATTCATAAGGTGCTGGACCATGTGAAGCGCATCGCGCAGGCCGGATTTGCCCGTCACATTCGGTTTTTCGAGAATTACGATCCGTCGCTGCCGCCAGTCTCGGGAAACCGCGATCAGCTAATTCAGGTGTTTCTGAACCTCGTGAAGAACGCCGCCGAGGCTATCGGCGAAGATGCAATCGACGGGGAAATCGAACTGTCGACGGCGTTCAAGCCCGGCGTCCGGATGAAGACGGCGGGATCGCGCGAGCCGACGCGGCTTCCGCTCGAATTCTGCGTTCGCGACAACGGCCCTGGCGTATCGCCGGAGCTGATTGAACATTTGTTTGATCCGTTCGTTACGAACAAGTCGAGCGGAACTGGCCTCGGTCTTGCACTTGTAGCCAAGATCATCGGTGATCACGGCGGTATCGTCGAGTGCGAGTCCCATGCTCGGCGCACCACTTTCCGGGTTCTTCTGCCGATGTTTGCTTCGACCGATGGCCGCCACACCGGCGAAACTCGGTAACATTCGCGACGGACGGCCTTCTCTTCGGGGTGAGCCGTTCGGTCCCTCTGAGGAGAATTGAATTCATGGCGACCGGAAACATTCTAGTTGCCGACGACGATGCCGCGATCCGCACGGTGTTGAGCCAGGCGCTGTCGCGTGCGGGTTACGAGGTCCGCGTCACCGGTAACGCCGCCACACTCTGGCGTTGGGTTCAGTCCGGTGAGGGCGATCTGATTATCACCGACGTGGTGATGCCCGACGAGAACGCTTTCGACCTTCTGCCGCGCATCAAGAAACTTCGCCCCGACCTGCCGATCATCGTGATGAGCGCGCAGAATACGTTCATGACCGCCATCAAGGCGTCCGAACGCGGCGCCTATGACTACCTGCCGAAGCCTTTCGACCTGAAGGATCTCGTCTCCATCGTCGGTCGCGCCATGAGCGAGCCACGCAATCGCGCACCGCGCGAGGTGGTCGAGGAACTCGAAGGAATGCCGCTTGTCGGGCGTTCGCCGGCGATGCAGGAAATCTACCGCACGCTTGCACGGTTGATGCAGACCGATCTGACCGTGATGATCAGCGGCGAGTCCGGCACCGGCAAGGAACTCGTGGCGCGGGCGCTGCACGATTACGGCAAGCGTCGCTCCGGGCCATTCGTGGCCATCAACATGGCCGCCATTCCGCGCGATCTCATCGAGAGTGAATTATTCGGCCACGAGAAGGGCGCGTTCACGGGCGCAAATTCACGCTCTGCCGGACGCTTCGAGCAGGCCGAAGGCGGCACGTTGTTTCTCGACGAAATCGGCGACATGCCGATGGAAGCCCAGACTCGACTTCTGCGCGTGCTGCAGCAGGGCGAATACACGACTGTCGGCGGACGTTCGCCCATCAAGACCAACGTCCGAATTGTCGCCGCTTCCAACAAGGATTTGCGGATTCTGATCCAGCAGGGCCTGTTCCGCGAAGATCTTTTCTTCCGCCTGAACGTGGTGCCGATCCGCTTGCCCCCGCTGCGCGAACGTTCGGAAGACGTGCCCGATCTGGTCCGCCATTTCTTCAAGATCGCAGCGTCCGAGGGGCTTCCGCAGAAGCATATGGACGCCGCCGCGCTTGAGAGGATGAAGCGCTATCGCTGGCCGGGCAACATCCGCGAACTTGAAAATCTCATCCGCCGTCTGGCGGCGCTCTATCCGCAGGAAGTCGTCACCGATCAACTGGTGGAGTCGGAACTGGGTGCTGAATTCCCGGTTCTGGCGCAGCCGCGCCCGGCGGCGTCCCGTCCAGAGGGTTCCGGCGGCAATGGCGCGGATCACGAAGATCACGAGACGCTTTCGCTGGCCGTGGAACATCACCTCAACGGCATGTTCAAGGAATATGGTGAGGCCCTGCCGCCTCCGGGTCTTTATCACCGGGTGTTGCGCGAGATCGAATATCCGCTGATCTCCGCAGCCCTGGCGGCGACGCGCGGCAACCAGATACGGGCGGCCGAACTTCTTGGTCTCAACCGCAATACGCTGCGCAAGAAGGTTCGCGATCTCGACATCAGGCTGCTGCGCTCGCCGCGCTGACGGTGGAAAAGCGACCGCGCTCGCTGTCGCGGTCGAAAAAATGTCGCAATTCGGCAACACCGTTGCTTTCTGGCAACGGATCAGGCATGAGCAATCAGGCCGCGCACCCCGGATGCCAGTTTCCGTAAGGCGAATGGCTCGTTGCGGCGGAAAGGTTGCGGGAGCCGGTCGCGGATGTTTCCAACCCCATGAGCGTTTCCGAAAGCGAAGACCAGCCCGCAGGGCCGTCCTCGACGCGTGGCCGACGCTGGGCGCGCAGGCTCGGGCCCTATCTGGTTTCCCTGGCGGTTCTGTCGGCCGTCGTAACACTGCTGGTTCTGGCTGATTTCACGCCGATTTCTCCCAGCAATGCGATCGTGCTGGCCCTGTTCAGCGCCAATGCCTTTCTGATCCTTTGTCTGGTCATTCTGCTGATCTATGAGGTCTGGAACCTCATTTCCGATCTGCGGGCGCGCGCAGCGGGCGCGCGGCTCCATATCCGCATCGTAACGCTGTTCTCGATTGTGGCGTCGGTGCCGGCTGTTCTGATCGCCATCACGGGCTCGCTGACGCTGGAGCGTTCGCTAAATCCGGCGATCATGCAGGATTTACGCGGCTTCATTCTCACAACCGCCGAGGCCGCACGCATTTTCCGCGAGGCTCAATGCCGGCAGTTGTTGCAGGCGGCCGAACTGACCGCGTCCGATCTCGACCGGATTCAGCCGACCTTCGTTTCGAACCGCGCGCTGTTCCACAATTATTTCGAAGCTCGCACGAAGATTCTCGGCTTCGCGGTATCAGCCCTGATGCGACGAAACGGCGAGATCATCGAGCGTGTGAACAACGAGGCCGATGCGCGAATTGTAACGCCGGAGCCGACCGACTTCGAAGACGCCCAGAAGAATGAACCGCTTTGCCTGATCCTCGACGAGGGTCGCACTTTCGTGGCGCTGCGGCAGGTGCGCGCCTTCGAAGATACATTCGTCTATGCTGCGCGTCCCATCGATCCATTTGCCCTGGAGTTTCCCAAACAGGCAGCCAGCCTGATCGAACTCTACGACGCGTTCGACTCGCACCGGATCAACATCATTCTGGCCTTTGCGATCATGTTCGCGCTGATTGCGCTGGTGATGCTTCTGTCGGCCAGCTGGCTAGGCATTTCATTCGCAAATCGACTGGTCACGCCTATTCGCCGCCTGATTTCCGCGACCGATCAGGTGTCGTCCGGCAATCTGCAGGTACAGGTGCCGGTCAAACGTTCAGAAGGCGATCTCGCGCATCTGGGCGAAACCTTCAACAAGATGACCTCTGAACTGCGCCTGCAGCAGAACCGGCTGATGGCGGCCAGCAAACTGAATGACGAACGCCGCATTTTTACCGAGGCTGTTCTGTCGGGCGTCCCGGCGGCGGTAATTGGCATAGACGGGGATGCCCGTATCAGCGTCCTGAATGCCTCAGCCTTGCGGCTTGTAGAAGGCGCAGGGGAGAATGGCGAGGGCGTTGTCGGGCGTCCGGTAACGGCGGCCATTCCTGAACTCGGCAATATTCTGGACGAAGCGAGGTCGGGCACCCAGCGACTCTACCAGAGCCAGACGACGTTGCTGCGTCAGGGTCGCGAGCGGACGTTCAATGTCCGCGTGACGACCGAGCAGGGCGCAGCTTCCGTCGGCAGTCTGGTGATCACGCTGGACGACATCACCGATCTCGTCTCGGCGCAGCGCACAGCCGCCTGGGCAGATGTGGCGCGCCGCATCGCTCACGAGATCAAGAATCCATTGACGCCGATTCAGCTTTCGGCAGAACGCCTCAAGCGCAAGTACAGCCGCACCATCACTCAGGATCGCGAGATCTTCGATCAATGCACTGATACGATTGTTCGGCAGGTCGACGATATCAAGCGCATGGTGGACGAGTTCTCGTCTTTCGCCCGCATGCCGAAGGCCATGCCGGTGGAGGATGATGTCTCCGCCTGCGTGCGTCAGGTTCTGTTCCTGATGCGCGTCGGTCATCCCGACATCACGTTCGAGGATCATTTCCCCGAAGATACCGTAACGGCGGTGTTCGACCGCCGGCTGCTGTCGCAGGCGCTCACCAATGTCATCAAGAACGCCACTGAAGGCATTGCGGCCCTCTCCGACACAGCAGGCCAGCCACCACACATCGACGTCTATCTGGGCGTAGACGAAAACGATATGGTGGGCATTGATGTGGTCGATAACGGCAAGGGTTTTCCGACCGAAAACCGCCAGCGACTGCTGGAGCCGTACATGACCACGCGCGCGGAAGGAACCGGTCTTGGTCTTCCCATCGTGGCCAAGATTATGGAAGATCACGGTGGCGGCATAGAGTTGCTCGACGCGCCCGAGGGGCAGGGCGCGCGGGTTTATATGTATTTTCCGCGCAACCGCCTGAGCGATGACAGACCGGCTACTGGAGAGCTGTCGTTGCCGTCACGAAATTATTTGAAATAGGGGCCCAAAAAGAATGGCGAGCGACATCCTCATTGTCGACGACGAAGCCGACATCCGCGAAATTGTCTCCGGAATCCTCTCCGACGAAGGTCACGGCACGCGAACAGCCAAGAATTCAGATGAGGCGCTGGCCGCCATCGAGGCGCGCCGGCCGCACCTTGTGTTTCTGGACATCTGGCTGCAGGGCTCGCGGCTCGACGGTCTTCAGCTACTGAAGATCATCAAGGAGCAGAACCCGCAATTGCCGGTCGTGATGATCTCCGGTCACGGCAATGTCGAAACCGCAGTCTCGGCCATTAAGCTCGGTGCCTACGATTTTATCGAGAAGCCCTTCAAGGCCGACCGCCTTGTGCTTGTGGCGGATCGCGCACTGGAAGCCTCGCGACTGAAGCGCGAACTCACCGATCTGCGCACGCGCTCGGGCGCGACGACCCGGATTGTCGGCAAGTCGAGCATCATCAACCAGCTTCGACAGGTGATCGAGCGCGTAGCGCCAGCTAATTCGCGCATTCTCATCACCGGCCCGTCCGGCTGCGGCAAGGAACTGGCTGCGCGGGCGATTCACGAAGCCTCGAACCGCGCGTCGGGGCCGTTCGTGGTCATCAATGCAGCGATGATCACGCCGGACTCCATGGAGACCGAGCTTTTCGGCGTCGAAACCGGCGAGGGCCGCAACCGCAAGGTCGGCGCGCTGGAAGAAGCGCACGGCGGCACGCTCTATCTCGACGAAGTGGGCGACATGCCGCGCGAGACCCAGAGCAAGATTTTGCGCGTTCTGGTGGACCAGAATTTCCAGCGCGTGGGCGGATCTGCGCGCGTCAGCGTCGATGTGCGCATCATCTCGTCCAGCAGCAAGGATCTGGCCGCGGCCATTCAGGACGGCGGATTCCGCGAAGACCTGTTCCATCGGCTGGCGGTGGTGCCAATCCGGGTGCCGTCACTGGCCGAACGGTGCGAGGACATTCCTTCGTTGATCGATCATTTCATGGATCACGTGTCGGCCACGAGCGGCATGCCGCGCCGGGTGATCGGCGTCGATGCCATGGCGATCCTTCAGTCGCACGACTGGCCGGGCAATATCCGGCAGCTCCGCAACAATGTGGAGCGGTTGATGATCCTCTCCACCGGCGAGCCGGATGCGGAAATCTCGCCCGAAATGCTGCCCTCGGAAATCGGCGCCCTTGTGCCGTCAACACCGACCGGATCAGGTGGCGAAAAGCTGATGAGTCTGCCTTTGCGCGAGGCGCGCGAGGTTTTCGAGCGCGAATATCTCATCGCCCAGATCAACCGGTTCGGCGGGAATATTTCTCGAACGGCCGAGTTCATCGGCATGGAGCGCTCGGCCCTGCACCGCAAGCTGAAGTCGCTGGCGATAGACTCGCGGGATTAAAACTCGGCTCCAAAAATTGATATTCAAATCAAATTCTGGACGATGACTCACGTCGAAATCCGCCGGATCACAGGGGCAATTCAACCCTTTGTGGTGAAATGGCAACACGTTAGGAACATAATTTCATTTGTCGTTCGTCAGCTTGTTCGGGGAAATTCTTTCGGCTACTTTGAAGCTCAGATTTATTAAGTGGCTGGTGGGGCTCTTCGCTGAATCGTGTGGGTAGAGGTTTCAACCACAAGTTGAATATTTTGGTTTCCGCTGGCTCCGCGTATTTTCTGATGCATGCGTGACACGGATCTTTTTCAGGCGGCGCTCGG
>CANJWR010000078.1 GCA_947478455.1 Beijerinckiaceae bacterium | reverse complement strand
CGGCTGATAAACCAAGGCGCGGAAAGCCCGAGCGCCGCCTGAAAAAGATCCGTGTCACGCATGCATCAGAAAATACGCGGAGCCAGCGGAAACCAAAATATTCAACTTGTGGTTGAAACCTCTACCCACACGATTCAGCGAAGAGCCTGCAAACCTTCGCGAAGGCGCCATTGGACCCAACGAAAGCGGGCGTCTTACTGATCAGTTTGAAAGCGTTGAGAACGGGTTCAACATCGGAGTTTACATCGACGGACAACTGGCGTCCGGGCTTCGATTGCATGTGCTGTCGAAAAAACACCCGAATTCCGTTCTTCAGCAAAACTATCCGGATGTGGTGGATGATCTGATCGAACAGGACAACCAGATTATTGATGTAACGAGACTTGCAGCCAATTACGACATATCGCGTAAATATCCGCATTTGCTTTATGTGACGGTGCGTCTGAGCATGCTGGCGGCGGCTCATTTTCGCGCGGATCTCATTCTGGCGGGCGTCAGGGCGGAGCATATTCCCTTCTACAAGCGGGAATTCATGGCTACGCCGCTCACCGAGCCACGGCCTTACCCGATGCTGTTGAAGAAACTTAGTTTATTCAAAATCGATTATCGGCTTAACCATCAGGCCATCGTCCGCAAGCATCCTTTCCATGCAACGACCCGGGAAGAACGATGGGCCATCTTCGGCGATCCTGCGCCCTTGCTGCTCGATCAGCCCTGACAACCTCGCGGTATTTCGGCGCATCGCTCCGGAAAGCTCAAATGGTTCATATGTTTACGGTTTAAGAACTTAACCAATTGGTATTTAATGTAAGCCATCTTTCGACGTGACATTCCAGGAACACATTCTGGCGCAAGCCGATTGTGTGATCCGGAAACGGGGCAGTCACTCGCGAGAACATCAATGGCTACTACACTCGGCGCTGAAACGCCCGGTCTGGAACATTCTCCGGATGTAACGCGAAAAGCTTCTGCAAATTATCGTCGCGCCTGGATCACGATCGGCTTTCTCTTCGTTTTCATGCTGATCAACTATGCCGACCGCGCCATCCTGGGCCTCGCAGCCGGGGCGCTGATCAAGGATCTCGGACTTTCCGCCACCGCGTTCGGTTCAATCGGTTCAGCATTCTTCCTGTGCTACTCGGTTTCGGCTCTGGTGCTGGGTTTTGTGATCAATCGCGCCTCGTCGCGCTGGATGCTGTTCGCGCTCGCAATCGTCTGGTCAATTGCCCAGTTTCCGATGCTGCTGCTGCCGAACTTCACGGTGTTGCTGATTTCGCGCATGCTGCTCGGCGCGGGCGAAGGGCCGTCCTATCCGGCGGCGATCCATGCGGCGTTCAAATGGTTTCCCGATGAGCGCCGCACGCTGCCGACGTCGATCATCACACAGGGATCGGCAGTAGGTGTCGTGCTGGCCGGTCCCGTGATCAACTGGATCATCATTCACTTTGGCTGGCAGACGGCTTTCGCGGCCCTCGGGGTGATCGGAATTGTCTGGGCCGTGGCCTGGTTGTCGTTCGCCAGCGAAGGTCCGGTAACCACGACCGTCACGGCGGCGGGCGCAAGAATTGAGAACGTTCCCTATCTGAAACTGCTGCTCAACCCGACGATTCTGACGACCTGGTTCACGGTTTTTGCAGCCTTCTGGGCGCTCTCATTGCTGCTGGTCTGGTTCCCGTCTTACCTCGGCAAGGGTCTTGGATTTTCGCAGGAATCTGTCGGCTTACTGAGTTCGCTGCCCTGGGCTGGCGGCGCGCTGGTTATCCTGTTCTTCGGCTGGTTGTCGCAACGCCTTTTGTCGTCGGGCTATTCGAGCCGGACCTCGCGGGTTCTGTTCGTCTGCGTGGGTGGTTGCATCGGGGCGGTTTGCCTTGTGCTGCTGCCCCTCGTGGACTCGACAAGCCTCAAGTTTGCTTTGGTGTGCTTCGGCATTGTCTTGCCGAACGCCATGTTTGCTCCCGCACAAGCCATTCAGGGCGAGATTTCGCCGGTCGCCCAGCGCGGCGCGGTTCTGGCTATCGGCAACGCGGTCGCCAGTACGGCCGGCATGATCGCTCCGCTCGTCACAGGTCGTCTGGTGGATCTCTCCACGTCCCCGATGGGAGGTTACGAGACCGGCTTCGTGATCTGCGGGATCGTCGTGGGGGCTGCCAACCTGCTCGGCATCCTGTTGATTCGTCCTCAGGATCAGGCGCGCAGATTGGCCGCAGCCTGAGTTGCGTGACGCAATGTTGCATTTCTTGAAGTGGCGATCCCGGGAAGACTCGAACTTCCGACCTTCGGTTTAGGAAACCGCTGCTCTATCCTGCTGAGCTACGGGACCGCATGCGCTTGGCGCTGATGCTCTAGCACATCGGTTTCCGTCGAAACAGGCGGGACGTGCTGAAACCGGCGATACATGACGAGATGGGCCTGCGGCGCAGAGCAGGAATTCTAGCCGCGATTTTTGCTGCCTGCCTGTCGTCGTCCGGCTCGGTTTCCAGGGCGCAGGAGGCGGCTCAGTGCTCCACGCCTAGGCAGGATGCCGGGACCGTCAAGGGCATCGAGGCAGATTTCGAAATCGATCTGATCGATGGACGAAAGATCGTGCTGGCTGGGATCGAAGTTCCCGGTCCCGGCTCGCTCGTTGTTCCCACAGCCCGCGAAGCGCTGTCAGGCTGGCTGGAAGGCAAGTCAATCAGTCTGTCCCTCTTGCGGAAGGAGCCGGATCGTTGGGGTCGCTTGCTGGCCCATGTTCATGCCGATGCGGGTGAAAACACAGCCATCTCGGTTGCCTATGCGCTGGTCGATGCCGGTTGGGCGCGCGTCAGACCTCAGAATGAGGCGGCAGCCTGCTTGTCCTGGCTGCTCGAAGCTGAACGTTCCGCTCGGTCGCGTCACGATGGGCTGTGGGCCGATGCAGCCTACCAGATCGTGCAGGCGCGGGACCTAGCGGGGCTGGCGTCTCGGACCGGTCAATGGATTGTGGTCGAGGGTGCGGTTCACAGCGTCAACGAAACGCGAAATCGTACCTATATAAACTTCGGGCCGGCGCGAAATATTGATCTGGCGGTGACAATTCCGCGCCAGACTATGCGAAATTTTACCAGTGCAGGGGTGGTTTTGAAACAGTTTTGGGGCAAAACAATCAGAGTCAGGGGATTGCTGGAACGTCGTCCCGGGCCCCAGATTGAAATTGTCATTCCTCAGGGGATCGAGATCGTCACCGACAAACGCCTCGACCCCGGGGCTATTTCACGGCGGCCCTAGATTGGACAGAATTGCAGGATGACCATGCCGCTTAGCATGGCTGGACTCAGCTCATCTCCCTTTATGCGGACGCCCCTTCGGGCCGGTCTGGCGCTGGCGCTCGCGCTTGCGTTGTCGGCTTGCGCAACGCTCGATCCCGATGGCCAGCAAGGCGAAAAGACTGCCCCGGTTCTGCCGACTGCGCCACAGACATCGGGATTCGATACGCCCAGTTCGGCTGAGCACAAGCGGCTCGTATCCCAGTTCGGTGGAGAATATCGCGCGCCAGGCGCCGAAACATTGTTGAATCAGGTTCTGGCGAAGCTCGCCGCAGCCGAGGATACGCCGACGAAGGCCTACCGGGTGACGATTCTCAACACCCCGGTCGTCAACGCCTTCGCGCTGCCCTCCGGCAATCTCTATATCACGCGTGGACTTCTGGCGCTCGCCAATGACACTGCGGAAGTCGCGGCCGTCATGGCGCACGAAATTTCCCATGTGACGGCTCGCCATGCCTCCCAGCGCGCCGAACGGGAACGCACCGAAGCGCTGAAATCCCGCGTCGCGACCGCTATCCAGAGTCGCACCCGAGGCGAAGAAGTTCAGGCCGACGGGCGTCTGTCGCTTGCGAGCTTTTCGCGCCAGCAGGAACTGGAGGCTGACCAGATCGGAGTGCGAACCATCGCGCGCGCCGGTTTCGACCCCTATGGGGGCTCGCGTTTTCTGGCCTCGCTTGGTCGGTCAACTTCCATGCGGGCTTCGCTGCTCGGTGGAAAGCCGCGTGAAGAAACTCCCGATATTTTATCCACGCATCCCTCTACCCCTGAGCGTATCACCCGTGCGATCTCGGTCGCCCGCCAGTTCGGTGCGCCCGGCATCGGCGAAACCGGGCGCGAGGCGTGGCTGAAGGCCATCGAGGGAATCGATTTCGGCGACGATCCCGCTGAGGGCGTTGTGCGCGGCCGTCGTTTCGCACATCCCAAGCTTGGCTTTGCGTTCGAGGCGCCGGAACGTTTCATACTTGAAAATTCCGCCAAGGCGCTTCTGGGTCTGGCGGACGGCGGCGCCGAGGCTTTGCGGCTCGACAGCGTTGCGCTGCCGGCTGGAACGACACTGGAAACCTATCTGACCGCCGGGTGGATCGAGGGCCTGAAGCAAAGCTCTATCGAAACCCGGACCATAAATGGACTGCAGGCAGCGCTCGCGACTGCGCGCAGCGGCGACTGGAGTTTCCGCGTCGCGACGATCCGTTTCGGCACGGACGCTTACCGGCTGATATTCGCGACCCGCAATCTGACGCCTGCGGTGGACAGGCGCTTTATAGACGCGATCGAGACCTTCAGGCGGCTGCCGACTGACGAGATAGGGCGCATCAAACCGCTTCGTCTGGCGATCGTGACGGCGCGTGCGACCGATACGATTGAGTCGCTTGCCTCGAGAATGGCTCTGGCGGAACATCAGCTCGAAAATTTTCTGCTGCTGAACGGTCTCGAAAAGACCAGCGCGATCGCCACAGGACGCCAATACAAGATCGTGATCGAGTAAACCCTCCATCGTGCGGAACCAAATGATGATCCGGATCGTCTCCCTCCACGTATGAGTTTGCGTGACTGGAGGTTGTCATGGGGCAACTAGCGGACGTTCAACCCAATATGATTCGCGCCGCGCGCGCGGCCCCCTATCTTGAGCGCGACGATGAAAAGTCGTTGGCAAAACGTTGGCGCGACAATCGCGACGATCAGGCTCTCCACAAACTTGCGCATGCGCACATGCGGCTGGTGATGGCCATCGCGTCTCGTTTTCGCTTCTATGGGCTTCCGGTGGCGGACCTGATTCAGGAAGGCCATGTGGGGCTACTCGAAGCGGCGGCGCGGTTCGAGCCGGATCGTGAAGTGCGCTTTTCCACATATGCGACGTGGTGGATCAGGGCTTCTATTCAGGATTATGTGCTGCGCAACTGGTCCATCGTGCGCGGCGGAACGAGTTCAAACCAGAAAGCGCTGTTCTTCAATCTGCGGCGTCTGCGGGCGCGGCTCTCGCGTCATGGAGATGTCTCGGCCAGTGTGGCCTTTGGGCAGATTGCATTGGCGCTGGGCGTGTCGCGCAGCGATGTCGAGATGATGAACGCCCGGCTTTCCGGCCCGGATGTTTCGCTCAATGCGCCGCTGACAGAGTCGGACTCGACCGGCGACGATGAGCGCATGGATTTTCTGATCGACGACAAACCTTTGCCAGACGAGGCTGTGGGCGGCGAGATGGACGCGAACCGTCGCGTGTCGTGGTTGCGCGAAGCCATGAATGTTCTCAACGAACGCGAGCTGAAAATCGTGCGCGAGCGCAAGCTCAGCGATGACGGCGCCACGCTCGAATCGCTGGCGGCGAAGCTCGGGGTTTCGAAAGAGCGCGTGAGGCAACTCGAATCGCGCGCAATGGACAAGTTGCGCAAGGCGCTGCTGGATCGCCATCCGGACGAATTCGCTGCTCTGCAGGCGTAGCTCTATTCCAAGTTCGATGGGCGGCTTGCCCTGAAAGAAAAAGGCCCGCCAAATCGGCGGGCCTTTCAACTATTGGAAGTGTGCGGCTTTGCCTGTCAGGCAGCCTGTTCGATCTCGCCGTCGACTTCGCCGACAACCTCGACCTCGATCACATCGGTCTTTGAACCACGCTTCGGGCCGCGCTGCAGCTGTGTTTCGATCAGCTTGAGCGCCTCGTTCTCGATCAGCTTCTGAACGGCGGCGATCTCGCGCGCCATGCGGTCGAGCGCCGCCTCATACAACTGGCGCTCCGAATAGGACTGTTCGGGCTGGGCGTCAGAACGGTAAAGATCGCGCACGACTTCGGCGATGGAGCCGAGATCGCCCGAATTGATCTTTGCCTCGTATTCCTGCGCCCGGCGCGACCACATGGTGCGCTTGATCCGCGCGCGGCCAGTGAGGGTGTCGAGCGCCTTCTTGACCGTTTCGGGTTCCGCCAGCTTGCGGATGGCTCCGTTCAGGACCTTCGGCAGCGGCACCTTCAGGGTCATCTTGTCCTTGACGAAATTGATCACAAACAGCTCAAGCTTGAAGCCAGCGACTTCCTGCTCTTCGATCGCAATGATCTGACCAACGCCATGGGCCGGATAGACGATGAATTCGTTAGCTTTGAACCCGGTGCGATGGGTGGCTGACTTGCCGGCAGCCTTTGGGTCGGCCGCCTTGGCCTCCGGGGCCTTGGCAGGCGCAGGCTTTGCGGCTGCGGGCGCAGTCGTCGGCGCAGCAACAGAAGCTGGAGCAACGGGAGCCGCCTTGGCCTCGGGAATTACAGTGGCAGGCTGATCAGTCTTTTTCTTTATCACGTCAGTCCGTTCATGCGTTGCTGTGGATTTCGGCGCCGGCGCTTGAGCCGTCGGCGCTGGTGAAGGAGTTACTGCCGGTTTGGCTGCCTTCGGGGCGACGGCAACCGTCGCAACTTCAGGCGCCTTTGCGGCAGGGGCCGGGGCGGCGGGCTGCTCGGTCTTGCCCTTGGGGGACGCAACCTTCACGGCCTTTTCGGTGACCGGCTTCTGGATCTTCACCTCCTTGGTGGCCTTCTTCTTGGTCTTGCTCTGGGTCTTCGACACGGCGACCTTTACGGGTTCCGGCGCGACTTTCGCCTTTGCAACATCGACTTTCGAAGTTTCAACTTTCTTTTTTGTATCAACCTTTTTGATTGTTTCGGTCTTTTTCGAATTCTTTGCTGCGTTCTTGGCGGCCGCCCGGGTTACGGGCTTTGCTGCGGCGCTCCCGTTCTTGCTGCCTTTTCCGCTGGTCTTGGAGGGCGATTTAGCGGCCGTTTTGGTCTGGACCTTACTGCGGGAATCAGCCTTTTTGGCTTTTGCAGCCTGCGTGCTGCGGGCGCTGACGGACTTCGTCTTCGACTTTCCCTTGGTCTTTGCGGTCGCCATACTCGAACACTCCTTTGTCGTCCCGATTTGGAGTCGAGACAGGGATCGGCAAGGTTCCCCCGCCGTCTCAAGCACAGCCGCTGTCACATCCTTTGGAGGGACGTTCCGATCCTGACGAAGGCCTGGACCAGAGCAGCGTTTGGACACAAAAAAACAGCCCCGGAAACACGCCGGAGCGGCCAGCTGCGCCTTTAAGGAAGTGATCGACTGTTAATAAAATGTATAACATAAAAAAGCGCTGGAATCAAAGGATTCCAGCGCCGAATCGTCGCCCGGACGTCACAAAGGTTAACGCCAGACGCTCGCGGCTGCCGAATTTCTAGTCAAATTATCCGGGCCGGGTGCGAGCGTTCAGTCGCCTTCGCCGGGTTCGCGCGAGAAATAAGCGTCGAACTTGCCCGACTTGCCGTCGAATTCCTTAGCGTCCGCCGGTGATTCGCGCTTGATGGTGATGTTCGGCCAGCTCGGAGCCATCTCGGCGTTAAGAGTGAGCCACTTTTCAAGGCCCGGCTCGGTGTCGGGCTTGATGGCCTCGGCCGGGCATTCGGGTTCGCAGACGCCGCAGTCGATGCACTCGTCAGGATGAATGACGAGCATGTTTTCGCCCTCATAGAAACAGTCGACGGGGCAGACCTCGACACAATCCATATACTTGCACTTGATGCAATTCTCGACGACGACGTAGGTCATTCCTTATCTCCTCGCACCGTCCCGGCGTCTTCCGATTGCGCACGGCGTGGTGGCGAAACGGTCAGCCGGGTTGCTAGCCTCTTTGGAGGGGCTGCGCAAGACGGCTCACGACCGCAGAGCCGGAATCGAAGATTGGGAAATTGCACGGCGCTTGCGAATGCGGGCGCGTCGACGGATGATCGTCGCCATAAAGGCCCCGGGAGGACAGGCATGAACAGAAATTTTGATCGCGCCGCCGAGGACATGGGCAACATCGTCAATCTCGGCCATGTGAATTTTCGCATTGCAGATCAGCGGCTGGCGACAGCCTTCTATGTGACAGGGCTGGGACTGACGCGTGACCCGTACATGATGAGCGGCACGGACAATATGTGGGTGAATGTCGGCGACAGCCAGTTTCACCTGCCGACCGGGCCAGCGCTTTACGCGTCCGTCACGTTGACCGGGCTGGTGACGCCGGACCTTGACGCACTGGCCGAACGACTTGCGATGGTTCGCGGCGAACTGGCGGGCACGCAATTCTCATTTTCACGTCTCGACGATTGCATCGAGGCCGTTTGTCCGTGGGGCAACCGGGTGAGGCTGCACGCGCCCGACGAATCACGGTTTGGGCTTTTCCGGCAGAACATGGGCTATGTGGAATTCGAGATCGGGCGCGGCGCCGCGGCGGTCATCGGACGCTTCTATCGCGAGGTCATGGGCGCGGGCGTCGATCTGCACGATGGCGAGGCGAGGGTCTCTGCGGGCGACCATCAGCATCTCGTCTTCCGCGAGATGGAGCATCCTCAACCGCCGTGCCCGGAGCATCATGTCCAGATCTATCTGGCGGATTTTTCCCGGCCCTATCGATGGCTGCGGGAGCGCAACCTGATCGCCAGCGAAAACAACAAACATCAATATGGCTTCAACCGGATCGTCGATGTCGATACAGGCTCGCCGGTGTTCATTCTTGACCACGAGGTGCGCAGCATGCGGCATCCGATGTTCGGGCGATCGCTGGTCAACCGCAATGCGGGCCAGACGATCCGCACGTATCGCGCCGGGCAAGATGCGCTTGCATGGCGGAAGGGCTGAGGCTCATTCCTCGCCGAAAAACCGCAGCCTTTCGCGGCGGTCTTTCTTGGTCGGGCGGCCAGCTCCCGGATCGCGTTCCGGCGATGAAAGCTTTTCGGGTGTTTCCTCGGGCGCAGGCGTCAGATCTTCGAACAGAAGGCGGGCTTCCTCAAAGGGCCCGCGCCGCGAACCGCCGCTGACAACCTTGAGCACCCGCACCTGGCGGTCGAGCGCAATGGTCAGGACATCGCCGCTGTTTACCTGTTTGGCCGGCGCATCGACGCGCAGGCTGTTCACCCGCACACGGCCTTCGGAGACAAGTTTTGCGGCAAGCGAGCGGGTTTTGACCACGCGGGCAAACCACAGCCATTTGTCGATGCGCTGACGCTGGCCGGACGGCGTTTCGCCACCCGGCTTTGCGGGAGGATCGTCGCGGCGGCTCAATCAGCGTTCCCGCTGTCAGCCAATCCGCGCCGGGCGCTCATTCGGGCTTCTTGCCTTCGAGCTGCGCCTTGAGGGCCGCCAGCTTGGCGAAGGGTGAATCCGGATCGGGCTGCTTCTCGCGGCCACGCGGCTTTTCGGTCGACGCGAATGTGCGCTCGGGCGGGCCGTTGCGGTCGGGACGACGGTCCCGATTGCCCTTGAAGTCGGGGCGACCGCCACGATTGCCGCCACCGCCGCCGGGCCTGTCGGGACGCTGCTCGCCTTCACGCTTCGGGCGATCTCCGAACGACCGATTGCGGTCGCCACCCCCGCCCTCGCGACGCGGGCCACGATGGTCCGGACGATGATCCGGCCCGCGATTCTGCTCCGGCGTTTGCTCGACGACGGCAGGCGCGCCATCGGTGGTTGCGGCGACCGGGGCGGGCGTCTGCTGGTCGCGGCGCGGGCCGCGATGATGGCGCTGACCCTCCGGGCGCGGCCCGGACGGACGCTGGCCTTCGGGACGTTCGCGATTGGGCCGATGGCCGCCACGCGGACCCTGATGCTGGTGACGGCGCTGGGGATGCCAGACCTCGATCAGAACTTCTTCAATTTCGACGGGTTCCGAAGGAGCGACTTCGTCCGAGATTTCGCCGGTCGGCTCTGCAGCCGTTGCGTGGGAGGCTTCGACCGTCGCCGGTTCTGCCTCGACGGCTTCTTCCGGAGATGCTTCAGCCACGATCGCTTGGGGTTCGACAATGGTCTCCGGCGTTTCGACGATGTCCTCGACCGGGGCTGCGTCAGCCTGAGGGGCTTCGGATTCCACGACCGCTGCGGCAGCCGTTTCCTGCCCGACGTCGGCGGTTGCTTCGGGCGCGACCGTTTCGGCGTCTGTCAAATCAGCCGAGGCCTCGGGCGTCTCTTCGCTCGCAACCACAACCGGAGTCGTCGGCGCTGCGGGCAGAAGCGGCACTGTTATCGCCGGTCCCTGGCGCTTTTCAGGGGCGTAATTGAGCGACTTCAAGATCGAGGCGAATTGCTCTCCCGAACAGCCGGCCAGCGAGGTCATAGCGACCGTCACCACAAAGCCGTCGCGATCCGCCGAACCCGCCGGCGGTTCGCCCGGCGTCGTGCCCGGACGGTAATTGATGGCCGGGCGAATCAGATCGGCCAGACGCTCCAGAATATCGACGCGGACGGCGCGCTCTCCCGACACCCGGAAACCGGCGGCGAGATAGAAGCGGCGGTCGATATCCTTGTCGGCCGGGAAAGATGTGCGTCCCGAGGCCGCCAGATGCGGCACTTCGTCGAGACCCTTCATGCCCTCGATGCCGCCATGCTTGAGCGCCCAGAGCTGGGCTGCGAGCGACCGCGGGGCGGGCTTCAGGAGCAGCGGGAGATAAAGGTGATAGGCGCCGAAACGGACGCCGAACTTGCGCAGGCCGCCGCGACCGTTCTGGTCGAGCGACTTGATTTCGTTGGCGACGCGGGAGCGCTCCAGCACGCCCAGCGATTCCGCCACCTGAAACGCGATGCCGCGCCCGATGCCTTCAAGGCCCTCGCCGGCTTCGAGATCCAGCAATGGTCCCAGGTATTTCTTGATGTGTTGGCCAAGCCAGGCGTCCAGCCGCTTCTGGACCATTTCGAGCGCAGGTCCGGTGAGCTGGTCGTCGGCCAGAACGCGCACGATCGGGCGCAGAATGTGATCGCCCGCTGTCAGGCGACCGACCGGCTCGCCGAGCCAGCGGATCAGGCCATCATGGGCCAGCACGAAGGCCGTATCGACGGCTTCGTTGATGCGGGCGGCGCGGCGCTCCATCTCGCCTGCCAGAACTTTCTGGGCGACCGCGTTGAGCGTGCGCGCGGCCTCGCCTGCCGCGCCGGGATCGGGCGTGAACCGGAAGCCTTGCAATTGACCTACATGCTGGCCCTCGACCAGCACGTCACCATTCGAGGTGATTTCCGCTTCCAGCATTGCGTTTTCTCTCAATCGGCGCATCAGAACGCTTGTGCGCCTGTCGACGAAGCGAAGGGCGAGGCGTTCGTGTAAAGCGTCAGACAGCTTGTCCTCTACCTGACGCGTGACGCCCTGCCAATGCTCCGGATCACCCAACCAGTCAGGACGGTTGGCGATATAGTTGAAAGTTCGCACCTGTGCGATTCTTGCAGACAGGGCGTCGATGTCTCCGTCGGTCCTGTCCAGCACTGACAGCTGCCGCTGGAACCAGGAGTCCGGGATGCGGCCTGCCCGCACCACATAGCCATACAGGGTCAGCACAAGTTCCGCATGGGCTGCAGGCGAAAGTTTGCGATAGTCGGGTGTCTGGCAGACGTCCCAGAGCCGCTGGATGTCGCCGCGATTTTTCGCCGTCTTGCGAACTTCCGGGTCGTGGGAGGCAATATCCAGCACCAGAAGATCTTCCGCCAGAGGCGCGCGGGTCAATCCCGGCTCGTCCGGAAGACGGTCGAGGGAGGCCTGAAGGCTCTCGATGGAAGAAAAATCAAGATCAGTGTTGCGCCATTGCAGCATAGAAACCGGATCGAACCGGTGTTCCTCAAGGGCCTGCACCAGATCCTCGTCGAACGGCGGGCATCGACCGGTCGTGCCGAATGTCCCGTCATTCAGGTGCCGCCCGGCGCGCCCGGCGATCTGGCCGAACTCTGCCGGATTGAGCCTGCGATAGTGCCAGCCATCGTATTTTCGGTCGCCCGCAAAGGCTACGTGGTCGACATCAAGATTGAGTCCCATGCCGATGGCGTCGGTGGCGATGATGTAATCGACTTCGCCGTCCTGATAGAGCTGAACCTGCGCATTGCGGGTGCGGGGGCTGAGTGCGCCCAGAACCACAGCTGCGCCGCCGCGCTGGCGTCGGATCAGTTCGGCAATGGCGTAAACTTCTTCCGCCGAGAATGCCACGATGGCGGTCCGGCGCGGCAGCCGCGACAATTTGCGCTCGCCCGCAAAGAGAAGCGTCGACAGGCGTGGCCGTGCCACAATCCGCACGCCGGGCAACAATTGTTCGATGACAGGTCCCATGGTGCCGGCGCCGATGAGGACGGTTTCCTCACGACCGCGCCGGTTCAGCAGGCGGTCGGTGAAGACATGGCCGCGGTCGAGATCGGCCCCGAGCTGGATTTCGTCAATGGCCACAAAGGCCACGTCGAGATCGCGCGGCATGGCTTCGACGGTGGAAATCCAGTAGCGGGCGTGGGGCGGCTTGATCTTTTCCTCGCCGGTGATCAGCGCAACCGCTTCCGGGCCGACCTTTTCGACGACGCGATTATAGACCTCGCGCGCCAGCAGGCGCAGCGGCAGGCCGATGATGCCGCTGTCGTAAGTGAGCATGCGCTCGATCGCCATATGGGTCTTGCCGGTATTGGTCGGCCCCAGAATGGCCGTGACCCGCTGTGCGCGCTCGGCGCGCGCCAGAGGCCGGCTTCGCGCCGTATTTGAAACGCTCATTGACAGACTGACCCCGGGCGGCGGCGCATGGCGCTCGTGTAGCACAATGGAACGGATGAGCGAGTCGATCTTGCGATTTCGAACGGGACAGGAACGAATCGCGCCCGAATCGGTGACTCGCCGTGAGTCTTCGTTTGTTCACCGCAAGATATTGTTCAGCCAGCGGCAGAGTCTCCCATGTATTGTGATTCAACTGAACTCAAGGGACGATTCATCAAGATTCTTTTCGACTCTGCCGCGGACTCCGAATCGTCATTGAGTCAATCGAGGGAATAAATTTTATTTTCCGGTCCGGAATTAATCTTTGGGACCAAGCCGGAACACACGGGGCACGAATCACTGATTTGCTGATATTCGCGGCTCGTTCTCACCACATATGGGCGTGACAGGTGTTCCGACCACCAGCGGACGGGAACAATAGGTCGAATTCGTTCGATTAAACCGATCGAATATTAACCTCGTGTGCCGGAACGGGGCGTTACCGCGCGACGCTGGCGGCCCGGGTTGTCGGGCCGACCGAGAACTCCTGCGCCTCGATGATCGTCGTCCCCACCATGGTGGCCACCGAAATCCTGAACGGCAGCATCACGCGCGATGATTCGAGCGGGACCAGCCAGACTTCCATCTCGCGGTTCTGGGCCATGAATTCGGTGACCTTGCGGTTCGGTCTGTGACCGGAAATCGGCACATAGCGGGCGGAGCAGACCACAGCCGGGCCCTTGTAGCCGGTGGCGCTCACCTGCTTGGAGCCCACATATGCGAGAGCAACGTCGAAGCGTGTGTAGCCGTCGTAGACCGGGATAGTGCGGTTGCAGGCGGCAGGGCCGAGCAGGGGCTCGTTGCCGGCGACAGGCATGACCAGCGCGCTCAACGGATCGACCACAGCCCGTTTGTGGCTGTCTGTCACCGGAATGCGGTCCGGCGCATTCTCGAGCGGGGGCGAAATATCAACGCCCCGGACGGTGCCGGCGTTCAACGCCATCCTGACGGTGCGGGTGACGGTGGAACTGGAGGACGTGGTCGCATAGGTGGAAGGCGCCGGCTTGCCGGGGATGATGCCGCCGGTCGAGACCGCCACGCCGCGGGAGTTCGACACCATGGAGGCGATGCCGGACAGACGGGCATTCGCCTCGATCTTGTACTGACCGGCGTCGACGCTGGCCGTCAGCCCGGCTGTGCCGAGAGACAGGCCGATCAACCGGACTGAGTATTTGGCGCTGACGTTCTCGGCCAGGGCCGGGAATCCGGACCCGGCAGCCAGAGCTGTCACACCGAGACAAATCTTCAAAAAATTCCAACGGCGCATCGACGACCGGCCATATCCTGATGAATCAGTTTGTTGTTTACCACTTTTGTTGGAAAAATCCGACTGTTTCATGGCCGAAGGGGCGCAGGACCATCTTTCGACTGGCTTCGGCCCGTCCCATGCGCTAGCCAAGGGCGTTATTTGGGTGTATGAGCCCGGCCTTGAATTCGCGCCCCGCGATTGGCGATGGGCCGCACGGAGAGTACCATGGCAGTTCCGAAGAAGAAGACCTCGCCGTCGCGTCGCAACATGCGCCGCTCGGCCGATGCCCTCAAGGCCCCGACCTATGTCGAAGACAAGGACTCGGGCGAGCTGCGTCGTCCCCACCACGTTGACCTCAAGACCGGCATGTACGGCGGTCGTCAGGTTCTCAAGATCAAGTCGGCCGAAGCGTAAGCTTCCCGTCGGTCTTGACGCTTCAAAAGGCCGGCGTACAGCCGGCCTTTTTTTGTTGTCTCCCGTTGGGAGCCAGCTGTGTGCAGATCGATCTCGCCCGCACATTCGAGGAGCTTTGCTTCACCGCTGGCCGAATTTGCGCACAATCGTGCGCGACGGCAGCGAATCCGCGCGTGCGCTCTATCGCTCGCGGGGCTTTGTGGACGCCTGTCGGTACGAGCATTTCGGGCGTGGGTCGTCGCTGCTTCACATCGTCATATCTGGAATCAGCACGCGCCGCAGCGGAATCTGCTGGCGGTATTGCGAGCCGAGCCTGTCATAGTGCTTGAGGACCAGATCGGCGAGATCGCCGCCGTTGTATAAACGCAGATTGCATTTGGTATGCGCAAAATCACGCGCTGAGCCCGAATAGCCGCCGGTAGTGATGAAGACGCCGACCTCGCTGTCGTGCACCATGGCGTAGAAAGCCTTTACGCAATCGGCGCCTATATTGGCTTCGTGCGCCTTCACCTGAATCTTGATGATCGGCGGCTGGATGCCGAGTTCGTCGCGATGCGCAATCACATCGATCCCGTCATCGCGAACCTTGCGGGTGGGATTGGCGAAATAACCCATGGCGCGGAAAAGCTCTGCCACAAAGGGCTCAAGCGGAAATCCTTTGAGTTCGCTGCGGAATTTGTTCGAGATAAACTGACGCGTCGTTTCAACTACGTCCAGCGAAGCGAGAGGTGGTTGTTCTGTGCGCGGCGCCGCGACCGGCGGCAATCTGGCCGCGTCTGCGGCGCCAAATTTCTGCGCCAGTTCTTCGCAGAATGTTTTCACCTCGAACAGCGTCATTGTCGCGCCGAGTTCGTAGAGCGCACCCGGAGTGAAACGATCCCGTAGCAGCTTGCCGATCCAGCGCACGCCACGCCGGTGAGCAAAATCTTCCGCATCTTCTGATTGAAACACATAGGGGCCGACAATTTCTCCCCAGTATAAATTTCGATCTGATTTGCGGGGATAAACGACGTTGTCGCCGATCTTTACGTCATGCACGAAACGGAACAATTGACCTGCCTGCATAGGCACGGATTCGGGGCGTGCATTATTCTGCGCTTGCCCGAACGCTTCCTTGAAGGCCGAACGGGATGGCGACAATTTGCTGATGTCGTCATCGAGTTCGGCAGAGCTCAAGGCAAGTTGATTGTGTTCAATAAATATGGAATCCGCTTGGCCTGTAACGCCAGAACGGATCGCCCAAATGCGCTTCGTTGTCATGTGCCCCCCGGCGCAAAAAAGCAAAAACCGCTTTTCGAAGCGACTAAGTGTTGCGCCGGGGGACTAACAAAAATTAAATCGGCGAAATTTACGCCAGATATTGTCCGCCATTGGCCGATAATGTTGAGCCGGTGATGAATCCGGCGTTATCGGAGCTCAGAAAAACTACACAACGCGCGATCTCTTCCGGTTCACCAAGTCTACCGACCGGAATATGCGGAAGAATAGATTTCTCGATGATCGCCGGATCAATCGCCTTGACCATCTCGGTCGCGATATAGCCCGGCGTAATAGCATTCACCGTGATGCCGGCGCGTGCGCCTTCCTGCGCCAGCGCCTTCACGAAGCCGATGTCGCCAGCCTTCGCGGCGGAATAATTCGCCTGCCCCATCTGGCCCTTTTGTCCGTTGATGGACGAGATACAAATGATGCGACCGAACTTGCGATTGCGCATACCTTCCCAAACCGGGCGGGTCATGTTGAACAGCGAATTCAGGTTCGTGTTGATGACCGCATTCCACTGATCGAGCGTCATGCGGTGAAACATGGCGTCGCGGGTAATGCCGGCGTTGTTGACGAGCACATCGACGGGACCGAGATCTTTCTCGACCTGTGCGAGACCTGCGGCGCAGGCGTCGAAGTTCGACACGTCCCATTTGTAAACCGGAATGCCGGTATCGGCCTTGAATTTGGCGGCGGCTTCGTCGTTGCCGGCATAGTTCGCCGCAACCGAATATCCGGCTTCCTTCAAGGCTTTTGAAATCGCTTCACCGATGCCACGCGTACCGCCTGTGACCACTGCAACTCGCGCCATTGCCAACTCCCTTGTCTGTTCCAATCCCGGATCGGGCTTATTTCACCGAGCCTTACTCTGGCGATTTTGCCCGGAAACTTCCTTCGTCCTTTCGGCGCGCGACTTTGTGCGAAGATCGCGCGCCGGTCAGGACGGTTAGCGCTCGACCGTGAGGGCGATGCCCATGCCGCCGCCGATGCAGAGGGTCGCGAGACCCTTCTTGGCGCCGCGGCGCTGCATTTCGAACAACAGGGTGGCGAACACGCGGGCGCCCGATGCGCCGACCGGATGACCAATCGCGATGGCGCCGCCGTTGACGTTCACGATGGCCGGATCCCAGCCCATGTCTTTGTTGACCGCGAGCGCCTGTGCGGCGAAGGCCTCATTGGCCTCGATGAGATCGAGATCCTTGGCCTTCCAGCCGGCCTTTTCGAGCGCTTTGCGGGATGCCGGGATCGGGCCCGAGCCCATGACGGCTGGATCGACGCCGGCGGTCGCCCACGACACGATACGGGCCATCGGGGTGATGCCGCGCTTGCGGGCTTCCTCGGCGGTCATCAGAACGACGGCGGCTGCGCCGTCGTTGATGCCCGACGCATTTCCGGCCGTCACGGTGCCGTTCTTGTCGAAGGCGGGGCGCAACTTGGCCAGAGCCTCAAGGGTGGTGCCGGGCCGAATATATTCGTCCTGATCGACCACAATGTCGCCCTTGCGGGTCGAGATCGTCACGGGGGTGATCTCGTCGCGGAACTTTCCGGCCTTCTGGGCGGCCTCGGCCTTGTTCTGGGAGCCGAGCGCGAAACGGTCCTGCTCGTCACGGCTGATCTGCCATTTCGTGGCGACGTTCTCGGCCGTGACGCCCATGTGGTAGCCCTGAAAGGCATCCATCAGGCCGTCGCGCAGCATGGTGTCTACGAACTTCATGTCGCCCATCTTGGTGCCGTTGCGCAGATGCGCGGCATGCTGGGACATGGACATGGATTCCTGACCGCCGGCAACGATGATCTTGGCGTCGCCGTTGACGATCTGCTGGAGGCCGAGCGCCACGGCGCGCAGGCCCGAGCCGCAGAGCTGGTTGAGGCCCCAGGCGGTCTTTTCCTGCGGGACGCCCGCCTTCATGGCGGCCTGACGTGCCGGGTTCTGCCCCTGACCGGCGGCGAGAATCTGGCCGAGAATCACCTCATCCACGTCATCGGGGGAGATCCGGGCGCGCTCAATGGCGGCCTTGATCGCAATTGCGCCGAGATCGTGGGCGGGAGTATTGGCAAAAGCGCCGTTGAAGGAACCAACTGCGGTGCGGGCGGCGCTGGCGATCACGATTTCGGCAGACATTAGCGGACTCCTCTTTTGGAATTCTGGAATTATTGTCTGTAACTGTTGGCGCGGCCATTCTGATGCTCGCGCATGACGATTGGTTGATCATGCCCCCGCTCCCCGGGTCAAGCAAGGAACGGCCGGGGCGATATGGCAATTGGTCGTTGTTCCAAGGTTGGCCCCCGGGCTGAATGCGGCGAGATGTCACAATTATGTTTTCGCACCCGCACAAATTGCTTATCGTAGAGTGACGGGCGGGAAATAATCCCCGGAGATCGCCAATCTGGGGCGGATGGGACGAACATGGCCAACGAAAAACAGCCAGTTGCGATCAAGAAATACGCCAATCGG
>CANJWR010000077.1 GCA_947478455.1 Beijerinckiaceae bacterium | reverse complement strand
CGCCCGAGGGCCGCTCCCTATCTGACAGTCACGCCGGCTGCGGCTGCCATAACATGGTATGTAAGTGCGCTGGGCGCGCGGCAAAAGGCCTTCATGCCCTCGCTGGACGGATTGCGGGTGGCGCATTGCGAGCTCGACATCAACGGCGGCACGGTGATGTTGTCGGACGCCTTCCCTGAATTCGCCCAGCACACGCGCCCGCCCCTGCCGGGCGAGCCGGTGACGGCCTCGGTCAGCCTCGAATTCGCCAGCGCCAGGGAAGTCGACGAGGTTTTCGCCAAGGCGACCGAGATGGGCGCGAAGGCCGAGACGCAGCCGACCAATTCGTTCTGGGGAACGCGATTTGCGGTGATCCGCGACCCGTTCGGGCATCGGTGGATGCTCAACGGGAAACTGGGGTGAGCGGATTCTTTCTCCCATAGTGAGAGGGAAGCACTCCGAAAACAAAAAACCCGGACCTTTCGGCCCGGGTTTTTTACAGCAAATCTGCTGAAATTCTTACTTCGCGGCGTCGGCCTTGGCCTTTGCCTTCTTGGCGGTCTTGGCCTCGACGCGTGCTGCCTTCTCGGCGGCGGTCTCGGCCTTCTCGGCGATGCGGGCCGACTTGCCGCGACGATCGCGCAGATAATAGAGCTTGGCGCGACGCACCTTGCCGCGACGGACGACCGAGATCGACTCGATCATCGGCGAGAACAGCGGGAAAACACGCTCCACGCCTTCGCCGTAGGAAATCTTGCGGACTGTGAAGCTTTCGTTGATGCCGCCGCCGTTCTTGGCGATGCAAACGCCTTCGTAGGCCTGAACGCGGGTGCGCTCGCCTTCCTTGACCTTCACGTTGACGATGATGGTGTCGCCGGGGCTGAATTCCGGATTGTTCTTGTTAAGCCGGGCAGCCTGCTCGGCGTCGAGCGTCTGAATCAGGTTCATGTTCTACTCCTGCCGTTCCGCCTTGCGGCGAGCGTTTCGGCATCGCTGTTGTGAGTTAAGGGGGGTCGTTTACAGGAACCCGGATGGCTTGTCGAGGGTTTCCGGTTCAATCCGCGTCCGGCCTGCCGCGCAATTGCGCCGGGACCACGAAGCGGATTAACCGGCCAGCGCCGGTCTTCACTTTCGCCCAGTCGCAGTCGAACTCGATGATGGTGAGCGCGCAGGTCGGGAATTTGTGCAGCATGTCGCGCCGGATCGCCAGATCGCCCGAGCCCGACAGCGCAATCGCCAGATCCTGATAGCCGGGGTTGTGGCCGATGGCGAGCAGGGTCTGGGTCGTCTCCGGCGTGCGGCGCAGATGGTCCATCAGGGTCGGGGCCTCGGCCAGATAAAGGCGCGGCTCCACAAAGACCGTCATGGCTCCCGGCAGTTCGTGGCGCACGGCGTCGAGCGTTTCGCGGGTGCGGCGCGCGCTCGATACGACTGCGGTGTCAGGCGCAAAACCTTCGCGTGCCAGATAGCGGCCCATGAGGATCGCGTCGCGCAGGCCGCGTTCCGTCAGCGGGCGTTCGGAATCGCCGCCGCCGGAGTCGTTGGCGGCCTTGGCGTGGCGGAGGAGGAGCAGACGGCGCATGGGGACAGAATAGCAAGAGCAGGGCCGCTGTCACGGCCTCGCCCGGGTCTTCAACCGGCTTTCTTGGCTAGTCGGTCTTTTTGTCCTGCGGCGTGAGGCTGAAAGGCTCCGCCGGCTCCGGGGTGAATTCCAGAATGTCGCCCGGCTGGCAATCGAGCGCGGCGCAGATTTTTTCCAGCGTATCGAACCGGATGCCCTTCACCTTGCCGGATTTGAGCAGGGAAACATTCTGTTCGGCAATGCCGATGGCGTCGGCCAGATCGCGGGAGCGAACCTTGCGTTTGGCCAGCATGACGTCGAGATGGACGATGATCGGCATGGTTCAGACAATCTGTTCGTGATCGGCGGCGATTTCGGCGGCTGCGCGGAAGATTTCCGCCAGAGCGATAAAGCCGCCAAGGAAAAGCACAATCAGCAGGTCGGTCGGGTTGCCGAAAAACCCGACGGTCCTGAAGCCCTCGGGCAGGTGGGCGCTGACGATCATGGCGACCAGCGGACGCGTGACCAGATCGGCCATTTGGGCCGCAAGTCCGAACGTCCCGATGCGGCGCAGCCAGATTGCGGCGTCGATGGTGAAAATGCGTCCCGCCAGATAGCCGGAAAACAGCTTCCAGACGCTGAAACAACCCGCTGCCGCAAAGGCCCAGATGCCCAGATGCAGCGAAAAGCCCGCCATGAGCTGCCAGGGCAGAATGCCCGCCAGATCGGTCTTCAGCCAGGCGCCGTAGCCGCGCATCACCATGGCCGGATCGGTCCAGTGGCGGATGACGGTGAACAGAACCCATGCTCCGTAGCCGGCAGCCGCAAGGCGGATCAGGTGGCACATCCAGCCGATGCGACGGCGAAGCGCTGCCTGCCCGGACGGGTAATCCTGTGCGCTGGCGGACATCACGTTGCTCATGGAAAACTCCTGAAATGGCCGGGCGACCGGCGCTGCGGCGCAATGTCAGCCGCAGTGCATGATTGACATGATAAAAATTTAATGTCAAACATTAAAAAATAGATGTTTAATAGGTTATGCACCATGCGTTTCATGAAGCCTGCTCTGGCCCTGTCCGCTGTTCTGACTGTGGCCGCGTGCGGCCATATGCCGATTTCCACGATGATTTCGCTGCGGAATTTCGACTTCGCCCGTTTCGATCCGGCCCAGTTGCACATTGCGGCCCGTTCTCCCGACTGGCTGGAGACGCGACCGGGCGGGGCGAAGCTGTCGGTCAGCGTCTGGGCGGCGGGGCGCGAGAAGGAAAAGACCACCGAGGTCTTCGTTCTGGCTGAAAACAATACGGTGCAGGAAATGACGTCGCTGGCCCGCTTCCGGGCTGCGGGCACGCGGATTCTCGCCTACCGGGTGGCGGATGCGGATGTTCGGCGCGTGCGGGCGATGCAGGAGCAGGGCCGCACCAACCAGCCCGGGAGCAGTCAGAAAAAGCACATCGGGATCGAGATCGAAATCGATTCCTGCCGTCGCGGCGAGATGCCGGCGGGGCCGGTTCTGTCGACCACCTATCTGAAGCCCGATGCGCAGACGCCCTATCTGGTGTTTCTGGCCGATGTGGATCTGAAAAAGGCTATTGCGGACGCGGGTAAGAATCTGGAGGCCACCATCCCGCCGTGCGGCAAGATCGCCGCGCGCGCTAACTGAAAGCTTGTGCTCGGGACGACGATCCGGCAAATTCCGGTCCTCATTTCAGCCTGCGGAAGCCCTATGCCGATCTTTTCGTACGAATGCACCGATTGCTCGACCGCCTTCCAGACCCTCGTGCGCTCCGGCGACGTTCCGGTCTGCCCGTCCTGCGGGGGCGCACATCTGGATCAGCAATTGTCGCTGGTGGCGGATCCGGCCAAGGGCGCGGAAGGCGCCGGCCAGTCGATGACCTGTAGCGGCGAGCCGGGGCCGGGTTGCGGCATGTGTCCGGGGATGGCGGCGTAATTCAAGCGCGACGCGTTCGGCTGGGCGGAGAGACGCCGATCCAGACGCAGAAAATTCCGGCCCTAACCGCCCCGTCGATTGATAAACGCCAGCCGTTCGAACAGATGCACGTCCTGCTCGTTCTTGAGCAACGCGCCATGCAGGGGCGGGATGATCTTCTTGGGGTCGCGCTCGCGCAGAATTTCGGGCGTGATGTCCTCGTTGAGGAGCAGTTTCAGCCAGTCGAGAAGCTCTGACGTGGAGGGCTTCTTCTTGATTCCCGGCACATCGCGAACCTCGAAGAAGATGCGCAGGGCCTCTTCCACCATGCGCTTCTTGATGCCCGGAAAATGCACGTCCACGATGGCTTCCATCGTCTCGTGATCGGGAAACTTGATGTAGTGGAAGAAACAGCGGCGCAGGAAGGCGTCCGGTAGTTCCTTTTCGTTGTTCGACGTGATGATCACCACGGGGCGCTTTTCGGCCCGGATTGTTTCGCCGGTCTCGTAGACGAAGAATTCCATGCGATCGAGTTCGAGCAGAAGATCGTTGGGGAATTCGATGTCGGCCTTGTCGATCTCGTCGATCAGGAGAACAGGTCGCTCGTCGCTGGCGAAAGCGTCCCAGAGCTTGCCGCGCTTGATGTAGTTGCGAATGTCGGAGACGCGAGGGTCGCCCAACTGGCTGTCGCGCAGGCGCGAGACGGCGTCATATTCATACAGACCCTGCTGGGCCTTGGTGGTGGATTTGATGTGCCAGGTCAGCAACGGCGCATTGAGCGCCTTGGCGATTTCTTCGGCCAGCACGGTCTTGCCGGTGCCGGGCTCGCCTTTCACCAGAAGCGGTCGCTCCAGCACGATGGCCGCATTGACGGCGATCTTGAGATCGTCGGTCGCGATGTAGTCCGCAGTGCCGGTAAAGCGCATCGTCTGTCCCTGATTTCGTCTGAGTCGAAACTAGGGGGTCGCGCGCCGGCGCACAAGTTGCGCGCGCCGGCTTCGGTGTTTCGTCAGATGCGGCGGATCAGCCGGACGACCAGCAGGAGAACGACCGCGCCAAGCCCCGCCCAGACGATCTGCGCCGCCACGCCGCCGCCGATGCTGAAGCCGAGCCGGGGAAACAGAAAGCCTGCGACGACCGAACCCACGATGCCGACCAGAATATCACCGATGAGTCCGAAGCCGCCGCCCCGCACGATCAAGCCCGCGAGCCAGCCGGCGACTGCGCCGATCAGGAGGAAGATCAGTAGCGATTCGACGGTCATGCGTAGCTCCGGGGCTGCAAAATAAAGCCCGCGACTATCGCAGACTCATGCTCAACGTCCGGGCGCGTATTTCGTTCCGTTGGCGTGGACGAAGCCGCTACCTGCGCTTGAGGCGGCCGATATATGCCAGCAGATCGGAGATTTGCTCCGGTTCGAATTCGAAAGACGGCATGTCGGTCGCCTCGTGACCAACCACGATGCCTTCGGCCAGAGCCTCTTCGAGACTGTCGATGGGATATTTCTGCATTAATGCGCGAAACGGCGGTGATTTCGGGTTCGGGCTCGCGCCGGTGCGAAGAATATTGTGGCAATTGCTGCAGTACTTCTGCGCGAAGGCCTTTCCGCGCGTCAGCGGGCCGGGGGCCGCCCCAACAGCTTCCGGCGCTACAATCGCCAGAGCCAGAACGGATGCGAGGACGATTCGGGTCAATTTCATAACCCCATCGTGGCAGACGCAGTCGCTGCGGCAATGACTTGCGTCAATCAGTATCCGGCGGCGCCGGTTCCGCGTTGGCGCGTATCGGCCGCGCCCATCAGCAGACCACCCACGCGATGGATCGTCTGCGTCGAGCCCATGCTGGAGCCGATGTTGATGCGATGGCCCTTGCCCTGCAACAGGCGCATCGTGTCGACCGAGAGGCCCCGCTCGACACGCAATTCGTCCGGCGTCCACTGGTGGTGGATGCGCGGCGCTTCGCTGGCTTCCGCAGCATTCAGGCCGTGTTCGACGATGTTGAGAATGATCTGCAGGACCGTCGTGATGATGCGCGAACCGCCCGGCGAACCGGTGACGATTTCCAGTTCGCCGTCGCGGAACACCATGGTGGGGCTCATGGAGGATAGCGGGCGCTTGCGCGGGCCGGGCGCATTGGCGGCGCCGCCGACCAAACCGAAAGCGTTCGGCGCATTGGGCTTGGCGGCAAAATCATCCAGCTCATTGTTGAGCATCACACCTGTGCCATCGGCCACGATGCCGACGCCATAGGAGAAGTTCAGCGTATAGGTGTTCGACACCGCATTGCCGTCGCTGTCGACAACGGAGAAATGCGTGGTCTGGTCGCTTTCGTAAGGGGCGATCTCGCCGGGTTTGATGTCGCGCGCCGGGCGGGTCGCGGTGGCGGAAATTGTGGCGCGCAGGGCGTCCGCATAACGTTTCGATGTCAGCGCCGCGACCGGCACTTTCACGAAATCCGGATCGCCCAGATATTCGGAACGGTCCGCATAGGCGAGCTTCATGGCTTCCGCCATCAGGTGAATGGTCTCGGCCGAATTCAGTCCCATATCGGAAAGCCGAAAACCCTCCAGAATATTGAGGATTTCGACAATATGGACGCCGCCCGAGGATGGCGGCGGCATGGAAAGAATTTCGCGTCCCCTGAAGGTTCCGCGCACCGGGGCGCGCTCGATCGCCGTATAGTTTTTCAGATCGTCGATCGTCATACGGCCCCCGGCGGCCCGCACAGCGGCGACGATCCTTTCGGCCACTGGGCCTTCGTAAAAGGCGCGTTTGCCGTCGCGGCCGATGGCGTCGAGCGTGGCGGCGAGATCTTTCTGCACCAGCAATGCGCCGCGCGCCGGCGGCTTGCCGTCGGGTTGAAGGAAAATCGCCTTGCTGGAGGGATGGCGCTCCAGCCGTCGGGCCGAGCGCGTGAGCGAATCGAGCAATCCATCCACGACCGGGACGCCGTTTCGCGCCAGTGCGGCGGCGGGCGCTGCGAGGTCCGCAAAGGAGAAGCGGCCAGAGCCGTATTTTTCGAGCGCCAGCGCAAGGCCTGCAACCGTGCCAGGCACCCCGACGCCCAGACCGCTGTCCTGCGATTTGCGTGGAACGAAGTCGCCTTTCTCGTCCAGAAAGACATCGACCGGCGTGTCGGCGGGGGCGAGCTCGCGATAGTCGATAGCGACGGTCTTTTTCTCTTTGGCCAGATGCACCAGCATGAAGCCGCCACCGCCGAGGTTGCCGGCTTCCGGCAATGTCACAGCCAGCGCCAGCCCCAGCGCAATTGCGGCGTCGACCGCATTGCCGCCGCGACGGAGTACGTCGACCGCCACGCGCGAGGCCGTCACGTCCTGACTGACCGCCATGCCGTTGTAAGCCACGACCGGCAGGCTGCGTGCCTGTTCGCCCGGAATCGGAACGGCCTGCGCGTGGGCTTGCGGGGCCGCAAAAGCCACGAATGAAAAGGCAGCCGCGAGTGCGGCTGCGCGAATTTGATGAAACAAGTCGAACCTTTCAGACTTCAAGCGCTCAATTGCCCCAGCGGCGGTTCCACATGGCCTCGCCGATCATACAATTGACGCGCGGCTCGCGCTCCTGCGCGGGGACGACGCTGAATGTCATGGGTGGGATGTTGGGGGCGGCGATTTCCTGAATCAGCTTGGTGCGCGTGGCGTCCGTGAAGCCTTTGCGGTCGCGGATCGCCACCATGAAGGCGCCGTCGCCGCCGATCACACAGTCCTGATAGTAGAGATCGAGATTGGCGATGTCGGCATAATTCCATGAAGGCCTGATGCCGACCAGCGGCAGGCCGTTGATGGTGATTCCCTGCTTCACGGCGTCGTCGCGTGCCGCCTGCACCGGGCGACCGTCATTGTTTGCGCCGTCGCCCGAGACGTCGATGACGCGGCGCAGCCCGTTGAAACCATTGTTGTCGAACATGCGCGCGGAACGGTCGATGGCTCCCGAAATGGAAGTGCGCTGGGCGCGCCGGTAGGGGGCGCGCAGCAGCTTGTCGGCGAAAGCGACCGCCGATTCGGGTCCGTCGATCACCGTCCAAGGCAGCAGAATGTCGGAATCGCGGTAGGAGGCCCATTGCATGTAGGAGATGGCGATCTTGCCATGGATGCCGCCCTTGAGGGCGTTGATAAACTGTTCCGAGGTCAGCGCATCCGCATAGCCCTGGCGTTGCAGAACCTGTTCTTCCTGATCCATCGAATAGGACACATCGACCGCGAAGACGATTTCGGCGTCGACCGCGACGGGGCCATCCTTGGCCAACCCTTGCGAGACGAGGAGGGCGGACAGGCCGAAAACAATGCCGCCGATCAGCTTTGAAAGGCGTCCTTCGGACGTCAGTTTTCCGTTGGCCATGTGCTTCTCCCGAGCTGGCGCAAGCGGATTGTGGCACGCCTGCAAAATCTGGCAAACAGTTCTTGGCCGGAGGGGCTGCTTCATGCGATCTTTTCCCTCAGGACTTCACGGACCCGTGAACATTCAGGCGATGCTGGAGGTATGAGCATGAAACCGGTTTTGGCAGGTTTGGCGGTAGCGGTCGGCTTCATGGCGGCGGGAGACCTCGCGCAGGCGGAGGTCAAGCCGGCGATCGTCTATGATCTCGGCGGGAAGTTCGACAAGAGCTTCAACGAGGGCGTCTATCAGGGCGCAGAAAAGTTCAAGATCGAGACCGGCATCGCCTATCGGGATTTCGAAATTCAGAACGATGCGCAACGCGAACAGGGTTTTCGGCGCTTTGCACGCGACGGGTTTTCGCCCATCGTGGCGGTTGGATTCTCGCAGGCCAGCGCGGTCGAGAAAGTGGCTGCGGAATTTCCCAATACGCAATTCACCATCATCGACATGGTGGTCGACAAGCCGAACGTGCAGTCCATCGTGTTTCGCGAGCATGAAGGTTCGTTCGTGGTGGGCCTGATGGCCGCGAAAGCTTCGAAAACCGGCAAGGTCGGCTTCGTGGGCGGCATGGACATTCCACTTATCCGCAAATTCGCCTGCGGCTATGTGCAGGGCGTGAAATACGCCAACAAGTCCGCCGATGTGTTTCAGAACATGACCGGCACGACTGGCGCCGCCTGGGCCGATCCGGTGAAGGGCGGCGAGCTGGCGCGTTCGCAGATCGAGCGCGGTGCGGACGTGGTCTATCATGCGGCGGGCGGCACAGGCCTCGGGGTGCTGCGCGCGGCGGCGGACGCCGGCAAGCTCGGCATTGGGGTCGATTCCAACCAGAACGCCCTGTTCCCCGGCAAGGTGCTGACCTCGATGCTGAAGCGCGTCGATGTGGCGGCCTACAAGTCTTTCGCCGAAGCCAAGGCCGGCACGTGGAAGCCGGGATTGCAGGTGCTTGGCTTGAAGGAAGAGGGCGTTGCGTATGCGCTCGACGACAACAACAAGTCGTTGGTGACGGCCGACCTCAAGGCCGCCGCCGATCAGGCTGTCGCCGACATCATCGCCGGCAAGATTCAGGTTCACGACTATATGTCGGACAGCAAGTGCCCGATGTGACGACGGGCCGATCCGCGTGACCCTCGCCATCGAGCTGATTGATATTCACAAGCGCTTCGGCAATGTTCACGCCAACAAGGGCGTGAACCTGAGCGTGCAGAAAGGCTCGATTCACGGAATCGTCGGCGAGAACGGCGCGGGCAAGTCGACGTTGATGTCGATCCTGTACGGCTATTACGGCGCAACATCCGGGACGATCAAAATCGACGGCCGCGAAGCGCGCATGCGTTCTTCGCGCGACGCCATAGCGCTCGGCATCGGCATGGTGCATCAGCATTTCATGCTGGTCGAAACGCTGAGCGTGCTCGAAAACATTCTGCTCGGCGCGGAAGGCGGGTTCTGGCTATCCGCCGGCAAGGATGCGATGCGGGCGAAACTTGCCACACTGGCGAAAACATATGGGCTCGAAGTCGATCCTGATGCGCGCGTGGCGGATATCGGCGTCGGCCAGCGCCAGCGCGTCGAAATCCTGAAAGCGCTGGTGCGCGGCGCGCATGTGTTGATTCTCGACGAGCCGACAGCGGTGCTGACGCCGACAGAAGCTGATAATCTGTTCGACATGCTGCGCGTGCTGCGCGACGAGGGCAAGACGATCCTGCTCATCACCCACAAGCTGCGCGAGATCATGCACGTCACCGATCACGTGTCGGTGATGCGCCGCGGCGAAATGGCAGCGCATTTTGAAACGAGCCATACCAGCGTGGAAGAAATCGCCGATGCGATGGTTGGCCGAAAGGTCTCGCTGATCGTGCATCGCGGACCGGCCAATCCGGGCCGCGTATTGCTGGAAGCGCGCGATCTTGTCGTTCGCGACATGCACGGCGTGACGCGCGTCGATCATGTGTCGTTTTCGTTGCGGGCCGGCGAGATCGTCGGCATTGCGGGCGTCTCCGGCAATGGCCAGTCGGAATTGCTGGAAGCGCTGGCGGGCATGCAGCGTCTTACGTCTGGCGGCATTACACTGGATGGCGCGCCCATCGATACGTCGCGGCTCGATCCCAGCCACATGCGCGAGCTTGGGTTGATGCATGTGCCGGAGGATCGCCATCGGCACGGGCTGGTGATGAGTTTCGAGGCTTGCGAGAGCGGAATTCTGGGATTTCAGCACGACGCTGCCTACGGCGGCGCGCTTCTTGATCGCGCTGCCGTTGAAAGCGGCCTGGCGGCCGATATGGAAACCTACGACATTCGTCCGCGCGATCCGCGACTCACGACGCACAGTTTTTCCGGCGGCAACCAGCAGAAGATCGTTCTGGCGCGCGAAATCGAGCGCGGACCGAAAGTGCTGCTCGTCGGTCAACCCACGCGCGGCGTCGACATCGGCGCCATCGAGTTCATTCACAAGCGGCTGATGGCCTTGCGCGACGCCGGCAAGGCGATCCTGCTGGTGTCGGTCGAGCTCGACGAAATCATGGCGCTGTCGGATCGCATTCTGGTCATGTGCGGCGGGCGCATCACCGGCGAACGCACGGCCGCGAACGCCAATCCGCGCGACCTCGGCCTGCTGATGGCCGGCGTCACTGACAAGGCCGCGTGATGGAACAACGTTTGTCGCTCATCACGCTCGGCGTTTCTGATCTGGCGCGTAGCCGGGCCTTTTACGAAAGCCTTGGTTGGCGGGCTTCTTCGGCCAGTCAGGGCGATGTGGTTTTCTTTCAGGCCAATGGTCTGGGGCTGGGGCTTTTTTCGCGCGCGTCGCTTGCCGTGGATGCGGGCGTCGAGGATAGCGTGCCCGGTTTTTCGGGTATTACGCTGGCGCAGAATCTGCGCTCGGAAGCCGACGTCGACGTTCTCTTCGACCGCATGGTCGCAGCCGGCGCGCGGATTTTGAAGCGACCTCAAAAAGCTTTCTGGGGCGGCTACACATCATATGTGGCGGATCCGGACGGGCATATCTGGGAACTGGCGTGGAATCCTTTCTTTCCTCTGGACGCCAGCGGTAATCTTCATTTGCCGGACAGCCTCGCATGAGGGCCGCCAAACTTCCGGTCTGGGCCGATCTGACGCTGGTGCCGCTGGCCAATGTGGTGGCGGCGTTTTTCGTGTCGGGCCTTGTGGTGTTGGCTATCGGCGAAAATCCTTTCAACGCCATGCGGGTCTTGATTTCCGGCAGTCTCGGCAGTCTGGAGGGCATTTCGTTCACGCTCTATTACGCGACGAATTTCATCTTCACCGGATTGAGCGTCGCGCTCGCTTATCGGGCCGGGCTTTTCAACATCGGCGCTGAAGGGCAGGCCTATCTGGCGGGGCTCGGGGCTGCGCTTGTGTGCCTTTCGCTGCCGGGTCTTCCGGCCATCATTCTTCTGCCGCTGGCGATTGTGGCGGCTGGCGTGTTCGGCGCGATCTGGGCGATGATTCCGGGCTGGCTGCAAGCCAAACGCGGCAGCCATATCGTCATCACGACAATCATGTTCAACTGGATCGCCACAAGCCTGATGGCATGGCTTCTGGTCAATTCCATGCGCGCGCCGGGCTCGATGCAGCCGGAGACGAAAAGTTTTCCGCCGGCTGCGCTGATGCCGAAGTTCGACGGCATATTGAGTCTGTTCGGCATTGCAGTTCCATCCTCGCCACTCAATGTGAGCTTTCTGCTCGCGCTGATTGCGGCGGCTTTCGTGTGGCTGCTCGTGTGGCGCACGCGTCTCGGCTATGAAATCCGTACGCTCGGGGCCAATGCTTCGGCCGCCGACTATGCGGGCATCGGCACGACCCGCGTCATCGTCATCACCATGGGGCTGTCTGGCATGCTGGCGGGCGGGTTGGCGGTGAACGAAGTGCTGGGCGTGCAGAACCGTCTGCTGCTCGAATTCACATCCGGCTATGGCTTCGTCGGCATAGCCGTGGCCCTGATGGGGCGCGCGCATCCGGTGGGGGTCGTGCTGGCGAGTCTTCTTTTCGGCATGCTCTATCAGGGCGGCGCGGAACTGGCCTTCGACCAGCCGCGCATCACGCGCGACATGATCGTAGTCATTCAGGGGCTGGTGGTGCTGTTTGCGGGCGCGCTCGAAGGCATGTTCCGCACGCCGATTGCGGCTGTGCTCGGCCTGTTTCGCCGCACTGACGAACCAGACAGCCGGAGCGCCTGACGATGGAACTCGACGCAATCGTCATCGTTCTGGGTTCGGGTGTGCGACTGGCCGCGCCGTTGCTTTGCGCCTGTCTGGCGGGGCTCTGGTCAGAACGCTCCGGCATCGTGGACATTGGGCTCGAAGGCAAAATGCTGGCGGCGGCATTTGCGGGCGCTGCTGCGGCCTCCGTCACCGGAAGCGCCATCATGGGACTTCTTGCCGGGCTTTCGGCCTCGTTGGCTCTTGGGTTACTGCATGGATATGCGGCAATCGACCGACATGGTAACCAGATCGTTTCCGGCATGGCGATCAACATGATTGCAGCGGGGTTGACGGCGCTTGTCGGCGCCGCATGGTTCGGGCAAGGCGGACGGACGCCTTCTCTGGAAGGCGATGCGCGATTCAATCCGGTGCTGTTCGGAATGGATCCGCTGACGATCATCACAATCCTGTGCGCGAGCCTGACATGGTTGTTCCTCTACAAGTCGCGCTTCGGCCTGCGGCTGCGGGCCGCAGGCGAAAACCCGGCGGCGCTGGAGACTGCAGGCGTCTCGGTGCGGCGCATCCGGTATGCGGGCGTGGCGATCTGCGGCCTGCTGTGCGGGCTCGGGGGCGTCTATCTGTCGGTGTCGCAGGCGGCGGGATTTTTGCCACAGATGACGGCCGGCAAGGGGTTCATTGCGCTTGCGGCGCTCGTATTCGCCAAGTGGAAGCCCATTCCGGCGCTATTTACATGCTTTTTGTTCGGATTGCTCGATGCTGTCGCGATCCGCATGCAGGGGCTGTCGGTGCCCGGACTGGGATTTGTTCCGGTGCAGGCCATCCAGGCGCTGCCCTATGTGATGACGGTCATTTTGCTCGCGGGCTTCGTCGGGCGCGCAATTCCGCCACGGGCGTCCGGCATTCCGTACGTAAAGGAAAATTAGTATGAATTTGCTTGATTCGCTTTTCGTGGCGGCCCGCGCCGCGCAGGCGAATGCCTATGCGCCCTATTCGAATTTCAAGGTTGGCGCAGCGGTCAGGACTTCTGCCGGGGTTTTGTACAGCGGGTGCAATGTGGAGAATGCGGCCTATCCGGTCGGTCTTTGCGCAGAGGCGGCGGCGATTGCCGCCATGGTCTGCGATGGAGGAGACAGGATCGGCGAGATTCTGGTGGTTGGCGATGGAGATGCGCTTGTCACTCCATGCGGCGCCTGCCGCCAGAGAATAAACGAGTTCTCCTTTTCGGGAACTCGTATTCATGTTGCGGGGCCGGAGGGCGTTCGAAGGACGTTCACACCGGAAGAATTATTGCCGAATTCGTTTGGACCAAAAAATTTGGGAGCCTAATGAGAGCAATCGGAAGCAGGTCTAAATGAGCAACGAAGTCGAAGCCTCTGCAGCGATCATCCAGGCGCTAGCCGGTGATGCACCCATCGAATATGCCTTTGTGCTCGGGACCGGTCTCGGTTCCGCCATGGAGGGCGTCGAGGGCGCGGTTTCGATCCCGTTCTCCGACCTTCCGGGTTTTCCGGTTCCGGGCATATCCGGTCATGACGGCAAACTTGTCATCGGTATGCAGGACGGCGTGCGGGTCGCTTACATGCAGGGCCGCACGCACTATTACGAGACCGGCAATCCGCGCGCGATGGGCGTCCCCCTCGAAACGCTCGCCATGCTGGGCATCCAGAATCTGATCCTGACGAACTCGGCCGGATCGGTGAAGGCCGATCTCTACCCGCGTTCGCTGGTGCTCATCACCGATCACATCAATTTCAGCGGCACCAATCCGCTGATCGGCAGCGCCTCGGACGGCGGCTTTGTGTCATTGACGGACGCCTATGACGGACGTCTCGCTCGCCGCCTCAAGCGGGCTTCCATCGGGGCCGGCGTGTCGCTGCACGAAGGCGTCTACATGTGGTTCTCGGGCCCGTCGTTCGAAACGCCGGCGGAAGTCAAGATGGCCCGGATACTGGGCGCAGACATGGTCGGAATGTCGACTGTGCCGGAAGTGATCATTGCGCGCCAGCTGGGTCTCCGGGTCGCGGCGATTTCGATCATCACCAATTTTGGCGCCGGTTTCCAGCACGGCAACCCGACTCATGCGGAAACACGCGAGACCGCCATGCAGGGCGCTATCGCATTGCGCCGCCTGCTGCGCGCACTGCTGAAGACCAAGGAAGAAGCATGGGGCATCAAACAGTCTCCGGGACCTGCGCGGTGAGCGATGCAACGGATCATCAGGCCGCGCTCCGGGCACTAGGGCTTCTGGATCTCACCGATCTGGCGGACGACTGTCGCGCGGCCGCAGTTGAGGCTCTGGTTGATCGCGCTGTGACGCCGTTCGGCCACGTCGCGGCAATCTGCATCTGGCCGCAATTCGTGCAGGCCGCGCGAGCGCGTCTGCGAGGCAAAGTGGCGATCGCAACGGTGATCAATTTTCCGGCCGGCGGTGAGAATGTCGATCGCGCCGTCGACGATACGCGCGAGGCGCTGGGCGACGGGGCCGACGAAATCGATCTGGTGATGCCCTACCGGGCCTTGATGCGCGGCGACGAAAACATTGTGCGCGAGATGATCGAGGCGGTTGCGGCGGAGACCGCAGAGGAGAAGATCCTCAAGGTCATTCTCGAAACCGGCGCTCTTGGCACGCCAGCGCTGATCGAACGCGCCAGCGACATCGCCATCGCGGCAGGTGCGAACTTTATCAAGACCTCGACCGGCAAGATTGCCGTCTCGGCGACGCCGGAGGCGGCGCGCATCATGATCGGCGCGATTGCGCGTTCGAAAAAGCCGGTCGGTTTCAAGGCTGCCGGGGGCATTCGCACGCTGGCCGATGCGAAGACCTATCTGGCCATTGCGGATGAGATCATGGGGCCGGACTGGGCCAAGCCGGAGACCTTTCGGTTCGGGGCCAGCGGATTGCTGGACGCATTGCTGACCGAATTGTCAGGACGCGCCGGCGAGGGCGCAGGCGGCTATTGATGCTGCCGCAGGAAATCATCCGGCATAAGCGCGACGGACAGCAATTGTCGGGCGAGGAGATTTCCTTTTTCATCGAAGGTATGACGCATGGACGGATTGCGGATGCTCAGGCGTCTGCGCTGGCAATGGCGATCTTCTTCCGCGGACTTGATATTGGCGAATGCGCGCTGCTGACGCGCGCCATGATGAAATCCGGCAAGGTGCTCGATTGGTCGAAAGCCGATCTGCGCGGGCCGGTGCTCGACAAGCATTCCACTGGCGGCGTCGGCGACAATGTGTCGTTGATGCTTGCGCCGGCGATTGCGGCCTGCGGGGCGCATGTGCCGATGATTTCCGGCCGCGGGCTTGGCCATACTGGCGGGACGCTCGACAAGCTCGATTCCATTCCAGGCTATCAGGCGCAACCGGACGAAGCCCTGTTCATGCGCGTCGTGCGCGAGGTCGGTTGCGCGATCATCGGCCAGACTGCAGAACTCGCGCCGGCAGACAAGAAACTTTACGCGATCCGCGATGTGACCGCGACGGTAGAATCCATTCCGTTGATCACCGCGTCGATCCTGTCGAAGAAACTTGCGGCGGGCCTGCAGGGCCTCGTGATGGACGTGAAGACCGGCGCAGGCGCTTTCATGCCGACGCTGGAACGTTCGCGCGATCTGGCGCGCAGCATTGTCGAAGTCGCGCGCCGCGCCGGACTGCCGGCCTCCGCGCTCATCACCGATATGGATCAGCCGCTCGCCTCGGCTGCGGGCAATGCGGTCGAAGTGGTCAATGCGCTCGACTATCTGACGGGCGTGGCGCGCGATGCGCGCCTGCATCGTGTGGTGGTGGCGCTCGGGGCGCAAATGCTGCGCCTCGGCAAGCTCGCGGCCAGCGACGAAGAAGCTGTGGCGAAGATCGAACAGGCCATTTCGTCCGGCATGGCGGCGGAGATATTCGAGCGTATGTCGTGCGCGCTCGGGGGGCCTGCGGATTTACTGAAGAATTATCGGAAGCATCTCGGCGTTGCGCCGATCGTGCGGCCGGTTTTTGCGTTGCGGTCAGGCTATGTGGAGGCCATCCGGACGATGGATGTGGGCCTTGCGGTCGTGTCTCTCGGCGGCGGGCGGACAAGGCCCGACGACAATGTCGATCCGGCGGTCGGCTTCACCGCGCTGGCGCAGATCGGCGACGAGATTTCGAGCGGACGGCCCATCGGTATCGTGCACGCGCGGAATGAAGCGCAGGTAGAAGTCGCTGCGCTTGCATTGCGCAAAGCCTACCGCATTGGCGATACGCGACCGAAAGATATGCCCGTGGTGGTTGAGTATCTGGGAGAAGACCGGTGAGCCTTGTGGTCAATGTCGCCGGTTGGGACGCCGAGCCGTGGGTTGAGACCTTTGGCGAAATGTTGCCGGGCCGCGAGGTCGCAACGCCGGAAAACATACGCGATCCCGAAAAGGTTCTTTACGCGGCTACATGGAAACACGCCTCGGGAAGTCTTTCGCACTATCCCAACCTGCGCGCGATCTTTTCGCTCGGCGCAGGTGTCGATCATGTGTTTCGCGATTCCGCGTTGCCGCACGTGCCGGTGGTGCGCGTCGTCGATCCCGATCTGCGCGACCGCATGAGCGAATGGGTGTTGTTGCATGTGTTGATGCATCATCGCCAGCAACGCATGTATGACTGGCAGCAGGGTGAGCGCATCTGGGAAGACGACCGCTTTCAGCCAGCAGCGCGCGATGTGCGCGTCGGGCTCATGGGAATGGGCGTGCTGGGATCCGATGCGGCGCGCAAGCTGGCCATGATGGGGTTTGATGTTTCTGGCTGGAGCCGCACCCGCAAGGAGGTCGACAGCGTTCTGTCGTATGCGGGCGCGGAAGAACTCGATGAGTTTCTGGCCGAGACCGATATTCTCGTTTCGCTGCTGCCGTTGACGCCCGACACGCGCGGCATTCTCAACGCATCCCTGTTCGGCAAGCTCGCCCGCGACGGTCGCCTCGGCGGCCCCATCCTGATCAATGCGGGACGCGGCGGATTGCAGAACGAGGCCGACATTCTCGATGCGCTCGACGAGGGCGTGCTGAAGGCGGTCACGCTCGATGTGTTTGCGACCGAACCGCTGCCGCAGGATTCGCCGCTCTGGCATCATCCGCGCGTGACGGTGACGCCGCACAATGCGGCGATCTCCGAGGTCGAGGCTATTGCGCGTTTTGTTGTCAACAACATCGAGGCCCTGGAACGCGGCGAAGCGTTAACAGGCGTGGTCGATCCGGCGCGCCAGTACTGACTATTTGGTGCCGAACATGCGGTCGCCCGCATCGCCGAGGCCGGGTACGATATAGCCGTTCTCATTGAGGTGACTGTCGAGCGCGGCAGTCCAGATCGGTACATCGGGATGCGCCTTACGCATCTTCTTCACGCCTTCGGGCGCCGCCACCAGACAAACGAAGCGAATGTCTTTCGCGCCACGGCCCTTCAGCAGGTCGATGGCTGCAGTCGCCGAATTGCCAGTCGCCAGCATGGGGTCCATGACGATCACCAATCGGTCGGCGAGATCGTTGGGCGCCTTGAAATAATATTCGACAGCTTCAAGCGTCGCATGGTCGCGATAGAGGCCCACGAAAGCCACGCGCGCTGCAGGTACAAGTTCGAGCATACCGTTGAGAAAGCCCATTCCGGCGCGCAGGATCGGGGCGAAGACGAGCTTCTTGCCGGCGATCACCGGGCTCTGCATTTTCGTCAGCGGCGTTTCGATTTCGACGAGTTCTTCCGGCAGGTCGCGCGTGACCTCGTAGCACAGCAGCTTGCCGATCTCGTCGAGCAACTGGCGAAAGCTTTTTGTCGAACAGTCCTTCTCGCGCATCAATGTCAGCTTGTGACGAATGAGCGGATGCCCGACGACGACGCAGCCTTCCATAACAAGTCTCCCGATGAAGCCCGATAGTGAACGCTCAGGCGCGCGGCGTCAAAGCCAGGATGTGCCGGTGCGCGTCGGCGCAAGTCCCAGATGCCTTGCGACGCTTGCGCCAATGTCGGCGAATGTTCTGCGCGCTCCGATCATGCCAGGCTTGATGTCGGGACCGAATGCCAGAATCGGCACATGCTCGCGGGTGTGGTCGGTGCCGCGCCATGTGGGATCATTGCCGTGATCGGCGGTCAGAACCGCGAGGTCGCCGGGCCGCAGCCGCGCCAGCAATTCGGGCATGCGCGCATCAAAACGCTCAAGGCCCGCCGCATAGCCAGCCACATCGCGACGATGGCCATAGTCGGTGTCGAGATCGACATAATT
>CANJWR010000076.1 GCA_947478455.1 Beijerinckiaceae bacterium | reverse complement strand
GTTTCGAGAAGTTCATCACATTGACGATGATAGGCCGCACCTCACCGTCGAGACGGTTCTGGTCGCGGAAGTTCGACATCCATGCGCCGCTCCGCTTGCTGGGTCGCGCAAAATAGTCGCCGATGAACAAAGCGATATGCTTGCCTGAACGATCGCGCACCTCGAAGGCCCGCGCGTCGGGATGATAGAGCTTCAGTTCTGTATTCTCGACGAATTCGATGTCGAATAACCGCCCCGCCGCATGAAAGGCGGCGGCGATCATGCTGTCGAGGCTCAGGTAGGGCTTCAATTCGGCGTCGTCGATGTCGAATTCCGCCTTGCGCAGTTTCTCCGAATAATAGCGCCAGTCGTGGGCCTCGATCTCGCCGTTCGCGCCTTCGCGATTGGCGAGCGCCTGCAGGGCGTCGCGTTCTTGCGCTGCCCGCGCCTTCGCGGGCTGCCAGACGGCGTCGAGCAGCTTGCGGACATTTTCCGGCGTCTTCGCCATTGTGTCGTCGAGCTTGAAATGCGCGAAGGTCTGGAAGCCCAGCAGCTTTGCGCGCTCGGCGCGCAACCGCACGGTTTCAGCGATGATCGCCCCATTATCGGTCTCGCCGCCGTTTGCGCCGCGCCGCGCCCAGGCGTCGAAGGCAATCTTGCGCAGGTCGCGCCGCTCGGAAAACTGAAGGAACGGTTCGATGCTCGAACGCGACAATGTCACCACATGCTTGCCGTCCATGTCGCGGTCGGCGGCGGCGCGCGCAGCGTCAGCCTTCATGGCGTCCGAAAGACCGGCCATGTCGGCCTCGGTTTCGAGCGGCAGCGTGTAGGAGGATTCATCCTTCAACACATTCTGCGAAAAACGCGTGCCGAGCGAAGCAAGACGCTCGACGATTTCCGCCAGTCGCTTCTTGTCAGATTCGTTCAGCATCGCGCCGGCGCGCACGAAGGAACGGCGGGTCAGGTCCAGCACGCGTGCCTGTTCGTCGTTGAGACCGAGAACATCGCGCGTCTGCCAGAGCTTGTCGACACGGGCGAACAGATCGCTGTTCATATGAATGGCGCTCGAATGGCGCGCCATGATCGGCGACATCTCGCGCTCAATGGCCTGAAGTTCGGCGTTCGTATCAGAGCCCGCAAGGTTCCAGAACACACGCCCGACGCGGCGCAGGCCGCGACCGGCGCGCTCCAACGCCTCGATGGTGTTGGCGAAAGTCGGAGCGTTCGGATCAGCCACGATAGCGTCGATCTCGGCGCGATGGGCCGCCAATGCGCGCTCGAAAGCCGGCCGATAATGTTCGGGACGAATTTCGTCGAATGGCGGGAGACCGAAGGGCCGTGTCGAGTCTGTGGAAAACGGATCGCTCATTGCCAAAATCGCCTCGCGGGTTCGTGAGGAGGCGGAACGGAAACCGATCGCGCCACAAATTCGTTTCTACATATAGGATGTATGAAGCGAGAATCGAAGCTGCGCGGGATCAAACGGGCGGCACTTCGCCGCCAAAAAGGATAATCCCATGCTGAACTGGCGTTTCGGAACGATTTTGAGCCTTGCCTTGCTGGCGTGTCTCGCGACCGCGCAGGCGCAAACGGATAGTCAGGTTCGCCGCGGCGCAGCTGCCTTCGGTGACTGGCGAGCCGATGCGCCGGGCGTCATGCGGCTGATCCGCCCCTCTGATCTGCCACAGCCGGGCGCAACGCCATCGTCCTCGAATGGTGCTCGCAATGCTCCGCCGCCCGCCGGCAAGACCTTGCAGGTTCCGGCCGGGTTTGCGGTTTCGGCGCTGACAAAAACTCTGCCTGGAGTCCGGGTGGTGCGTGTTGCGCCGAACGGCGACATTTTCGCAGCTCAAAGTAATGTGGGCCGCGTCAGCGTGTTGCGGCTATCGGCCGATCGCACGAAGGTCGAGAAAACTGAAACTTTCGCGTCGCAACTCTCGGGGCCATACGGGATCGCCTTCTATCCGCCCGGCACCAATCCGCAATGGGTTTACATCAGCGAGCCGAGCCGGGTGGTTCGCTACGCCTACAAGGCGGGTGATCTGAAAGCTTCCGGCGCTCCGCAAGTGATCGCGACGAATTTTCCGGGCGGCGGGCACTGGACGCGCGATCTGGCGTTTTCTCCCGATGGAAAGACGCTCTATGTGGCGGTCGGTTCGGCTTCAAATGTCGCCGAGAACATGGGGCGGCAAACAGCAGATGTGTCCCAATGGGAAAAGACTCATGGACTCGGCGCAGGGTGGGGCAGCGAGGAATGGCGCGCGTCGGTTCTGGCCTACGATCCCGATGGCAAAAACCGCCGATCCTTCGCCAACGGCATTCGCAATTGCGCGGGACTCGCGGTGCAGCCCGGCAGCGGCGCTCTGTTTTGCGCCACCAACGAACGCGACAATCTGGGCGACAATCTTCCCCCCGACTATGTGACAAGCGTGAAGGCAGGCGGCTTCTACGGATGGCCGTGGTTTTATATCGGCGACAATCAGGATCCGCGCCACGGGGGCGCTCGCGCCGACCTCAAGGGCAAGATCACGATTCCCGATGTTCTGTTTCAACCTCACTCCGCGCCTCTGAATCTGGCCTTTAATCCCGGCGGCCAGTTTCCGACAGACTGGAAGGGCGATGCCTTTGTCGCCATGCATGGCTCGTGGAATCGCGCGTTGCGCACCGGCTACAAGATTGTTCGCTTGCCGTTTCGCGACGGCAGACCGACGGGCGAATATCAGGATTTCGTGGTCGGGTTTGTGTCGGGAGACCGCGATGTCTGGGGCAGGCCGGTCGGCGTCGCATTCCTCGACGACGGGTCGATGATCTTCAGCGATGACGACGGCGGGGCCGTTTGGCGCGTCACATACGATAAGAAATAGTACGTTACATCTGCGTGCATTGCCCTTTCGACATGGCTGGAACGCGAACGCTTTTCTTGACGCGCGCGACCTGTCCCAATAGGTCGTGTTTATGACTGACAACGCCAGTCCGGCGGAACCCGAGACAAAGTCCAACCCGCTTCAGCGCGGCGAAATCGCCGCCGATGCGCCGGTGACGAAGCGGGAAATCCGCATCGTCTATGCCGGATTTATGGTCGTGATGGCTCTTGCGGCGCTGGATCAGAGCGTCGTCACAACTGCATTGCCGCGCATTGTCAGCGATCTCGGCGGCGTAGCCTATCTGTCATGGGTGGTGACAGCCTATGTACTGGCCTCGACCAGCGTGATGCCGCTCTACGGCAAGCTGAGCGACCAATATGGCCGCAAGCCGTTGATCTATACAGCGGTTTTGATCTTTCTGCTCGGCTCCCTGTTGAGCGCCATGTCGACGTCAATGACGCAACTTGTCGCTTTTCGCATCGTGCAGGGACTCGGCGCAGGTGGCCTCATGCCGCTGTCGCAGATTATCATTGGCGATCTCGTGTCGCCCCGGGAGCGCGGTCGCTATCAGGGTGCCATCGGGATGGTCTATATCGTCGCCACGCTCGGCGGCCCGGCGCTTGGCGGGATCATCACTGACGCCCTGTCGTGGCACTGGATCTTTCTAATCAACCTGCCCATCGGGGTGGCGGCGTTGATCATGATCGCCATCACCTTGCGGCGCCGCCACAAGGTCACGATCCGCAGCATCGATTATGCAGGCGCAGCCCTCCTGGCGCTTGCTACATGCGGCCTGTTGCTGACGCTCGGTCTGGGCGGCCGCACCTGGCCATGGCTTTCGGCTCAACTGCTCGCCCTTGCGGCTGCAACTTTGGTTTGCACGGCATTGTTTGTCTGGCGCGAGTTTCGCGCGCCAGAGCCGATCATGCCGATGTCGTTGTTCCGTAATCCGGTCTTCACCATTGCGATTGTGGTGACGGCGCTGACTTTTATGAGTTCGCAGGGCGCGAGCGTCTATTTCCCGCTGTTTTTCCAGGTCGTGTATGGCGTGAAAATGTCGAATTCCGGCTGGCTGACTGCGCCGCTCATGATGGGCGTCGTGATTGCGGCTCGCGTTAACGGCCGCGTCGTCGTCAGAACCGGACGCTACAAGAAGATGCAGATTGTCGGCTGCTGTCTGGCGATTTCTGGTTTTTCCGGGCTGACCTTCTGCGCTGCGACCGGACAGGCGATCTGGTTGATCGAGATCTGCATCGTGGCCGTCGGTTTCTCCATGGGGCTGGTCAATCCCAACATGGTGGTGGCCGTTCAGAATGCGGTCGACCCGCGCAATCTCGGCGCTGCAACAGCCGGAACGACCTTTTTCCGCTCGCTGGGAGGCGTCACGGGCGTAGCGGCCAGCGGGGCAATTCTGACATCCCGGCTCGCCGAGCAGTTCGCGACTGCGACTTTGCCGGACGGCGTCAACGGCCCGGAAATGATGAACGGTGGAATCGTCCAGATTCTGGCGCTTCCGCCGGCCGCTTACGAGGCAGTTGTGGATATCTACCGCAGCGCCATCGCTTCGGCATTCGGGTTGGGCATCGTTATGACGAGCATTGCGTTGCTTGTTGCGCTGCGGTTGCCGGAGCTGCCACTGAGATCGAAAGCAGGGGGCGGAGCCTAGGATTTTTTCCCAAAGGCCTTGTAAAATCCCGTCGAATCCCGAGATATGAGAACAGTGCGTCGAGCTGTCCCAAGATCAGTGAATGACCTTCGGGGATGAATCGACTAAACCGACCGTCGAAACAACGCGATAATGCAGCGCACAAAATTATCTTGCTGCAACGCACAATGTGGGCTAGTTTGGAAAAAGAAAATGAATCAGGGCATCAGCGAGGCTCCTATGGCTTCCTTCCGCAAGCAGACACCCGCCAAGACGAAGAAGAAGGATCTTCCTCCCGTCCGCGTGAAGTATCTTCCGCCGACACTCGAAGAAGCGATCATCGCCGCTCAGGGCCTCACCGACGACATTGAAGCACAGGCGCAGATTGCTTCCGACCTCATGGGTGTGCCGGCTGCCGAAATTCTTGTGACCCTGCAGGCGCAGGCTGCGATCGAAGCCAAGCGCGCCGCCTCGGGCCGCCTGACGCTGCGGTCCCCGCAGGTCAATCAGGTATTCGTGTCTCAGCGCTCCGGCATGGAACGCGCCGTCGTGGTGGAACGCCGCCCGTCGCGCTTCCGTCAGCCGGTTCTCAACCTGCCGATGCGCTAGACTCAAGCTACTTTTGGAGTAATTCTAGGGCGCCGGGCTGCTTCAGTGCAGTCTCGGCGCTTTTGTCATTGCGGCCCTGTCGGCGGACTTGATGCGGACGTCGATTTTCTTGCCGTCGCGCACGACCAGCAGGGGCACTTCCACCCCGGCTGCGCCGAGGGACCAGATGCGCCGGTAAAGTCCGCCCAGATCCTCGATATGCGTGCCCGCGACCCCGATGATCAGGTCGCCGCGCTGCAAGCCCGCCGCGCGCGCAGGGCCGTGTTTGGCGCGACCGATCACCACCAGACTGCCGTCGATCTCCGCCGCATGCGCGCCGATCCATGGCCGGGCAGGGCGATTGGGGCGTCCAAACAGTCGCAGATCTTTCAGGATCGGCTTCAGCAGATCGATGGGCACGAACATGTTGATCGGCTCGGCCTCGGCGCCTTCGCGCGCCCGCTCAAGCTGCAGCGAGCCGATGCCGACCAGATCGCCCGACGGCCCCAGCAGCGCAGTTCCGCCCCAGTTGGGATGAGCCGGCGAGGCAAAAATGGCGTCTTCGACCAGATATTCCCAGTAACCGGCGAATTCCTGACGGCCTGTCACTTCCGCAGCCACGGATTTCTTGCGGCCGCCTGCGCCGCCAGCCACGACCGCATCGCCGATGCGAATGGCGGATGAGTCGCCGATTACCAGAGCCGGAACGCTGACGCTGCCCAGTGTTTGCAGAAGCCCAAAGCCGGTTTCGTGATCATAGCCCAGCACGGTTGCCTGATGAACCTTGCTGTCCGAAAAACGCAGCCAGATCGTGTCGGCCTCGTTGATCAGATAGCCGATCGTCAGAACCTGCCCGTTGCCGATGTGGACCGCATTTCCCTGTCGCTCGGTGCCCAGCGTATCCGCCGAAAATGCCTCCGCCGGAACGCTCGACCGCAAGGCTACGACAGCCGCGAGAGCCTCTTCGAGATCGTAGTCATAATTCTCGGGCTTCGGCCATGCGCTTTTCGGGGCTTGCCAGTCAGGCGTGGAAGACATGCGTTACTCCCTGTTGGCGCAATATCGTCTCTTGTGATCGCGGCTGCAAGGGCTCGGGGCATCACGCAACGTCCACTATGGCCGGCCGCCTTGCGGCCGAAGGCAGTCGCGTTTGCATCAAGTCCGCAATCGCCATAAGAGCGGTTCAACCGCGCCGGCAAACGGCTGCGAACGGGAGGGCGCTGCATTGCTGGGCGGATTTTTAGCTTTGATGTCGGCGCTGACGTTCGCCATGAACAACGCCAGCGCGCGGCGCGGCGTCCTGAGCGGCACGGTTTTGCAGGCTCTGTCGATCTCGGTGCCGTTCGGCGTGCCGTTTCTGTTTCTGGCGACGATCCTGTTCGGCGGCTACGACGCCATCGGGGCCTTTTCGCGTTCTGCGCTCGGCTGGCTTGCGGCGGCCGGCATCGTTCACTTCTGCATGGGCCGCTATTGCAATTATCGCGCAACCAAAGCGATCGGGGCCAATCTGGTCGGCCCCTTGCAGGATCTCAACATCATCTATTCGATGGTGATGGCGGTCGTCATCCTCGGCGAAACGATCACGACCATAAAGGTAATCGGCTTTGTGCTGGTCATGTTTGGCCCGATGGTGGCGCTGGGGCGAGCGGGAAAAGCCAGAAAGAGCGCCGCTTCAAAAACCGTTGAGGCGAAGCCCGGCAAGCCCGCGGTCTTCACGCCTGTCTATGCGGAAGGCTATCTGTTCGCGTTGCTTTCGGGGCTTTGCTACGGCACGAGCCCGATCCTCGTGCGTCAGGCTCTGGTGACCTCCGACCTCGGCACGAGCGTGGCTGCCAGCTTCATTTCATATTGCGCCGCAACCGCCGTGGTGGGCCTTCTGATGCTGATCCCCGGAAGCGTGAAGGAAGTGCGCCGTATGGAGCCAATGGCAGCGAAATGGTTCGCGATTGCGGGGCTATTTGTCGCGATCTCCCAGATGCTCCGTTATATGGCGCTGGCCGTCGCACCGGTCACTGTGGTGGCGCCGATCGCGCGTCTCAGCTCGGTTTTCCGCATTTATTTCGGCTGGATACTGAATCGGGAACACGAAGTCTTCTCGCGACAGGTTCTGATCGGAACTGTTGTGTCCCTCTGCGGCGCTCTGGTGATTTCCCTCGATACTGGTTACGTTTTGTCTCTGGCGAACTGGCCGGACTGGATGGTGCGTGCGCTTCAATGGCGCTGGCCGTAAAAGTCGGGTGTTCGCCTTAAACAGGATCGCAGATTTAGCAGACAGGACCGGGTTCTTAGATGCCTGAAGGATTGAGCCAATTTCCGGCACGATCCAACCGCATGATTGCGGCGACGTTTCTGCGCTTCAGCGCCCGTTTCTGGTGGGGCCCGATGGCCAGACAGGCGTGGGCGCTCAGCATCGGTATAGTCGTCGTCACGCTGGTGATGGTGGCCGGCTCGGTCGCGATCAACCAGTGGATGGCGGTCTTTTTCAATTCAATTGAAGCTCGCGATTCCGACGCAATCTGGACCGGCCTGCGATCCATCGCGCTTTACGGAATCGTCGTCGCGATCTGCGCCGGTCTGTGGAACTGGATCAGGCAGCGACTCCAGATTGCCTGGCGCGAGTGTCTGACGCGCGAATTACTGTTGCGCTGGACGGCTTCCGGCAATCATCACAACATCCTGTCTCCCGGCGGCGATGTGGATTCGCCGGAGTTTCGCATCACTGAGGACGTGCGCGCCTGTATCGACCCTTTGGTCGATTTCGCCACGAGTCTCGTTTACTGCATCGTGACGGCGGTGGCTTTCGTATCGATCCTCTGGAACGTGGGGGGCGCTATCACGCTGCCGATCGGCGAGGGACTGGAAATACAGGGCTATATGGTCTGGCTGGCCGTGCTCTATTCAGTCATCGCTTCCGGTCTCATCACAGCCATCGGACGACCGCTGATCCGCGCCAATGAACGCAAGAACGCCATGGAAGCCGCCGTTCGTGGCGATCTTGTCTTATTGAGCGAGCATTCGGATCACGGCCAGATGGAGGCAGGCGCGCGCGATGCGCGCGCGGCAGCGCAGGATCTCGCGGCTCTCTTTGCAAAATGGCGCTCGGTCGCGCTGCATCAGAGCAAGGGGCAAACGATTGTCAGCGCCAACAATACATTCATGCCCATTGTGCCGCTGCTGGCCGGCGCGCCGAAGTTTCTCGCCGGAGCCATGACGCTGGGTTCGCTTGTGCAACTTGGCGCCGCCTTTACGCAGACGCAGCTCGCGTTCAACTGGCTGTTCGACAATTACATCCGCATCGCCGAATGGCTGGCGAGCGCTGTTCGTGTTGTTGTCTTGCTGGACGGCATGGCGTCGAACAACGAGGCGACAGAGGCATCCGTCGCCGTGCAGAACCACCTGACAAAATTCTGATCCGGATTATGGCCCCAAATCAGAATTTGGCCCCAAATCAGAATTTGGCCCCAAATCAGAATTTGGCCCGCAGGCTCTCCGCAAAGGCCGTCTGCCAGTTCTGGTCGCCGCTGATGATATCGTCGTAGGCGCGTGCGCCGGCGTGCTTTTCCGGGTCCGTGCCCTTCGGGGTTTCGCCGCGCTCCACCTGATGGGTGGCTTCGAGCAGCAGACGCCTCATGGCCACAATAGCGCGGTCGGACGTACCGAGAAACTCCTTCGAACGGTCGACGATACGCCCCATGCCTTCCTGCAAGGCCATATCCTGCGTATTAACGCCCTTGATGCCAGTGAAAGTGCGGTTCTTCTGTTCTTCGCGGTCGATCATGTAGTTGTTCGAAAGATTGAGCTTCAGCTTGAAAGTGCCGGGAATGAGATCGTCCTCGCCGCGCCCGGAAGCCTTCTCGTAATTCAACGCGAACTCGCGCTTCAGCGGAATGTCCGGCGTGTAGCTGTACATGAAGTTGTAGATATTCGTGTTCTCATCGTCGATCGGCACCCAGAGATGGCCGTCGTATTTGGGAATCTCAGGCCTCTTGCCCGAATAGCCCAGCACATTGCTGCGGATCTGCTGGAAGGGCATCAGGTATTGATAGACCCGCACATAGCGGCTATCGGGCCCGTTCTTTCTCGTCGACACATAATAATAGCCGTAGTCGGTCATCTCGACTTCGATCTGTGGCGCGCCATCTTTCGCGCCGAGCCAGGATTTGTCGTTCAGATTGTTCCTGTGCAGGAAGGAAACGTGCGCGGTGTCGAGGCCGCCTTCAAGGCCCTGCAGATAATTGCAGGATTCATGCGTCTTCGACACATGGCGATGGGTGTCGGGTGCGCGCATCCATTCGTAGCTCGGCGGCGCGGGCATCTTGTCCTTCGGTCCCAGATAGGCCCAGACAATGCCGCCCTGTTCATGCGTCGGGTAGGACTTGATCTTCACCTTCGCCTGAAGCGGCGACCCGGCTGGCTCTGACGGCATGTCGGTGCAATCGCCGTTCAGATCGAACTTCCAGCCGTGATAGACGCAGCGCAACCCACACTCTTCATTGCGGCCAAAGAACATCGGCGCGCGGCGGTGCGGGCAATAGGCGTCGACGAGACCGACGCGGCCCTGAGTGTCGCGAAACGCCACGAGGTCATCGCCCAGCAACCGCACGCGCACCGGAGCGCCGTCGTTCTCGGGCGCCTCGGACGACAGGAGCGCAGGCTGCCAGTAACGGCGGAACAATTCGCCCGCTGGGGTTCCGGGGCCGACACGGACAAGGCGTTCGTTATCTTCAGGCTTCAGCATCTGTTTCGTTCCCCACGTTCGCGTCGCATTCGCGAACAAGCGCTTTTGGTTTAACGGCCCTGCGCTTTGGCGAGCAGGCGATAGACTTCTTCCATCACGGGCGCGCCGGAATCGGTGGCCACACTGACGAATTGATCGAGGCGACTATAATCTGGAACGCTGTCGAGGTGCTTCGGGTCCGGCGCGACATCGGCGCGCAGGCTCACCGCGCCGGACTGGTTGGTTTTTGCCCAGTTCTGCACGTAGCTTTCCTGACCCTCCTTGCTGAGTAGCCAGTTCACCCAGACCTTGGTGGCGGCCTTGTGGGGCGCATTTTTCAATACGGCCACGCCGCGCGCCAGCACATAGTTGAACTGCTTCATGCGGGAAATGTCCTTGCAACCGCCTGCATTCCAGCACTGATACATGGTTTCCGGATTGCCGCCGAACGCCAGCACGGCATCGCCGCGCGACACAGTATCCGTCACCTGACGGGTGATGCTCATGAAAGTCGGCTGCATTTTGGTGAAGAGGGCGGAGATGAAATCCGGCCCCTTAAGTTTCAGCAAGGCAGCCATGCCGTTCGAGCCGCCGTTGGGGCGGCGCGGATCTTCGATGACGATCTTGCCGATGAGGCGTGGGTCGAGAAGCTGGTCGGCGTTTTCGAGCTTGTAGCCTTTCACGACGTTCGAATTCACAAAGCCAATGGCCTCATAATAATAAGAGTGAACCATAATGTAGGGGCCGCGATCCGACGTGTAGAGCATGTCGGGCCGTTGCCATTTCGACGGATCCTTCACTTCGGGCAGGATCAGATAGTCGGTGATCTTCTCAAATCCATCCGCCGGCAGAACAATGTTGTTCATGTTGGACGTCGAAGCCCACCAGGAATCTACATTGTAAATTCCGTTCTTCTGTTCGGTGACGATGCGCGGAGCTGTGCTGGAGGGCGTGGCGGCCGTAACATTCACCTTGATGTCGGGAAACTTCTTCTGAAACTCTCGCGCAACTGCCTCATGGGCCTCATAGCTGTGAACGGTGAGGTTGAGATCCTGACCTTTTGATTGCGCCAGCGCCGCAGCCCATTCCGCCTGCCAGTCCTGAGCCTGTGCAGAGCCGGCGGCCAGCAATAGCGTGGCAGCCAGCAAGGCGCTGCGGGTTCGTCCCGCCACATTTCTCGACATCTTGTGATCCCTCCGCATCGAAGCCGCGACTATTTCTTGTCGTTGATCTCTTTAAAGACTTTCGCGACCGTATTCATTTCCTTCGTGCCGGAATCCGTCGAGGGCCGGAATGCGTTCTGCATGTTTGCGTAGTCGGGCACGCTCTCGACGTGATGCGGATCGGGTTCCACATCCTTGCGCATGCTGACCGCACCGGTCTCGTTCGTCTTCGCCCATTCCCGGACATAAACCTGCTGGCCTTCCCGGCTCAGCAGCCAGTTGATCCAGACCTTGGTGGCATCCTTGTGCGGCGCATTTTTCATGACAGCGACGCCGCGCCCGAGCAGATAGGGCGTCACCGGCAGGCGCACGATGTCCTTGCAGCTTCCGGCCTTCCAGCACTGGGCGATATATTCCGGACTTCCGCCGATCATCACCGCCGCATCGCCGCGAATGAGCGTGTCGGCCAGTTGGCGCTGGTTGGCGATGTAAATCGGGTTCTGATCGCCCATCAGGCGACGCATAAATTCCTCGCCCTTTGCCTTGACGAGGCTCGACAACACGTAGGTGCCGGCGTTCGGGCGCGTGGCGTCTTCGGTTGCGATCAGGCCCTTGAGCTTCGGGTTGAGCAAATCGTCGGCGTTGCGCATTTCAAGGCCCTTCACGACGCCCTTGTTGAAGAAGGCGGTGGCCTCGGCGTATTGCGACGCCATGAAGATGTAGGGGCCGGTGTCGGACGAATACATCATATCCGGGCGGCGCCAGTTCTCGGGATCCTTGACCTCGGGAAGAATGAAATAGTCGGTGATCTTGTCGAAACCGTTCAGCGGCAGAACGATATTGTTCATGTTCGCCGTCGAGGCCCACCAGGAATCCCAGGCGAACACACCGTTGCGTTGTTCGGTCACGATGCGCGGCGCCATGGTGGATGGCGTCGAGGGCGTGACATTCACCTTGATGTCCGGGAACCGTTTCTGGAATTCCCGTGCAACGGCTTCGTGGGCCTCATAGGAATGAACCGCAAGGTTGAACTCCTGACCCTTGGCGCGGGCCTGCGTATCGGCCCATTCCTTCTGCCAGTCTTGTGCGAAAGCAGGCGCTGCCGCCAGCAACCCGAAAGCAAAGGCCAGACGCGGAAAAGCCAAATTGGTCATCACGAAAATTCCTCCGGACGGGCAGGCCTTCAGGCCCGCCGATATTTGTTCAACTGATACCCGAGGGAGGCCTGTCTACTCAACCGAAATCGTTTCAGCTGCTCCATCACGCTTCGGTTGTATGGCGACGAAAGCAGCTTATATTGAACTTGAAGCCCCGGCTGTGCCCGGCAGGTGCGGTCTTGCTGACGTTTGAAAGTCATCAAGGTTTACGTTCGGAGTTTCCGAAACGATGTTTCCCCGGCGAGAATGGCTTTTCCTGTTGCTGATAGGCCTCGTGACCGCACTGGCGATTGGCGGCGGCCTTTTCTATTTTTACAAGCCGCGCAATCTCAGCATCGCGGTCGGCGGCCCCTCGGGTAACGACGATTCCCAGCTTGTGGCCGGCATCGCCCGCCGCCTCGTCTCCGAAAGCGCGCCTTTCCGGTTCAGGACGATTGCGGTTGCGACGCCTGCGGAAGCCGCCGCCATGATGGAACGCAATGAGGTCGATCTCGCCATCGTGCGGCAGGACTTGCCGGTGCCGAAGAACGGACAGGCCATTGCGATTCTGCATCGCAACCCGATAACCCTGATCGCTGTCGAAGCCAGCGGCGTCAAGCAACTGGCGGATCTGGTCGGCAAGAAGGTGGCAGCTATCGGCCGCAACGACATCAACAAGGGGCTGCTTGGCGAACTGCTGCCGCACTATGGCATCGCTCGAGACGCTGTCGAGATTGTCTCGGTAGCGCCCACCGAGGTTGCGGAGGCTCTGGAGGCCGGAAGCATTTCGGCTGTCATGCTTGCGGGACCGCCAACAGGACGCGCCACAACTGAAGTCATCGCGTCGCTGTCGCGCAAACCTGAACTTGAACTCGTCTTTATTCCGTTCAAGAATGCAGAGGCCATCGCCAAGCGTGCTCCGGCGTTCGAGGCGGTCGAGATCGACGCCGGCTCTTTCGGCGGCAATCCGCCGCGACCCGCCAAGGCAATTCCGACGTTACAGTTTTCGACCTTTCTGGTCGCAAAAGCCTCCATGAGCGACAAACTCGCAGCCGACATAGCCCGCAACCTGTTTTATCTGCGGCCCGGGCTGGCGATCGATCTCCCCTCAGCCAACCGGATCGAAGCGCCCGACACGGCAAAGGATGCCATCATGCCGGTGCACAGTGGCGCAGCCGCCTATTTCGATGGCGAGGAAAAGGATCTTTTCGACCAGATGTCCGAATGGTTCTACCTCGCCCTGTTTGGAGGCGGCATGGTGGCCTCGGCCTTCGCCAGCCTCCGGCGCTTTGCAGCGCCAGCCGGGGGAGTCCGCGATGAGGAGTTGTTTCGACGACTTCGTAAGCTCATTGAGGACGTGAAAACGGCGAGTTCCGAAGATGATTTGATGGCCTACGAACTCGAACTGAACGAGATTTTTGTCATCGTGTTGAGCAAGGCTGAAAAGAATACGCTTGAAGACGCGCAGCTTAACGCGCTCTCCATATCGATAGAGCATATGCGGCGGATCGTCGATGGACGCCGCTCACGCCTCGAAAAAGCGTCGCGCGGGGATGCGGCAGGTTCAGCCTCGATGCTGACTCAGAACTCCTCGTAAAAGCCTAGCTTGCGCTGCATGGGCGCGTCGTCGACGAGGAAGAAATACGCGATCTTTGAAGTATTGTTGCGTAACTGGATGCGCGCATGGGTCGGCGTCGCAATCGTATCCGACACATCGAACTTCATCGACGCACCATCGATTTCTGCATCGCCCGCGCCTTCGATGACATGGAACACGGCGGACGATGAGCGGCGCGGCGGCGCATAGGTCTCGCCGGGCCTCAGCGCCAGCGCGGAAAAGCCCAGGATCGGCAGGCATTCAGTACCGGTCTCGGGATTGATGTAGGCCAGATGCGCGTGTTCATCCCGGCCTGCATGGGACGTCAGCGCATTCAGCGCCTCGCGAACCTCGCGCCAAGGAAAGCGCCGCAGTGGATAGCGATCCGGCTGGCGCAAAAGCGCCGAATAGGGCATCAGCCCCGCTCGACGATACTGGGTCTGCGACCGGTCTGGCGCATTGGTCGGCTTCTGCGGCGCACCTTCAACGCAATACGACGCCTCAACCGAATAGACGAGCGGCAGATCGAGCGCATCGAGCCAGACCACAGGACCGCTGCCTGAATGGCCATGTTCGTGCCATAGGCCCGACGGCGTGAGGATGAGATCGCCCCGTTCCATGGGCATCTTTTCGCCTTCGACGACCGTAAAGCCTCCTTCGCCCTCGACCACAAAACGGATCGCGCTGGGCGAATGTTTATGGTTGGGCGCAGTCTCACCGGGCTTGATGAGTTGCAGCCCAAGATAGATCGTGGGCGTTGCTCGCCCGCTCGATGAATCCAGCGACGGATTGGCGAGGATCAGCACACGGCGCTCGGCCTTTTCGATGGGCGTCAGATCGCCGGCCTCAAGCAGCAGCGGTCGCGCTTGCGCATAACGCCAGATCATCGGCTTGCATTTGCGCTCCGGCGCTCCGTAGGGAAGAAAGCTCCGCAGGGCTGGCCACAAGGGCACAAGATCCACCTTCGCCAGATTGTCCCGATAGGACTGCGGCAGTTCTTCGAGGGTTCCCAGCACCGACATGGCGATCTCCTGTGTGATCGTTTAAACGAGCTCGACCTGCAGCGGGTCGTAGCAATAGAGCCATTCGGCGCGAGACTTGGTGATGTTGCGCTCTGCAAAGGCGCGCTTCATCTCTTCTGCATCGGTGATGTGATAAAAGCTGCCGTGCTCGGTCGATTCATTGACAATCCGCGCGGTTCGGTCGCTGCGATTACGTTGATAACGCTGCAGCGCAGCCGGAATATCCTCATCACCAGAAAGGCAGCGGGCCAGTACGGCTCCATCCTCGATCGCCATGACGGCGCCCGAGGCGAGATAGGGCAGGGTGGGATGAACCGCATCGCCCAGCAGCGTCGTGCGCTGCGTGCTCCAGTTGTGGACGGGTTTGCGATTGTTCATCGCCCAGCGATAGCACTGGTCCTTGTCGATTGCGTCGATGATGGTTTGCACGTCCGGATGAAAGCCCTCATAAGCTGCCTTGAGTTCGCCCCACGGCCTCTTGAGCGTCCAGGATTCCTCTTCCCATTCCTCGTGCTCAACGCAACCGACGAAGTTCAGAACCTGACCCGAACAAAGCCAGTAAATCACCGCGTGATTCTTCGGGCCGCACCAGAGCGTCACAACTTGTTCCATGATATCGGCCGGGAGGCGCTCTTTGGGGATCGTTGCGCGCCAAGCCACGTGGCCGGTATAGATGGCGGGCGTCTCTCCCATGATGCCCTTGCGGATTGCGGATTTGATGCCGTCCGATCCCACGAGAACGTCGCCGGAATGCCGGCTGCCATCTTCAAGCAGGAGGGTCACCCCCTGGGGGCCTTCCTCGAACCCGACCGCCCTCGCATTCAGGCTTATTGCCCGAGGGGCTAGCTCCATCACCTTCGCGGCGAGGATCGCGTGAATATCGGCGCGATGCACATGATAATAAGGCGCGCCGAAAGCTTCTTCGTGCGAGGCGCCAAGCGGCATCCTTTGCAGCAATTCGCCGCTGTCGTAGCGCCGGAATTCGAAAGCCTGCGGACGAACCACAACCTTTTCGAGCGCGTCCTTCAGTCCCAAATCATAAAGAACCTTGACGCCGTTGGCGCTGACCTGAATGCCGGCTCCGACCTCGCCCAGCTTCGGCGATTGCTCGAACACCCGCACGTGATGCCCGCGCACCAGCAGGCTGGCGGCTGCCGCAAGGCCGCCAATTCCCGCGCCGGCGATCAACACATCGAGCTTCCGGGTCATTTCCAAATCCCTTGTCTAGCATTGCGATGTCGTTGACGGCCGTAATTCTACCGGCAACATCACCATGCCAGGCTGTTTCCGATTTGATCTGGCTCAATGTTTTGAACGGTGAAACGCTGCGTCGCGCTTGCCGCGCCCGGTACCCTTCGCTAGCTTGCGTGGGCGCAACAAAGTGTCGCACAGGAAGCCCGGTCGCGTGAGCGAACATGTTCTGGAAACGCGTGGATTGACGAAGGAGTTCGGCGGCTTCACGGCCGTGCACGATGTCGATTTGCGCGTGCGCCGCGGCTCGATCCATGCGCTGATCGGCCCCAACGGGGCGGGCAAGACGACCTGTTTCAATTTGCTGACGAAGTTCCTGACGCCGACGCGTGGAACAATCCTGTTCAACGGGACTGACATTACCGGGCAATCGCCCGCCGATGTCGCGCGACTTGGCATCGTCCGGTCTTTCCAGATTTCAGCCGTCTTCCCTCATCTGACGGCGCTCGAAAATGTGCGGATCGGGCTTCAACGGGCGCGCGGCGGGTCGTTCGATTTCTGGCGTTCGCGCAACGTGCTGGAGTCGCTGAATGCGCGCGCCATGGCGCTGCTGGAAGACGTCGGCCTGGCGGACTGCGCCCTCACATCGGCCGCCGAAATGCCCTACGGGCGCAAGCGCGCACTGGAATTCGCCACGACGCTGGCGCTCGATCCAGAACTGATGTTGCTCGACGAGCCGATGGCCGGCATGGGCCGGGAAGATATTTCGCGCATATCGGCTCTGGTTCGCCGCGTCGCCGTCAATCGCACGATCTTGATGGTCGAGCACAATCTTGGCGTCGTCGCAGATCTGTCCGATACGATCACAGTGTTGACGCGCGGGCAGGTGCTGGCGGAAGGAAACTACGCATCGGTCTCCTCAAGCAAGGCTGTGCAGGAAGCCTATATGGGGACGGCGGATGGCTGAATCTGCGCCCATGCTTAATGTCGTCGGCCTTCACGCGTGGTATGGCGAATCGCATATTCTGCAAGGCGTTGACCTTGAAGTTCGCGCTGGCGAGGTGGTCACCTTGCTCGGCCGCAACGGAGCGGGAAAAACCACCACGCTCAGAAGCATCATGGGCATCGTGCAGCAGCGCTCCGGCTCTGTGAGTTTCGATGGCGTCGAAACAATCAAGCTCGGTTCGGATCGCATCGCCCGTCTGGGATTGGCATATTGCCCCGAGGAACGCGGCATTTTCGCGAGCCTCGACGTGCGGGAGAATCTTTTTCTCCCGCCCAGGATCGGCGACGGCGGCCTCTCGACCGATCAGGTGCTCGATCTCTTTCCCAATCTGCGCGAGCGTATGTCGAGCCCCGGCGCGAGCCTGTCAGGCGGCGAGCAACAGATGCTCGCCATCGGGCGCATCCTGCGTACCGGCGCGCGCCTTCTTTTGCTGGACGAGCCGACCGAAGGGCTGGCTCCTGTCATCGTCCAGCAAATCGGCCGCACAATTTCGCGGCTCAAGGCGGATGGCTTCACGATCCTCTTGGTGGAACAGAATTTCCGCTGGGCCGCAGAGCTTGCCGATCGCTTTTATGTCATGGAACATGGCCGCGTGATTGACGGCTTCGCAAATGCGCAACTCGCCGCCAACGCCGCGAAGCTGCAAGACTATCTGGGGCTCTAGGCATGCAGGCTCTTTACGGCCAGTTGTTGCTCGGCCTCATCAACGGAGCGTTCTACGCGCTTTTGAGCCTTGGCCTCGCGGTGATCTTCGGCCTGCTGCATGTGGTCAATTTCGCCCACGGAGCTTTTTACATGATGGGCGCTTTTGGCGCCTGGTTCCTGTTGGACCAGTTTGGCATCGGCTATTGGGGCGCCTTGTTGATCGTGCCTTTGGCGCTCGGCGCAATCGGCATGATCGTCGAGCGCAGCCTGCTGCGCCGGCTCGCCGGCCTCGACAATCTCTACGGCATGTTGCTGACTTTCGGTCTTGCGCTGGCCATTCAGGGCGTCTTCCAGAACCGTTTCGGTTCTGCCGGATTGCCGTACCCGATTCCTTCGCAATTACAGGGCGGCCAAAACCTTGGCTTCATGTTCCTGCCAAACTATCGCGGGTGGGTGATCGTATTTTCAGTTGCGATCTGCCTCGCCACATGGTTCGCGATCGAGAAAACGCGGCTTGGCGCCTACCTGCGCGCGGCGACCGAAAACCCTTTGCTGGTTCGATCCTTCGGCATCAATGTCCCGTTGATGATTACGCTCACCTATGGCTTCGGCGTCGCTCTGGCGGGGCTCGCAGGCGTGCTGGCCGCGCCGATCAATCAGGTGCGACCGCTGATGGGCGCAGACTTCATCATAGTCGTCTTTGCAGTGGTGGTGATCGGCGGCATGGGGTCCATTATG
>CANJWR010000075.1 GCA_947478455.1 Beijerinckiaceae bacterium | reverse complement strand
ATGACGGGCGTTGCGGTCAGTTCAAGCTCGCCCGACAGTGGCCCGTCCTGTGGCGAATAGAGCCGCAATTCAGCATCGCCAGCGGCAAGATAGCGATGGAGTTCTGCGCCGGTGGGGAAGAGTTCAGGCGCACCAACCGCAGCACCCTGTTGCAGCGCCATGATCACCGGGGCGCTTGTGCGGGCATGAACCAGCGCTGCCGTCGCGGGCTTTAGCCCGAAGGCTTTTGTCTGGCCTGACAGGTTAACGATCTGCGGCAGATTTGTCGGTGTAGCCGCGTCAATCGCCCAGGGGCTGGAGGTTGCATTTTCGATCCACGCGGCCACGAGGCCCTGTGGATGATCGACAAGAAGTTCACCAGGGCCTGTGATAGCGACGCGTCCGCCCTGTGCGACCTTGCCGTCCTGACCGACGAACGTCGCCTGTCCGCCGGCTGTGACAAGGGTGTCTCCCGCGGCGGCGCGCACGGGCAGCGAGATCGAGCCCGCAGCGCCAAAGAAGCGTTTCACCACTAGGCCGGCCGCTAGCGTTCGCTGCTCGGTCGCCGGAATGACCTCAATGGCCAGAGGCGCAGGCTGGTCACTTGTGTTGATCAGCAGCGCGCGCGTCCAGTCACCTGTAAACTGACGGGACGTCGCGGATTCGTTGGCCCATACGGTCGCGTTTTGGGCGCCGTCGGAAAGGTGCGCAGCTGTGCTGGCGGAAAGGTCGATGCGAACCTGTTTGGCGCCAGCAGGCAGGTGCACCGGTTGCGCGCTGCGTGGTGGAAGCAAGATGGCGTAGCGGTCCGCAACATTTGCTGTCTGGCGCATTGCGACGTCGACGCTGTCGACGCGCAAACGAAGCGCATCGTCGGCGCCGGCGTTCCAGACACGCAACGGCCCATCGCCTGCGACGGCCATCGCCGCGCGCCGGGCGACGCCGAAGCCGCGTCCGGCGTCGAGGCCCGGCTGGCCGAAGGTCGAGAATGCGCGCCAGATGCGCTGGTGACCTTCAGGCTGCGGAGTTGACCGCAGCGTTGCAATGTCGCCGGGCGCAAGGTCGAGCGCGATATCGTTCGCGTCGGCCTGGATAGTTTCAAGGCGAACCGATTTCGTCGCTTCGCCGCGGGCGACGAGCCAGAGCGCTTCCGATTGAGGAACCAGAGGCCCGACTTCCGCGGCTGCGAGCGGGCGTCCCGGTCGTGATCCCTGCAGAAGGCCAGTTTGGCGTTCCTTCAATGCCAATAGAGATTTCTCCGAGGCACGGGCCAGCGCGATTCCCAACGGCTTGTCGAGGCCATCAATCGCGACGGTTTCCAGATTGATTTCGCCCACTGCCTGCGCGGTCGCCACGAGCGAGCGAGCGCCGATGCGGATTTCAGCGGCGCCGCCGTCAATGGCCCAGACCGAAAGTCGCCAGGGTCGCGCGCCGCCATCCGATGCGACAGCTACTATTGGCGTGCGTCCGCGATCGAAAGTTTCGGCCCGCCAGAAACCGTTGTCATCGCGGCGTTCCAGAGAGAGCACCAGTTCGATTGTCGATTGCGCGCCAGCAACAAGCAATGAATCTCTTGGGGCAGCAGGCAAAGCGAACTGGTGGATTTGCGGCCCGCGGGCGGACGCCGATTTCGCTAATTCGAGCGTTTGCACTGGGCTTGTCGCCGGCAGATCGAGGCGGATCTCGATACCGTCCGGATCGGCGGAACCCTCTGCATCTGCGCGTGCGTCGGGCGATGGTTCTTCGTCGTCTGCCGTCGACTCTGACGAGTCTCTTTGCGCTGATTTTGATCCCGAGAGATCAATTGTATAATTGCCAGCTGGCAAAAGGCGCGACAGGGCTATGTTCCAGTCGTCGGTGCGGCCCGCAAGGCGTTCGACAACGCCGCCATTTGCGTCGCGCAAAATTGCGCCGAGCTCCACGCTACCAAAGGTGGTGAAACTCACCACGCGATCCTGCGAGATCGCGAACGGTATCGAGGCCGGAAGATCGACGAAGCGTTTTTGGCCGGGCTGCAATTCGTTCGCCCGCAGCGAAATAGTGTAGTCGAGACGATCATTGCGTCCCAGCGCCTGCGCCTCGACTTCATAGCGGCCTCCCGGCAGCACTTCGGTGAAATCGCGTTTGAATGTGATCTTGCCAACGGGCTTTCGTTCACCCGAAACTTCGACGAGGTTGCCGATCATTCCGTCGCTGACGCTCAGCGTCACATGCGCCAGGCCCTGAAGCTCGAATGTCCAGCGGTCGGGCGCGCGCGCCGCATCGTTGGAGGCGGGCTCCCGCCATTGGAACGCCTGCTGGCTCCCGAAGGAAAGTGGCCATGGTCCGTGCCCGACTAGCGGCGGCGCAGATTCGATCCGGCGCAGGCGTGCGACAAGGCGGGCATCGACATCCTGCGGCAGGACGACAAGACGATAGCGGCCGGGTTCGAAACGCCTGTTCAGTGTTTCGAGCGGGCCCGGCCGCATGAGCGGCCAGCCTTCCGAATCTTCAAGGCGCGCCGTGAAAGTTTTGTTCACGCCATAAAGGTCGATCCGGTAGTCACCGGCCTGATCGATATCGAGCGCGATCGTCGCGCCCGCTCCGCTTGCGAGCGTCGCACGCACGCTGCCGCCGGCGACCAGAACGCCGGTATCGATCAACCCGGCGGGCATAGCAACGAGACCGAGGCGACCGGAAGATTCGGACGTCGAGACGCCGACCCGATAGGAACCGGCGCGCAGATAGGTCTGCAAGAGAGCGTTGCGTCCGGGTCCGTTGTCGCTGGCAGCTGCCAGTCGCGGCAGGAAGGCCGTCGAGACACTGACATTGGTCTTGAGGCGACCAAGAGTCTCCAGCCGATAAAGTCCGCCCTCCGGGACGTTCAACTGAAAGCGGCGGGATTCCTTTTCCTGCAGGTTGAAGAAGCCCGCGACTCCGGCTTCCAGCGGCGCCCCGAAGTTTTCTGCGCCCACAACCGGAGTCGAGACGGGCACTTCGTTCCTGACGAAGGCGAGGATCACAGTTCGGGCGACGTCCGATGGGGGGATCGTGACGACAGCGCTGATCATGTCCTTGTCGACGCCAAGTATCGAAACGGAAGATTCAATGACAGCGCCCGCATGATCTGTCGCCACGAGTCTGCCGCCGACCGGCAGACGAACCGGGATCACGAGGCTTCCATCCCTTGTGGTCGTTTGTGGTGGCAGTGCAACCGCCGCCGGGCGTGGGGGGAGAGGCTTTGCGGCGACAGTGCGTTGGGTCGCAACCTTCTGACTTGCAACTGGCGCACGCGCAGTATTGGTTTTAGGCTTTTGTTGCTCTGTCGTACGCGGGGCAGGTGGCGCGGCTTTGGCGGGCGGCGTCCGGGGTGCGACGATGGCGGAGCGTGCCGGCTGCTGCACCGATAGGGGCGCCGTCGCAATATCCGCCGGCAATAGTCTGGCGCTAGGGCCCAAGACTAGGCCCGGCGCGGAATTCGCAAAGACCTGAAAGACGTCATTCCGCTCGAGCGTCTGCGGCCCAAGATCGATCACGTTGCGCACCGGGATCACCGGCGAAAGATTGGCCGTGAGCCCTGGCTGGCCGAAGGTCAGATCGATGACGCCCGATGCTCCGGCGACCGGATCGAGCTTGAGCACATACCAGCCGGCTTCGACGTTCCAGACTTGCGGCGTCTTGCCATTCGTACGAGGCGCTGCGCCGCTCACCAGCGGATCGAGGGTCAGACGTACTCCCGGTCCCTGCGTAGTTGCGGCGACTGCGCCAGATTGGGTAATTTCGAAAATGAGCGTCGTTGGTCCGCGCAGATTGAATTTGCGACGCCAGGAGAGGCCGGGGCCGACGCGCGGCGCATCGGAGACAACGACTTTTCCGGCGCCATTCTGATAGCGAGCCAGCACGACAGTCGCCGGAACGTCGTCGGCGCTTTCGCCGGCTACATCCACGGAGAGCAAGTAGCGCCCCGCACTCGCTAGTCGCAATGATGAAGCTGGGTTCAATGCACGCAGCCGGAATTTCTGACCTTCGAGCCCGCTGACCTCCACGATGGCGGCAGTCTGGCCATTCGTCGGAAGCGCGACTGCCACGACAGGTTCTCGGCTGTTCTTGGCGATTGTGGCGACAGTTGATCCGCCGCTGCTGCGCCGCGCCGTCAGGCGGGCCGGTGCCTGTTCGGGTAGATCGAGCCTGAAATAGGAGGCAGGCGCCGGAACCGTAAAGCGCTGCGATCCTGAAGGTCCGAGAGTTCCTTCAAACCAGCCTGCCGCCATTAAGGTGGGAGGGCCGAAGCGTAGATGCAGGGGTTGGGACGCGTCGCCGTCAGCCCATGTCTGGGGCGCTCCGCCGCAGGCGGTCACGAGATAGAGGCCGGGTTCTACCACGCCTTCCAGTCGCAGGCGCGTCAACGGCCGCCCGGGTTTAGGCTCGATCGTCGCGATTGACGGCCTGAGTTCGGATAGTTCAGCGCCATTGCGCCATGCGCGCAAGTCCTGCAGCGAGCGACCTGCGGCTTCGACGGCGAGAGGATGCGCAGCATCGACAACGACCCAGTATGACCGTTGTTGCAGGTCGGCCAATTCGGCGCTTGTCTGACCGCCCTGCATGAATTCTCGCGCAGCGGGAGCGGCCTCGCGGAACGGCTCGGTGGTCAGCGACGCCACTCCCGCAGCGCCTTTCGCCCCGAAGGTGCGGAGCTTGTAGACGCCCTTGTCGAGCAGGAGATCGGCGCGACCGTCCCGGGTTCCGGCATCTCCGAAAATGTCGCCGGGACCGGCGATCATGTCGACGAGTTGCAGGGCCACGCCTGTCCGGCTGGCCGCGCGAATCGAAAAACGACCGGCTGATGTGACGGTGACCAGAGCTTCTCCGTCCGCAGACGCCGGGACCGAAGCAACCGAAATGCTGGCGGCCGGGGCGGGTGGGGCAGGGGGCAATTGCGCATTGCGGTTTGCGTCGACCGAAAGCGCCGCGATCCGTTGCCCATAAGCGTCGGCGACGCAGACTTGCAGGCGCGCCGCATTTCCGGAGGACGGCGCACACGCGCGGTCTCTGGCGCCGATCCAGTCGCGTTGCGCGGCGCGCAGTCGTTGCAGACTGGACGCATCAGACTTGGCCGCCTCTGTCGATTGCTCATAGAGACGCGCGAGCGACAGATCCAGTTTAATCAGCTCCGGAGAAGCACAAATTGCTTTTTCAACGAGCGATTGAGCCGCCGTGCAATTGAACGATTGCGCAAAGACGCAGGATGTAGCAGCGACCGAAAACGCCGCTGCAATCACAATCCGGATTTTGAAAACCCTGCGATGAAATATCCGGGCCTGCTCACGGGCGCATTTCAATCGAGGCACGATTCGACTCCCGGTCAAGCTGGAGGCGGAGGGATTAAGGCACAATCCGCCCGTCAATTGAAATGGCAAATGCGCACAGCCATCAAGCCTTTAGGGCGGCCAGCGGCTGGCGGGTGTGCGCAAACGCACAACCGGCGCTCGCCGATGGCCTTTGGACCCGATACGATTGAAATCCGGCACTTTCCAACACCCGCGCGGCGCTATACCTACGATGGCTGATGTCTCGCCGACTCTAGGGTCGGGCAGGGCGCTTTTCGAGCGCCGGTTTCGAGCGACGTCAATGGAGCTTCGCATGATGCGCTTACTGATGGCTGCTGCGTTTTCTATTGCCGGCATTCTGCCGGGCGCTGCGCAGGAGAAGATGACGGTCGTGCTCGACTGGTTCGTCAATCCGGATCACGGCCCGATCATCATCGCGCAGGAACGCGGGCTGTTCAAAGCGCAGGGGTTGGATGTCGAAATTGTCGCGCCGGCCAATCCGACAGACCCGCCGCGCATGGCTGCGGCAGGGCGCGCCGACATTGCGATTTCCTATCAGCCACAATTGCATCTGAACCGTCATGAGGGGCTGGAACTGGTCAGGGTCGGAACGCTGGTCACAACGCCTCTGACATGCCTCGTGACGCTCGCGGACGGGCCGATCAAATCCATTGTCGATCTTTCCGGCCGCAAGGTCGGGTTTGCGGTCCCGGGCGTTCAGGAAGTGATGCTCGAAGCCATGTTGAAGCAGAACGGGCTGACCAATGCGTCTGTCCAGAAGATCAACATTGGATTTTCCATCTCGCCGGCTCTCATGAGCCGTCAGGTGGATGCGGTGATCGGCGCTTTCCGCAACTTCGAGCTCAATCAACTCGATCTCGAAGGCGTCAAGGGCCGCTGCTTTTATCCCGAGAGCGAAGGCATTCCGCCCTATGACGAACTGATCTATGTGGCCAATCCGAAGACCATGAACCGTGATCGCGTTCGTCGCTTCCTGATGGCGACAGAGCTCGCAACCCAATACATTCTCAACTATCCGAAGGAGAGCTGGGACATCTTCGCCAAGACGTCCAAAGAACTGCAGAACGAACTCAACCGCCGCGCCTGGCTCGACACCTATCCACGCTTTGCGGCGCGTCCTGCTGCGGTCGATCAGGGGCGGTATGCGAATTTTGAGGACTTCCTGCTCAAAATGGGAGCCGTGCCAAACCGGACCCCCGTCGAATCCCTGATCATGGACGTGACGGCGCGTTGATCGACGCATCCTCTCACGCCGCAGCAGTCTCGGCCAAGTCGGGCAGGACGCCGCCTGGCTTCATCGTCGAGGGGAGTGCGCGTTTCGGGGATGAACAGCTTTTCCCGAAACTCCGGCTGGAGGTTAAGGCGGGCGCATGGACCAGCCTGCTCGGGCCTTCCGGCGTCGGCAAGACGACGCTGCTGCGGCTTGTTGCGGGCCTTGATGCGGCCTGCACGTTCGAAGGCGCAATCCGGGTCAGCGACGGCAGGTCGCTCGAGCAGCGGGTGGCCTATATGGGGCAGTCCGATTTGCTGGCGCCTTGGCTCGATGTGCTCGGCAATGTGACGCTCGGACAAAAGCTGCGCGGCGATGCGCCCGATGTCGACCGGGCTCTCACACTGATCGGGCGCGTCGGTTTGTCGGCTCATATCTACAAGCGGCCCCATGCGCTCTCCGGCGGGGAGCGGCAAAGAGCGGCGCTGGCGCGAACGCTCATGGAAGATCGACCGGTTGTGTTGCTCGACGAGCCGTTCTCGTCACTTGACGCCAATACGCGTGCAGACATGCAGGAACTTGCCGGAGAGCTTCTGCGCGGCAAGACGGTTTTGCTGGTGACACATGATCCGACCGACGCCGTTCGGTTGAGCCATCGAATCTACCTGATGGGTGGTCGCGGACTTTCTGAGATGTCGCCGCCTTCGTCCGATCCGGTCAGGCCATTCGACGATCCGGACGTTCTTGCCGCGCAAGCCGACATGCTGCGTCGTCTCAGGAGCGACCCATGAGGCGGATCGCGCTGGCTGTCGGACGGGGCTTGCTGATTGCGGCGTGCGGTCTTCTGGCTTGGCAGGCGCTCGTCTGGCTGACGGGCGTGCCACGCTTTATTCTGCCGGGACCTTTGCTCGTCGGCGAGCGCCTTTGGGACGCCCGTACTCTGATCGCGGAACACGCCTGGATTACCTACTCCGAGATCCTGATCGGATTCGTGCTCGGCGCGCTACTGGGCGTTGGCACGGCGTTCCAGATGATCCTGTCGCCGTTCTACCGGACCGTGATGCGGCCCATCGTGGTCTTCTCACAGGCGATCCCGATATTCGCGCTGGCGCCAATCATTACGCTCTGGCTCGGCTACGGCGTAGCGTCCAAGATTCTGGTTGTGGTGCTGTTGATCTATTTTCCGGTTGCATCTGCGTTCTTCGACGGACTTTCCAAAACCCCGCAAGGACCGCTCGATCTGGCGCGCGTGATGGGCGCTACCCCGACGAGGATTGCATGGCGACTGCGTGCTCCCTATGCGATTCCAGCATTGTCGTCCGGTCTTCGACTGGCGGTTGCGGCTGCGCCGTTCGGGGCAGTGATCGGCGAATGGGTTGGGGCCTCGAAAGGGCTTGGCCACATGATGCTGCTGGCTAACGGACGCGGACAAGCCGATCTCATGTTCGCCTGCCTGATCGCGCTCGCAGCCTTCACGGTGCTGCTATATTTTGCTGTCGATGCGCTGGGCGACGCCCTGATCGCGAGATTTGCCGATCCGCGCGGATGAGGAACACCAGGATGTCGGTCGCCGTCGGCCGGAAAAATAAAGGGCGGCCTCTGCAGGCCGCCCTTGTTTGTCAAAAACATCAGAAAGGCCGCGCCTCTATTTCTTGCCGAGCGCTTCTTTCAGGATCGCAATTGTCTCGGGCTTCTGGTTCAGGGCTGCCTTGACGGCTTTCAGAACGTCGTCGCCGTAAAGCGGCTCAACCGGACGCTCCAGCTTTTCGGCGCGCTCCTGAAGTTCCTTGTCTTCCATCGCCTTCTTGTAGGCGCCCACAAGTGCCGCCGTGAGGTCAGCCGGAATTCCGGGCGGGCCAGCGGTCAGGCGGGCTATGTCGCCCTGGCTCTGTACGAGGGCGATCAACTCCTGCCCTTTCGGGTCGGTGACGAGAGAAGAAAGTTGCGGCACATCGGTATCCTTGCCGCCAATCTGCACGATGTAGCGGCCGAAACCGTTCTTGACGAATTGGTCGTACGACGAGCGTGATGCGATGGAGCCCACGATTTCGCCCCGGCGCATGGCAAGCTGATCGTCGGTTCCGTTGTAGCCTGTCAGCAGCTTGATCGGCAGTTTGAGTGCGCTCGTCAGCATGACGGTCTCGACATAGGAGGCGCTGCCCACGCCGGCTGTGGCGAAATTGACTGGCGTCTTCTGGTCGATCAGCTCTTTCCATGTCTTGATCGGTGATTGGGAGGCGATGGCGAACACGCGCGGGTCCGAAGCGGCCTTGCCGATCCACGACATGTTGTTGAGATCGAACTTCACGCCTTCCTGACCGACGATCTGGTTATAGATCAGGCCCGTGTTGAATGTCCCGATGGTCAGGCCGTCGGGCTTCGAAGCATAAATAGCGTTCGCGCCGATCAGATGACCGGCTCCGGGCATGTTGCGCACGACGAAGGTCGAGCCCGGCAAATTGCGTTGCATGAATTCCGCGACGAGGCGACCGTAGCTGTCGTAACCACCGCCCGGGGCCGTCGCCACAATATAGGTGACGGTCTTCCCCTTGTAGAAATCGACGCCGGATTGTGCGAGCGCAGGGCCACTGGCTGCGCCAAGCGCCGCAAACGTCAAAATGCTTTTCGTCCAGTTTTTCACGGCTTTTTTCCTCCAGCCCGTCCCTTCCGGGCAATAGTTAGATAATCGCAGGGTGGTCGGGCGACAAGGCGCGAGTTTCGGCGCGTCAAAACAGCCAGTCTGCGATAAACCCCGGATGAAGCTTGAGCTTCAGCCCAAAATTGAAGATAGCGAACATCAGCCCCCCGCCTATGCAGGCGTAAAGAATGGCTTTGAGGGGTGGATAGTGAGCTTCACGGTTGAGAAAGATGCAGATGAAGGCGGGAATCGAAATCCAGAACCCGAAGATCAGAATGGCCGCGATGAAGCCCAACACGTAACCCCAGATGATGAATTCGCGATTGTGGGCGACTTCGTCGGAGTTTTCGATCACGGTAACATCGGGCGCGTCGTGGGCGACCTCGAAATCGAGACGACGGCCGACCATTTTGGAAACGCGTTCCTCGGCCTTTTCCATCTCGGTGCGGTTGTCGCTTGCCTCAGGCGGCTCGCCGGCCCGCCAGTCGAGAAACAGCTGCAGCAGGCAAAGTCCAATAGCCGGAATGCCGACCACGAATGGCATGAAGCGGGCGTCGCCCGGATAGGGGGAGGCGACGCCTACCATCACGGTGAAGATCGTCAGCATCACAAGGGTCATGGGGGAACGCACGATGCTCATCGTCAAACTCCCGCCGGCATGATGCTTTTTCCGCGCATGTTCGTATAGACCGCGAGGCCGATGGTGGCGCAGATCAGGCCGATGAGCACCAGCGATAGCGGGCGGGTGAAAAAGCCTATGCCCCAAAGGCCAAGCGCCTTGTGCAGGGATTCTTCCGCGATCTTGCCGAGCACGAGTCCGATGACGAAAGGCGCACGCGGCCAGTTCCAGCGCATGAGCCCCCAGCCGATGAAGCTGATCGCCACAAGGATCAGCAGATTTTCCCATTGTCCCTCGTTTGCGTAGGCGCCCACAGTCACCAGCACGAGAATGAACGGAACCAGTACGGCTCCGTTGATAAAGGTCAGAACCGCCACCCAGCGGGTGATGAACAAAAGAATTGTAACGGCGATCAGATTGCCGACCACCAGCGCCCAGATCAGGGTCCAGACGAGGTCGAGGTGGGTGGTGAACATGGCAGGTCCGGGCTGGATGCCGAGGATCAGGAACGCCCCCATCAGCACCGCCATGCCGGATGAGCCCGGTATGCCGAAAAACAGAGTGGGCAGAAGCGAGCCGCCTTCCTTGGCGTTGCTGGCCGTCTCGGGCGCTATGACGCCCTCGACCGCGCCATGGCCGAAACGTTCCGGAGTTTTGGAGGTCTGCACGGCATGCCCGTAGCAAAGCCAGGCAGCAGCTGACCCGCCAAGTCCCGGCACCATGCCGATCAGCGCGCCGATGATCGACGTGCGCAGCGCCAGAAACCAGTGCCGTGGCACTTCCATCACGCCGCCCAGCAATTGGCGGTAGGAAATCGAAGAGTTCTCGATGGATACGGCCGAAATCGACCCGCCCTTGGCGGCGAGCGCGATCATTTCGGGTACGGCGAAGATCGCCAGCACAGCGGTCACAACGCTCAGGCCGTCCCACAGGAACAGGTAATTCCCGGAGAATCGTGCGATCCCGGTCGTCGGGTCCATCCCGATTGTGGCTAGGATCATGCCGAAGAGGCCGACGATAATTCCTTTGAAAATCTGACCCTTGCCGGCCAGAAAGGCGATGAACGTAATGCCCAGAATGGCCAGCAGAAAGAATTCCGCAGGGCTGAACGCCAGCACGACCGGTTCCAGAACCGGGATCATGACGGCAAACACGATCGCCCCGATGATGCCACCGACGCCGGAAGCCGTAATACTTGCGCCCAGCGCCCTGCCGGCCTCGCCCTTCTTGGCCATCGGGTGACCGTCGATCGTGGTGGCGGCGTCATCGCCGTCGCCCGGCACGCCAAACATGATGCTTGAAATCTGGCCGCTCGTACCATTCACAGCGTGCATGGTGAGCAGGAAAACCGCCCCCTGCGTCATGTCCATGCCGAATACGAAGGGGATCGCCAGCGCAATGGAAAGCCGTCCCCCAATGCCGGGCGTGGCTCCGACCACGAGGCCGATCAGGACTGCAATAAACATTAACCCCATTGTCTTGGGATTGGACAGCATCGCGCCGAGAGCGCCAAACATCACGTCGATCATGGCGCCAAAAGCCTCATCGTTTCATCTCCGCGATCCGGGCTCATTCGCCGGGCTTTGCCGTCTGGGCGCTCGTCCTTAGGCGATCGCGGCATCGCAGACAAGGAAAACCGTTCAGGCCTTATACGGGTGAAAATCCGGGCCGGATGACGCAGGTTCGATTATGTCGGCGCGTGTTCTAGCCTGCACGTCATTTCAGCCGAACCTGCTGAATCGTCGCGCGAGGCCTATGACGCAAGCCACAACGGCGGTAATGGCGAAGCACATGAGCGTGGCGAAGGCCGCCAGCAGCGAATAGCTGCCGTTTTCCCATACCTCCAGCATCGCATAGCCAATGACCGGGCTGCCGACGCCAGCCAGCAGCGCCGAGGCAGAAAGGTCTCCCATGATGTGAACGAACACGATGGCCCAGCCGGCGGCCAGGCCCAGCAATGTCAGCGGCACGACAATCTTGCGCACCGTGCGCCCGTCTCCGGCGCCGCTGATCTGCGAGGCTTCCCAGAGATCGTCACCGACCTGCGCGACAGCGGAATCAATCGCAATCGAGGCAGACGGCAGGTAGATGACGATGAACGCCAGCAAGAGAATAATCAGGGTTCCGCCAAGGTAAAACGGCGGCCCCGCAAATGTCACCAGAAAGCCGATGCTGATGACAAGCGCTGAAATCGTCGACGGCGCTTTTACGAGACCGTCCGCCACGCGGGCGAACCAGGTGTGGTTGCGGGCTGTGTAAATTGACACGATGAGGGCGATGGCGGTCGCCAGCGTCGCGCCGACGAGCGCCAGTTGCAGGCTGTTCTTGAAGGCCTCGCTGGTCAGGCGGTTTGCGAACAGGATGGCCTTGAAATTGTCGAGCGTCAGCAAGGCCGTCTGGATGCGCGGCGACCAGAAAGGTTGAAATGCGACAATGATGAGCGCGAGCAACGGAATTACGGAAGCGCACAGAAGGTAGAAAACCATGACGATGCGGGCCGGAATCCGCCATGCGCCCAGAGACAGGCGGCGTTCTCCCGCAGCCCGTCCGCCAATACTCACAAAGCGCCCGCTGGATGCGAAATACCTTTGCAGGCACCAAAGGCTGCCGACGAACAACAGGGCCATCAGGCCAAGCACAATCGCCTGGTCCAGGCGAGGCGGATAGGTATTGCGCAGCAATCGCACTGCATGGACCGACAGCATATCGATCCGCGCGCCGGTCGCGACGATCGCCGGCAGCGAATAGAGCGCGAAGCCGCTGATCGCGACCAGAAGCGATGCCGACAAAAGGGCGGGTCGGATTGCAGGAAACGAAACCTTTCGCAGTGTTCGCCACAAGCCTGCGCCGTTCATCAATGATGCTTCTTCCAGCGACGGATCGAGATTGCGCAAGGCGGCGGATACGACGAGATAGATCAGCGGCACGCCGTGTAGCGTGTAGATCCAGAGCAGACCGGTCCACGAATAGATGTTGACGGTGAAGTTCAGTCCGTCGCGCCCGATTAACGGCATGGAAGCCAGAATGCCGTTGAGAAAACCGACGCGCGGCGCGCCGATCAGCGCCCAGCCGATTGCCAGCGCAACGCCCGGAATCAGAAAAGGCAGGATCGGTAAAATGGCGCCCGCAAGCCCCAGATTGGCGTCCGTTCGTTCATTCAACCATGCGAGACAGGCGCCGATGACAAGCGAAAGCAGGGTGCTGACAATCACTACGACGAGGGTACTGAACAGGACATCCGGCAGCCAGCCCTGCTGCAGCGTCTCGATTGCCGGCGAAAAATCGAAATGTCCGTCGACCGTGAAAGCGCGCGCGATCATGCGCCCGATGGGCACAACAATCAGCAGGAGGATCGTGAAGACCAGCGCGCCCGCGACAACGCTGTAAGGCCTGATCCGCCAACCAGGCGACCTGGCCTCATTCGGGGATGTGCGATTAAAATCGTCCGGCGATGCGGTCACGCGCGCGGCGTCCTGTCGGCAGGCGTTCCATTCGCGGGTAAAATCTTCACCGCTCCAGGATCAATCGACAAATGCGCCATATCTCCCTCGGCGAGATCGTCCTGGAGGTTATCTTGCATCGAGACGACACGCACGGTCAGGCCGGCGCATTCGACAAAAAACTGGACGGCCGGGCCGGTGAATGTTCGGGCCGTGATACGGCCGGACAGCGCATTCCGGCCGTCATCGCGAGGGTCTTTCGAAATGCGAATTTTCTCGGGACGAACCATGATCTTGAGGTCAGCTCCCGGCGCGGAGGGAGATGCGCCCGGCGTAATCTCGGCGATCAGATCGCCGCCCGCCGTTGCCAGACGCACATGGGTCGGGCCTGCGTCCACGACGCTTCCCGGCCAGATATTCGCGCTGCCCAGAAAGGTCGCCACATATTCGCTACCCGGTTGCTCGTAAATGTCTCTTGGCCTGCCAAGCGCTGCGATGCGGCCTGAATCGAGCACCGCGATGCGGTCGCCAAGCTCCATCGCCTCGGCCTGATCATGCGTGACATAAAGGCCCGAGAACTGAAGCTGCTTCTGCATGCGCTTCATTTCAATGCGAAGGTGTTCGCGCACGCGCGCATCGACATTGGACAGCGGTTCGTCGAACAGCACTGCAACCGAATTTGAAACCAGCGCGCGAGCCAGCGCCACGCGCTGTTGCTGGCCGCCGCTGATGCGTCCCGGATATTGCAATTCCAGATCCGAAATGCCGACCATCTGCATGACCTGCCGGACGCGCGGCGTAATCTCGTTCTTGGGCGCTTTGCGCGATTCCAGCGGATAGGCGATATTCTCGAACACGCTCATGTGCGGCCAGAGCGCGAAAGACTGGAAGATCATGCTGAGTTGCCGCTGTGTTGGCGGCACAAAAATTTTCTTCTTCGACGAGAATACAATCTTTCCGTCGAGAACGATTTCACCGGAATCGGGACGTTCCAGCCCTGCGATGCAGCGGAGCAGTGTCGTCTTGCCGCAACCGCTCGGCCCCAGCAGGATCACCATTTCACGCGCGCCGACGTCGAGACTGATGTCGTCGACCGGCGTGAGCTTCTGACCGCCGACGCGATGGAATGTCTTGATGAGGCGGTTCACCTCGATGCGCGGACGGGCGATTTCTGGTGCGCCGTTTGCGGAAACAATGTTCACGTCGGATCAGCTCCGCAATCAATGGCGCAATTCGTCAGCATCAACCCTTGATGCCCAGAAGCGCCATGATTTCCTTCTGCTCCGCCTCGGGAATTACGTCGACCGTCCCGACATGGCTTGCTGACAGCTTCGGACATGTGGCCACATCGCCGGGCAGCGTCGGCACCGATGTCGGACAGAATGTGGACTGGGCCGCCAGCGTCACCATCCAGCGTGCAAAAGTCATGGCGGCCTTCGGGTGTGGGGCTTTCTTCGGAACCGCCAGCGACGATGTGATGCCCACCGATGGGCCTTCCGGCACGATGCCTTCGATCGGCGCGCCCTTCTGTTTCACCGGGTAGGTATGGCTAAGCGCAACCGGGAAGGCCAGATGATATGCGCCTGCAGCGACTTGCTGGGCGGCAGTCGAGCCGCCATCCACGATGCCTGGCTGATTGGCAGCAACACCCTTCACCCATTCATCGCCATAGGTCTGACGCATGGTCCGATACCACGACATGTAGACGGTCGAGGCGCGCGGATCGACGGTCACGAACTTCCCGCGCCAGAACGGCTTCACGAAATCCTTCCAGGACGTCAGATTTTCCTGAATGTCTTTCTGGCTGACCATGCTGCTATTGTAGGCGCCCTGAAACGGCCCAACCGCAACGTGAAGATAGAATTCGTTCTGCGCCGCCGCGTAGGAGGGAATGTCGCCGGCTGTCGGAATTTCGTCTTTCGTCAAGCGCTCGAAAAGCTGCGGGCTCTTTTGATAGAGTGCAGACGAGCCAGAAATCAGGACGTCTGCCTGATTGACGCCGCTTTCGGCCTCGCCCGCGAAGCGGCTGAACAAGGGGCCTGATGTGAGCAGCAGTGTGCTCATGCGGATTTGCGGATAGGCTTTTTCGAAAGCTTTGGTCAACGCCTCTGTCTGCGCAGCGGGCAGGCTCGAATAGAGCGTCAATGCGTTCTCAACGCCGGCAGGGGCTGCGGGAACGTTCTGGGCAAACGATGGCGTTGAAATTCCAATTGTGGCAATCGCCAGTGCACGCGCAACTCGCGTCCGCAAGTTTCTGGAAAACATTCAGGAGCTCCCAATGGACGACTTCAGGCGTTCTCGACCGGCGCCGATTTGAAGCTGAACCATGGCACAAAGACCAATTGCGTGCAACGCTGTGACAATTGCCTAGCTGCGTTTCGATCTATCAGCAGGGCGCTTCAATCCCAGATGGTCTCGCAATGTCGCGCCCGAATATTCGGTGCGGAACAATCCGCGGCGACGTAGCTCCGGAAGCACCAAATCTATGAAGTCCTTCAAGTCGCCAGGTACTGTTGGAGGCAACAGATTGAATCCGTCGCAGGCCTCTCCATTGAACCATTCTTCCATTTGATCGGCAATGTCTTTCGCAGTTCCCTTGACGACCCAGTGGGATTTCGAGGCAGCGGCGCGAAGCGCTGTCTGCAACAGGGTGAGATTGTTCTCCTTGGCGAAGGCGAGCCAGCGCATGGGGTTTCCACGGCTCAAAGTGGCGTCTACCTGCGGCATGGGCTCGTCGGGCGAGAACTTTGAGAGATCGAAGCCGCCAAGCTGTACGCTCAACTGCTGAATGGCGTATTCCTTGGGAATAAGATCGACCAGCGTCTGGAATTTTTCCTCAGCCTCTTCGCGGGTTCTTCCAACATAGACGTTCGCCCCGGGGAGAACTTTCAGACTATCGGGAGAGCGTCCGAATTTTGCCAGACGCCCTTTCAGATCGGCATAAAATGCTTTCGCGCCCTCAAGCGAAATCTGCGCCGTGAACATGGCGTCGGCGGTGCGGGCCGCAAGTTCGCGGGCGGGCTCGGAATCGCCGGCCTGAATCACGACCGGATGCCCTTGCGGCGGGCGCGTGACGCTGAGCGGTCCCTTGATGGTGAAATGGTTGCCGCGATGATTGAGAATATGAAGCTTCTTGGGATCGAAAAACCGACCCGAGGCCTTGTCCATCAGGAGCGCATCGTCGTCATAGCTGTCCCAGAGGCCAAAAACGACGTCAATGAATTCCTCGGCGCGCTTGTACCTGTCGGAGTAAGTGAAGTGTGAATCACGCCCGAAGTTCTTGGCGTCTTCCGCATTTCTGCCGGTGACGAGATTCCAGCCGGCGCGGCCCGAACTGAGATAGTCTAGGGAGGCCATCATGCGGGCCACCAGATACGGCTCGCACCATGTGGTGTTTACTGTCGCGGCCAGCCCAAGCCTTGTGCTCACGCTCGACAGCGCAGACAGCATGGTGAGCGGTTCGAAGCCTGTTCCGCGCGGCGAATGGCTCATCGATTCCAGATGATCGGTCCCGCTCGGGCTGATGCCGTCCGCGATGAACAGCATGTCGAACTTTGCATCTTCGAGAATTTTTACATAGTTTATCCAGCGCTTGATATTGATGCCGCCGTCGGCGTCAGCATCCGGGTGACGCCATCCGGCCAAATGGTAATTGCCATCCCGCGACAGGAAGGCCGAAAGACTCATTTGCCTCGGTTGCGCGACCAAAATGTGTTCCTCCAGATCAGGTGAATATTCCGGGTATCGACGCGCCGGATTTTGTCAATAAATTTTCGAGCCAATCGCGACGGATGTCAATGATTTCAAATAGTGCATTATCCGCGCGAACCGCTTTGCTGCATGATAGGCCTGTTCACATTGTTGGGCTGGCGTGATCGGCTGTCTGATATGCTCAGCGCTCTGATTCTTGGTCAAACATTCACCGGGAGTTGGCGCTTTATAGCAACCGGGCTACCCAATGACTTTTTCAAAATGGGACTTCTGGATCGACCGTGGCGGTACGTTTACTGATGTGATCGGACGCGATCCGCACGGGCGTTTGCACGCGCGCAAACTCCTCTCGGTTAATCCACAGGCCTATGTGGACGCTGCCGTCGAGGGCATCCGCAGGCATCTCAACCTCAGATCTGGAGAGGCGATTCCTGCCGGCGTCATAGGCGAAGTTCGCATGGGCACCACGGTCGCCACAAACGCCTTGCTCGAGCGCAAAGGTGAGCGGACCGTGTTGGTCACATCGCGAGGATTTCGTGACGCCCTGCGCATCGGCTATCAGGCGCGCCCGAAACTGTTCGATCGCCAGATTGTCAAACCCACAGAACTCTACGAGAGCGTGATCGAGATCGACGAGCGCGTGCTGGGGGACGGAACAATTGAATGCATACCGGACCCTGACGTCGTGCGAGGGGACTTGCTGGCGGCGCGCGCGAGCGGGATCAATGCTGTTGCAATTGTGTTCATGCACGGCTGGCGTTACCCGCAGCACGAAAAACTTGTCAGCGAAATCGCCAGTGCTGTTGGTTTCACGCAAGTCTCGACCAGTCACGAAGTTTCGCCGCTGATTAAATTCGTCGGACGCGGCGACACGACGGTAGTCGATGCCTATCTGACGCCGGTTCTGGCGCGCTATGTCGATCTTGTGACACGTGAACTCGATGTCGAGCGTACTGGCGCGCGATTGATGTTCATGACCTCTGCCGGCGGTCTCACATCTCCTTCGCGGTTCAAGGGCAAGGATGCGATCCTGTCCGGCCCTGCTGGCGGAGTTGTCGGTCTCGCCGAGACCGGCCGCAGCGCGGGGTTTCCCAAGATTATCGGCTTCGACATGGGCGGCACATCGACGGACGTGGCGCATTTCGACGGCGAGTACGAGCGAACATTCGAAACCGAAGTCGCTGGCGTGCGTATGCGGGCTCCGATGATGTTAATTCATACCGTCGCGGCGGGTGGCGGTTCGATCCTGCATTTTGATGGATCGCGATTTCGCGTTGGACCCGACTCCGCCGGCGCAGATCCCGGACCAAAATGCTACAGACGCGGCGGTCCACTCACAGTCACAGATGCTAATGTTATGTTGGGCAAGCTCTCGCCTGAACTTTTTCCAGCCATATTTGGTCCACAGCAGAACGAACCTCTTGATGTGGCT
>CANJWR010000074.1 GCA_947478455.1 Beijerinckiaceae bacterium | reverse complement strand
TCGCTTTTTTTGATGTCGAACCTGTTGCCTCGCCACGGAAGGCAGGCAGCCGATGCCCCTTGGGCGATTAACCGGGTCGCGAATGTTATTTGGTGGAACAAGCTGGCGCGCCCGAAGAGATTCGAACTCCTGACCCCCAGATTCGTAGTTCAGGGTCATCCGCTTTCAGCGGCTCTCAAGGCCACTCACCAAAAGCATAGTACCCGGTTTTATAATCATAAATACAGTCATCCGTAGTCAGGGGTTGTTACCCACTATCGCATCTGTGGACACCGTTTGGACACCAAAAGGACACTGCGAAGGTGTCTGTGGCAAGCTCGATGTGCATTGCCGGAGCGTCTGCATGGGCCGCCTCAAGCCCCAACAGCTGAGCCGTCTCGCGCCCGCGCGCGGACAGACCCGCACCGACTATCCGGATGGCGAGAACGGCCTCGTCCTGCGTGTGTCAGACACACAGCGTCGCGTCTGGCTCGTGCGCTACCGCACGCTGGACGGTCATCGGCGCGGATTTCCGCTCGGCCCCTATCCCGCCATCGGCCTCTCCGAGGCGCGCAGCCGGGCGCGCGAGATTGCCGCCGCCGCCGCGCGCGGAGATGACCCCGCCGGCAAGCGCCAGCGCCAGCGCGAGGACGCAAAGCTTGCTCAGGCGCCCGGAGCGCCTCCGCGCACCCTCGATGAACTCTTCGAGGCCTATCTCCTCGCCGCGCGGGCAGGGCGGCACAAGATGCGCGCCCGCCCCAAACGCCCCAACTCGCTGGCGCTGGAGATCTCACGCTGGCGCAACCACATCCGCCCCTGGTTCGGCAAACGTCTCATTGCCGAGGTGACACGCAGTGACATCCGCCGGTGGCTCGATGCGCTGTCTTCCTCCGGCCTCTCGCCCGCGGCCATGAACGGTTGCGGCGCCGTCCTGCGCCTCGTTCTGTCCTACGCAGTCCATACCGAGCTGATCGACGCCAACCCCGCGTTCGGGGTTGCGACACCGTTCGAGACGCAAAGCCGTGACCGGGTGCTGTCGCGGAACGAACTCGCACGCATCTGGGAAGCGCTGTCCTCGCCTCAGTCGATCGCGATGGAGGCGAGCACGGCGCTTTGCCTGGCGCTCGCCATGGTCACGCTGCAGCGGCTCAACGATGTCTGCAGCATCCGCGTCTCCGAGATCGATTTTGAGGGGAGGGTGTGGGCGATCCCCGGCAGCCGCATCAAGGGCGCCCGGTTGCACCTCGTGCCGCTGAGCGCGTTGGCGCTCGACCTGATCGCAAGGGCGCGGCTTCTGCCGAATGCCGAGGGAGATGTGATCTTCCCGGGGCGCGCAAGCCCTGACCGGCCCATCGACCGGCGGGCAGTGACGCGGGCTTACTCCAGGCTCATGGAAAAGCTGGAGATCGCGAACGCATCACCCCACGACAACCGCCGGACTGGCGCGACACTGCTGACCGGTGAGGGCATGGGCTATCCGCGGTTTGTGGTCTCGAAGGTGCTGGACCACAAGTCTGACACGGGCGGGGCGGCGTGGATCACCGGCGTCTATGATCGCAACGACTATCTGCGCGAAAAGCGCGGCGCATTGGACGACTGGGCTGCCTATCTGAAAAAAGTCGCCAGACTATAGGCTGCGAATGCCCGAGCGTTCCAGACTCCACAGAATTTGAGACAGAGATCACCTCTTCCGTTCGGTTTAGCCGAATGAGCATCTTGTAACCTTGGAGGCGCGACCGTCTAATTCAGGGATGGGGGACGAGCAGATCTTCAGACAGTTGACGGGCCATGCGCCGATGCTCTGGCAGCGTCGCCTGCTCGTTGAACTGCAGGCTGGCAACATACCGGCAGCGCTCGACATTCCCACGGGTCTTGGCAAGACGAGTGTGCTGGCGCTTTGGCTGATTGCGAGGGCCGGCGGTGCAGTGCTCCCTCGCAGGCTTGTCTATGTCGTCGATCGCCGTGCGGTTGTTGATCAGGCGACAGAAGAAGCCCTGAAACTGCGGGCTGCCGTCTCGGCCCAGGGCGCGGCAGCCGAGCTGCGCGCCGGGCTGGGGCTGGGCGAGACCCACGAATTGCCAATCTCGACCCTGCGCGGCAAGTTCGCCGACAATCGCGAGTGGCTCGCCGATCCCTCGTTACCCGCGATTGTTGTGGGCACGGTTGACTTGATCGGCTCGCGACTTCTCTTCGAGGGCTACGGTGTCTCGCGCGGGATGCGGCCCTATCATGCGGGCCTCATGGGCGCGGATGCCCTGATCGTGCTGGACGAGGCGCACCTGGTCCCGCCGTTCGAAAGGCTGATCGAGCAGATCGAGAACGACCAACAGGCGTACGGTCCAAAGGCGGACAAAGACCTCTCGCTGGTTCCACCGCTGCGGCTGATGTCCTTGTCGGCCACGGGCGGCGCCCGCGTGGGTGAAGTGTTTCGGCTGCGGGATGCCGATCATGATGCGGTCACGACCAAGCGCCTGGGCGCAGCGAAGGCGTTGAAGTTCGTCGCGCCAACGGAGGAGAAGCTGGAGCAGCGTCTTGCTGATCAGGCCTGGACGCTCAGCCAACAAGGCAAGAGCCCACTGCGTGTGATAGTGTTCTGCAATAGTCGGGACACCGCGGAGAAGACACGCAAAGCGATTGCAGACCTTGCCGTTGGTCCCCAGGTTGCGGGCGGCGAGCCACCAGCTATCGAAACTGAGTTGCTCGTCGGTGCTCGCCGCGTGAAGGAGCGCGAAGACGCAAAAGAGCGACTGGCAGCGCTTGGTTTTATCGCCGGCGGCGACGAGCCAACCAGATCGTGCTTCCTGGTCGCCACGTCAGCTGGAGAAGTCGGTGTTGATCTCGATGCCGATCATCTTGTCTGCGATCTGGTGACCTACGACCGCATGGTGCAGCGCTTTGGTCGGGTGAACCGGCGCGGTGCTCGGTCCGACACAAAGATCCTGGTAGTCGAGGAACCCGCACCGTCGCCGAAAAAGGCAGACGCTCCCACAGATAACGAAAAGGCAAGGCTCGACTTCTTCACCCGAGCACAGGCGGGCAAGGCGCTTTTCTCGCAGCTTCCCCATCGCGAAAGCACGCTGGACGCCAGCCCGGGCGCGCTGATGCGCCTCAAGGATCATGTCGGCAGTGCGGCCGTCGCCGCCGCCTCCACGCCAGCGCCCCTTCGCCCCAGGCTGAACCGCGCGCTTGTCGATGCATGGGCGATGACCTCGTTGATCGAGCATTCCGGCCGCCCCGAGATCGGTCCGTGGCTGCGCGGCTGGGTGGACGAGGAGCTGCAGGCCACCGTGATCTGGCGAACTCACCTGCCGGTGCGGGGGGATGGAACGCCATTTTCGGACGAGGATGTAGAGGCCTTTTTTGACGCAGCGCCGCCGAGCGCGAATGAGCAGTTGGAAACCGAAGTCTGGCGCGTGCTGGACTGGCTGAAGAAGCGCATCGCCACGCTGCGAAAGGCGGATATGGCAGGTCGGCCCGATGTTTTTGGATTCGTCCTGTCACAGGCCGGCGATCTGCGCGACACGCTGCGGCTCAATACTTTCGCGACAGCGGACAAGACGATCCTCGACAAGGCATGGGCAAGCGTCGAGCGCGCCATAACCGGCGGAAAAATGGTTCTCGGCGCCACGTTCGGCGGTTTGCGCGAAGGCATGCTCGACCACGTGGCCGATGAGGATGTTACGAGCGGCGACACGGATGTCGCATTCGGAACCGGATTTGCCGTTCGCATCGTCGAAGGAACCGATGCGATGAGCAGTCTGCGCGTTTCCTTCCGGCGTCCGATCAACACCAGCGAGAACAGTGAGGCACCCTCGAAATGGCTGGTCGTCCAGCGTGGTGAGAACCAGGACGGCAGGGCGCTTGCTGGGACCGCGCAATTACTGGTCGAGCATCAGGATTGGGTGGAGGTGGCCGCGCGCGGCATCGCAAAGCGTCTGGGGTTGCGAGACGACCTCTCCAATGCGGTCGTACTCGCTGGGCGTCTTCACGACGAGGGCAAGAAAGCGACCGCGTGGCAGCGGGCCTTCAAGGCGCCCGGCGATGGGATCTATGGGAAGACCAAAGGGCCCATCAATCAGTCAATCCTCGACGGGTATCGCCACGAGTTCGGGTCGCTTCCGTATGCCGAGGAAGATCACGCGTTCAAGGAATTGCCCTGTGAGATGCAAGACGTCGTTCTCCACCTCATAGCTGCCCATCATGGAAATGCCCGCCCCGTGATTGCAACGAGCGGTTGCGCCGATGGACCGCCGTCGGTGCTGCAGGACCGGGCCCGCAGTGTTGTCCTGCGGTTTGCAAGACTACAGAAGCGCTTTGGACCATGGGGGCTTGCCTGGCTTGAAGCGCTGGTGCGCGCAGCCGATCAGCAGGCGTCTCGCAGGCTGGAGGACAAGCCCGGTGGCTGACGCCTCGATCCCCGTTGATCTGTTCAATCCGGGCCAGGTATTTGCGTGCCTCGGCTTTCTCGAGGCCGCCGAGGTCCTGCTGGGTGAGGCCGAGGGAGGGTTCGACTGGAGCAACAGCGCCGACACGCGATTTGTGTTGAGTGCGAGCGGCCAAGAAAACCCATTCGCGCACGTGCTGGCGTTTTTAGCGGAGGCAGAGATCAAGCCATTTGGGCCGACCGGGTACACCGATCCTCCGCCAAAAAAGGGGAATGATGACGTCGATGACGCGGAGGATGACGACGAGCCCGAGCCCGACGATCAGGCAGGTGCTTCGCCTGACATGGCGAGCACGGCTGCCCGTGGCCCGGAAACGTCCGATGTGTTTCCCGCAAGGGCCGGTGATCGCATGACGCTACCGATAAGGTTTGGCGGCGGCAATCGCCCGGTCGTCGAGCTTGCGCATTGGACAGATGATGATGCCGGTCGCAAGAGCTTCAAGCTCTATTCCGGCAACCGATCAGCGAACGGGATCGCTCGTTCGATGCTCGCTGGTGTGAGAAAGAAGCCCACAACGAAACAGGCGGCGGCAAGTCATCCCGGTGATCTAGTCTCGAAGGGTTTGCGGCAGTTGTGGGAAGAGCGTCACGACGCACTCGTGACGAACCCGTTCAATCAGCTCACGCCGATGGGCGGCAGCTTCAACTTCGACCCGCGCGGCGCCTGGACTGCAATTGACGTTGGCTATTCGCCCAATGATCAGAAACACCGAATCCAGGCGTCTCCTGTGGTGGAGTTTCTTGCCGCCTGGGGACTGGAGAACGCCCGTCCCGAAGAGTTCGGCGTGCGGAAGGTGCGCTACGCCGCCTGGAGCGGGTTGCTTCCGCCACTCCTGGCGCGCGCGGCATTGCTCGGGGCCATACCCGCCATTCCGATGAAGCGGTTTCGTTTCAACTTGGAACTTTCCGGAAAGAACAAGGTCGTCACTTTTGCTGAATTGGAGATCGCCCCATGACCATAGTTACCACCGAATTGATCGATGCATGGGCTAACGACGCCGAGGGTCCAGTGGCGCTGCATCTGAAGCAGAAGCTCGTGTCGGTCGAGGGTGAAGGTGCGGTGATCTTTCCCCCGACCTATGCGGACATCGGTTATAACATCGATACGCTCTCTGACGGGACAAAGGTCGTCACCATCGACAGTGTCGGGGCTCAAGCCAACCGTATCGAGCCGATCTTTGGACGTGAGAAGCTGAAGCACCTCGTGCCTCAGATCAATATTACCTATCTAAAAAACGATAAAACGGGATCCTCCCTCTCGCTTCTGGAGGCGGGTCACCGGCTTGGCGATGCAGTCATTCGTTCAACTGAGTTGCATGAGAAAGCCCAGAAAGCATTCAAGGCATTTCAGACGTCTAATGATCCAACCGAACTTGCAAAGTTGGGCCCGACCTCGCTCGTCTTCGGCGTATGGGACAGCCGCGACACTAATGCCAAGCTGCCGCGTATCGTACAGTCGGTGATCAGGGCCTGGAATGTAGACCCTCTCAAGCGCTCGGCGCAGTTCAATCCAGCCTTGGACTATGCCGCCCTGAAAAATGGCTTCACAGACGACGAAAAGAAGAAGGCTGAGGGCGATGCAGGGAACCCGCTTGCGGTACGCGGGTTCGTGCATGTTCCTGCTACCGAGACCCATGGCGGGGTCGTTGTTCATGGCGACATCGTCCGAGATGTAACCGTAAACCTCGTGGCGCTCCGACGTCTGGGTTCAAAGGATCATGAGAAGCTCCGGCGCTACATACTAGGCCTCTCGCTTGTCGCCGCCGTCGAGCCGCCTGAAGCATTCCTGCGTCAGGGCTGTTTGCTCGTGCCAGACGAGAAGAGGCCGGCGCGGTGGCAGGTCGTCGACCGGCATGGCAAGCGTAGCGATTTGTCAGAAATCGAACGCATCGCGCAGGAGTATGCTAAGGCCGCCGCCATCACCTTTGTTGTTGGTGATAATGAAACCGTTGCGTTCGATCCAGATAAGGCAAAGGACGACGTAAAGAAGGCGGACAAGAAAGCGGACAAGAAGGCCAAGGCGTCTTCATCCGCGACATGACCAGGACCTTACTCCTCACCGTCCGTTTTCATGAGGGTCGCTACCATGGCATGCCCGATTGGCCGCCATCGCCCGCGCGGCTCTTCCAGGCGCTGGTTGCGGGCGCGGCGCTCGGTAACGATCTTCCTCAAGAAGGCATCGCCGCTCTGTACTGGCTTGAGGCCCTCGATGCGCCGTGCGTTGCGGCGCCCGCGGCGCGACGCGGCGCCTCTCTCACGAGCTATGTGCCAAACAATGATCTCGATACAGCCTTGGGTGATGCCCGCCGCACGGCGAAAATACGCACCCCGAAGTTCATTCAGCCCTGGCTCTTTGATGCCGACACTTCGCTACTGTATTTTTGGTCGTTTGACGAAGCGACTGGAAGCGATCATCACGCCGACTGTGTCTGCGCGATCGCGCAGCGGCTCTACCAGCTTGGTCGTGGCATCGACATGGCCTGGGCAGTCGGCGAGGTGCTCCGCCCCGAGGAAGCTGAGGTCCGACTTGCCGAACATCAGGGGCCTGTCCATCGACCGACCCATGAACATGGCGGCGCGACACTCGCATGCCCAGCGCCAGGTTCACTCGACAGCCTGATGGCGCGGCACGCTGCGAATGAAAGACGCTTTTCGTCTATCGTCGAAGCTGCGCCCACGGCGAGGGAGCCAGCCCGCACCAGGGTGATGGGTAGCGCCTTCTCTCAGGCGCCGAAGGGTCGCTTCCGGCAGGTCGCCTATGATTGTCCGCCAACTTGTCTGCTATTCGACCTTTCAGGAGCCAGAGCGCCCTGGTCGCTGTCGCGGACTGCCGAACTTGTGGAAACGATACGTGATGCTGCTGCGGCAAAGCTGAGGGCCGCGTACGCAGGGGCAGAGCGTGCGACAGAGGCCGCGGGTGTTGAGCCCACATTCATCGGGCGCGGGGCCACAAGTGCGGACAAGGCGTCGCGTATCCGGATCATCCCGCTGCCCTCCATTGGCAGCCCCCATGTCACACGTGCGATCCGCCGTGTACTCGTGGAGGCACCGGCGAACTGTCCGATCCCGACCGATGACGTCGCCTGGACTTTCTCGGGGTTGTTTGCGGAAAAGTCAGACCTCGAAACCGGCGAGGTCTCGGATATCTGGCGCCTGACGCCGGCCGATGACCGCAAGATGCTGGCGCACTACGGAGTTGACCCGCCGTCTCTCGCAACACTTTGGCGCAGCGTTACACCGCTCGCCCTTCCCAACGGCGCCCGCCGTCGTCGCATTGAGCCGGCTCGCCAAAAGCAAGAGGCCAAAGGCGGCGTCGAAAGGGCGGGAGAAGAAAGCCAAGCCGCTGCCGCAGTTATCGCGGCGCTGCGACACGCGGGGATACAGGCCGCTGCCAAGACAGTCAGTGTTCAGCGCGAGCCATTTGCGGCGCGAGAAATGCGCGCTGAACCCTTTGCGGCGGGGACGCGGTTTGCCAAGGAACAACTCTGGCATGTTGAGCTTCAGCTCGATCGGTCCGTGAGTGGTCCCATGCTATTGGGTGATGGTCGCTATCTTGGACTGGGGCTCATGGCTCCGGTGCGTTCTCAACCCGGTATTCTGGCGTTTCGGATTGTGGACGGTCTGGGCGCTTCAGTTGATTGGGCCACCATCACCCACGCGCTTCGCCGAGCCGTTATCTCACGCGTTCAATACTACCTTGAGACGGAGCAGGGCGTCCGCCGTTCAGAGGGGCTGCCTGTCTTCTTCACCGGGCATACGTCGGATGGCTCAGTTGCTCGTTCTGGCGGGGATGTTCACATCGCGCACGTCTTCGATGAACGGACCCGTCATCTGCTGATCTTCGCACCACATTGTTTGGAAAGACGAAAGCCCGACCGAACTGAGCAAAAGCTCTTGGAAATCCTCGAGGCGGCGCTGACGGGCTTCGACGAACTGAGGGCAGGCAAAGCAGGTCTTCTGAAGCTGCAACCCGATCAGATCGATGCCGAAGTCAGCCGACTGACGCGTTCTTCCCGGGTCTGGCAAAGCGCCACGCCATACTCGGTCAATCGCCATCATAAACTTGGAGATGCGGCGGCGGCGCTTCGGGCGGATGTGTCGGAGTCATGCAGATTGCTTGGGTTGCCTGCAGTGCAGGTCACCGTGCTGGTTGTTGACGCGCTTGCTGGACAGGGACTGTCTGGACAGGTCCGCCTCAGCTTCAGTCGCGCGGTCGGAGGGCCGATCTTGATTGGGCGCCAACGACATTTCGGCGGCGGGCTCTTTGAAAGTGTGGATCAAATAGCGGGGATGGGTGAAGCCTGACCAGAAGAGTAGATGCGAAGGTTCGCGTGTTGCCTCCAACAAACGTCTTGTTCGGTTGAGTGGCGAGATTATTCGCGGCTGGTCTTCTTCAGCCGAAATTTCACTCTTACAAGTGTGTGGGGGCGCCTTCCTGAGCATCTTGATCTGGTAGATGGTCTAGGCTCTGACGTCTTGGGGGGCGCGCGTGCCGATCGATGGCGAACATCAGATGCTGTTGCCTTTGCATGCGCCGGGCGCCCGCGACGACGAGCCGTTAGTTCCTGCCCGAATGGTCAATGAGTGGGTATACTGCCCGCGGCTTGCGTATCTGGAATGGGTGGAGGGCGCCTGGGCCGAAAGTGCGGATACGGCACAGGGCCGACGGGTGCATGCGCGTGGCAAACAAAGCGGCCCGCCTCTGCCAGATCCCGAAGAAACGATAGAAGCCTTTGTCACCCGCCGGGTCACGCTGTCGTCGGAGGCGCTCGGCCTGATCGCAGAGATCGACGTATTGGATTCCGATGACGGCGCGCTTGTGCCGGTGGATACAAAGAAGGGAAGGCGTCCGCATGTGGAGAAGGGCGCCTACGAGCCCGAACGTGTGCAGGTCGCTATCCAGGGCCTGCTTCTCCGTGATGCGGGCTACAGGTGCGATGAGGGCGCGCTCTGGTTCGCCGAAAGTCGCGAACGCGTGCGCGTGCCGCTGGACGAGGATCTGATCGCCTTGGCGATATCCGCTGCTTCTGACCTCCGTCTAGCCGCCGCCGCGCGGCGCATCCCACCGCCTCTGGATAACAGCCCAAAATGCACCCGCTGTTCGCTTCTGCCGATCTGTCTGCCCGATGAGGTCAACAATCTGCATCGCGGTTCGGCCCCGCGCACGCCGCCCCCGTCAGCCGACGCCGCACTGCCGCTCTACGTTCAGCAGCCCGGCGCGCGCATCGGCAAGAAGGGCGAAGAACTGGTCATCAGTCAGGAGGGTGAACCCGACCGCTCCTTGCCTATCGACGATGTGTCGGAGCTCGTGATCGCTGGCCCCGTGTCAGTATCGACACCGGTGATCAACGAACTGGCGCACCGCGACATTCCGATAGCCTGGATGTCGTCCGGTTTCTGGCTCAATGCGACCACAGGCGGCAAGGGCCCGCGTAGCTCTGTCACACGCCAGGCCCAGTATGCCTATTCCTCCGACCTCGTTCGCGTACGTCGTTTCGCTAAAGAACTGGTGGCCGCAAAGGTGCGGAACCAGCGCACCATTCTTCGTCGCAACTGGCGCGGCGAAGAGCCTGAGCGCGAGGAGCGCATGGCCGCGCTCAAGAGCGTGCTGGAGCGGATAGATCTTGTCAGCGAAATGCCGGAACTACTTGGGCTTGAGGGCGAGGCGGCGGCCATCTATTTCCGCGGGTTTTCTCGGCTCTTGGCGCCATCCGCAGCGAGCCTTCCTGCTTTCGATTTTGCCAGGCGTACACGTCGGCCGCCAGCCGATCCCATCAACGCCTGTCTTTCGCTGGCATACGCGCTGCTGACCCGCACGATTGGAACCGCAATCGAGATTGCTGGTCTAGATCCCTGGAAGGGGCTCTATCACGTCGAACGGCCCGGCCGGCCTGCCCTTGCGCTCGATCTTATGGAACCATTGCGTCCAATTCTCGCGGACAGCGCTGTGCTGATGGCGATCAACAACGGAGAATTGGGGCCTGACGACTTTATCGTAAGCGCTGCCGGATGCGCTCTGAAACCGCCGGCGCGTCGCAGTCTGATTGCCGCCTACGAGCGCAGGCTGGATCAGGAGGCGACCCACCCGACCTTCGGCTATCAGATATCAATGCGGCGCATGCTGCATGTTCAGGCCCGGCTGCTCGCCAAGCATCTGAAAGGCGAGATTGCTGTCTATCCGCACTACGTCCCGAGGTAGGCTCATGCCGCGCGTTACCGCTTCCGAACGCTGGTACATCGTCACCTACGACATCGCGAGCCCCAAGCGCTGGCGACGCGTGTTCAAGTTGATGAAGGGGCATGGACGATGGCTTCAGCTTTCTGTGTTCCAGTGCCGCCTGACGCCCCGCCGGCGCACCGAGATGGCCGAGCGGCTGGAGCGCTGGATCAAGCATGACGAGGATCATGTCCTCATCATTGATCTTGGCCCGGCAGACGGGGAGGGGCCAGGCGTTGAAAGCCTTGGCAAGGTCTTCACGCCTATCCGCCGCGAAGCTGTCGTGATCTGATGATCTGTCGTTAAGGGCAGAGCGTTGCGTCGTGGCGTCGCTCGCCGGTGGGGTTCGAGCGCTCTGATACAACTGAGCGCTAGCGGAGCGCTCGCAGCCCATAAAACCGCGTAGAGTCAGGATGTTTGAAAGTGTGAAGCAGTTCCCGTCGTGAACGTTCCGCGAACGCAGCAGGGCGTATTTGCGGACCTCTCGAAAACACCTAAACAAGGTTCTGGCCGTGCAACGGTTTTTTGGATGGCTATCTTTCCGGGCGTCACAGCCCGGACCTCATTGAAGCTCAACGAGCTGCACCGGGTAATGAAGCCGGGTGCTATCTTTCCGGGCGTCACAGCCCGGACCTCATTGAAGCGGCATGTTGGCGGATGCGGTTTGGACGATAAACATGGTATCTTTCCGGGCGTCACAGCCCGGACCTCATTGAAGCTACGCTATGCGTGGGGGGATTGATCTCACGCTAGTCATCTTTCCGGGCGTCACAGCCCGGACCTCATTGAAGCACCACGAACCCGCTCGCCCAGTTCATTGCCGCGTTCATCTTTCCGGGCGTCACAGCCCGGACCTCATTGAAGCGTGTAATCAACAAATTGGACGTGCGGGAAGCGCGCCAGATCTTTCCGGGCGTCACAGCCCGGACCTCATTGAAGCCGAATTTGTTTGCCCCCCGGCGGAATTGCGGGAGCGGCATCTTTCCGGGCGTCACAGCCCGGACCTCATTGAAGCCCGAATTCCAGGCGCGGGCGGGTGGCGGCGAACGCGTCATCTTTCCGGGCGTCACAGCCCGGACCTCATTGAAGCGGAGAGACAAATGACAACCGATTTTTTTAGTTTGAGCATCTTTCCGGGCGTCACAGCCCGGACCTCATTGAAGCATCCCGTACTCGCGCCGCGCCTCCTCCAGCGACAGGATCTTTCCGGGCGTCACAGCCCGGACCTCATTGAAGCAACGACAGGCCGACCTTCGCCCCGCCTGAATGGCTGATCTTTCCGGGCGTCACAGCCCGGACCTCATTGAAGCCACTCCGGGAAAATCGGTAACACCCCCTACACACAAATCTTTCCGGGCGTCACAGCCCGGACCTCATTGAAGCAGCTCGGCTATCTCGGTTCGGACGCGCTCCAGCTCGCATCTTTCCGGGCGTCACAGCCCGGACCTCATTGAAGCACGGAAATGGGGATTGTCAGCCGGGGCGAAAGCAGGATCTTTCCGGGCGTCACAGCCCGGACCTCATTGAAGCATGATCGAGGCCGGGTGCGTCAGCGACCAGTCAGATATCTTTCCGGGCGTCACAGCCCGGACCTCATTGAAGCAAGACGCAGCAGGCTTGCGCTGACAAGCTTCAGCTGCATCTTTCCGGGCGTCACAGCCCGGACCTCATTGAAGCAGACTGCGGTCTAAATGTAGCGCCCGCCCTGGCAAGATCTTTCCGGGCGTCACAGCCCGGACCTCATTGAAGCTTGAGCGCGCTCGTCCTCCGCGCCCTCGGTCTCATCATCTTTCCGGGCGTCACAGCCCGGACCTCATTGAAGCATCGTTTCCCTCGCAATACTCGCGTGGTGCTTCGTCAGATCTTTCCGGGCGTCACAGCCCGGACCTCATTGAAGCCGGTTCGGAAATAGGGGGGGGATCATTTTCAGTGGATCTTTCCGGGCGTCACAGCCCGGACCTCATTGAAGCGCCGCGTCATCAGGCGTTGAGAGGAATATGTTGCCGATTATCTTTCCGGGCGTCACAGCCCGGACCTCATTGAAGCCTAGGCGCGGCGGCCATGCGGGAGGCGATCTTAGTATCTTTCCGGGCGTCACAGCCCGGACCTCATTGAAGCACGGCTGATTGTCCTGAGAATGTGGTCATATGGCGTTATCTTTCCGGGCGTCACAGCCCGGACCTCATTGAAGCGTGCCCTAGTCGAGAGCCGAAGTGCCGGCGTTGCCTGTGTTTCGGGCAAGGAAGATGTCCATCAGTGCTGACCGGGCTCGGGACTCTCCGACTCGAGTTTGCTCGTGTGCCACCTGTTGGACAGAAAGAGCGCGGCGCTGAGACTCGGAGAGCTTTGCATCGATGTCGTCCAGCACGGCCTGGGCGGCATGGTCTTCCGAGTACCGGTTTGTTCGCGCATCCAGGATCACGCCACGATAGTATTCAAGCATCTGCTCGTGGAGCGCCCATCCGCGGGCTAGTTGCAGCAGCGGTGTTGAGTCAAAATCCCTGACTAGATGAGACATGACCCGGGTAATGTCGGCAGCGTTGGCTTGGAGGGTCTCGAAATCCTCCGACGCTTGGGGCAGGGCTGGCGGCAAGGCCCAATCCGCGGCCAGCCGGATCGCCGCCACAACCTGAACGCGTGTCTTGAAATTGGCGATGCCGCGGGGGTTCTGCTTCAGGACCTGAGCTGCTGCTTGTGCAATCAGCGACATCGCTTCCACCAGTTCGGGGCCACCCAGTCGCGTCTCGAAGTCAAGGGCAAAGTCGACCAGGCGCTCAACCTCCTGAGTCAGGGAGCGACCGGAGTTTTTGGCTAGCTGCTCAATTCGATGGCGCCTATCCAGCGTCGTACGGATGTTGATCGGCGAAAGCTTGGCAGTCGAATTTGTTGCGGACGCTTTTCTCGGCATGTGATCACTCCTGATAACGCGTGATCTAGCACGTGGGTTCTTGACCGACAAGCACCACGCGTGATCTATTACGCGCGTGTTCTTTCACGCGTGGTGTTGATGGGCGATTCGTTTACCTCTGATCGGCTGATCGACATCCGGGCCGTCTGCGAGCTGACCTCGCTGTCCGCGCCGACCATCCATCGCTACGTGCGCAAGGGTCTGTTTCCCCGTTCAGCCGTCATCGGGCCAAACCGGCGAGCATGGTCTGAGAAGGTCGTGCTTGGCTGGATCCGCGAGAAATTGGAGGCGGCGAGGTGAGCCGGTCGGTGGACCATGAAAAATTGGGCGAGTGCGATAGAACGGATGCCCAGACCGGGGGGACGGCGCGCAAGAAAGCCAACCCGAAAAACACTGCAATTGAAGGCGGCGCCCCGTCGTCGTCGCAGTCATCCGGTGATTCAGGTGAGCATCATAAAGCAGGCAAAACCGGTGAAACAGGTGTCGTTTCCAATGGCGAATTCATCGGCCGCCTAGTTTGCGGTGGTCTGCCTGATGGCGTTTTCCCCGCGGTCTGCACGAAGCCGGGCAATCCTGAGGCCGGCTACTATGTCGCCCACCGCTGGGACCGCGGCGACGACCCTAATCCTGATGGCAGCCTCAACGCCTATCTCAATTGCGGTGTCTTCGCCCATGGCAAAGATGCATCGTTCCGTGCGCGTCTGGATCGAAATCGCGGCGTGTTGTTCCTGATGCTGGACGATCTTGGGACCAAGGTCCCGCTTGAGCGGCTGGGGAGCGTGACGCCCACCTGGCTGCTCGAAACGTCGCCTGGAAACTTTCAGGCTGGATTTGCGTTCACAGCGCCGGTTGACGGCGATACAGCGTCCGCGATTCACGCCGCTATGATAATCGAGGGCCTGTGTGACGAAGGTGCAGGCCAGCCTAAGAACCGCTGGGCTCGCCTGCCGCACGCAATCAACGGCAAGCCAAAGCACGCGCGCGACGGGCAGCCGTGGCAATGCAGGCTGACGGAATGGAACCCCGATGCTCAATTTACGCCAGAGGAGTTGATCGACGCCTTTGGTCTTGAGCCATTACCCGTTGGCAAGCGTGAGCGACGGCGGAACGCCCAGCAGCGCGTGCCTGCTGAGGCCGCCGACCCTCTATACATCCCCGCTGCCGCTGAGAACCCCGTCATCGCCGCTTTGAAGGCAGCGGGGCTCTATAAGACGCCGCTAGGCAGCGGCAAGCACGACATCGTCTGCCCTTGGGTTTCGGAACATACCGACGCGCACGATAGCGGGGCCTGCTATTTTGAACCGACGGACGAGTTTCCGACCGGCGGGTTCAAGTGCCAGCACAGTCATGGCGACCGCTTCTCCGTCGGAGACCTGTTGGAGTCTTTGGGGGTGACGCCTGCCGCCGCCCGCGAAAAGCCGCTGATCCGCGTCGTTGCAGGCTCACTGGCGCGCGTCGTTGATGGCGCCGAGCGGCTGTTGGCGGAAGCGGGGACTCATTTTCAGCAGGCAGGCGTCATCGTCAGCATCGACACCGACATGCGCAATCGCGACCCAAGGATTGTTGTCACGTCAGAGGGCGCATTGCTTTATGCATTGTCGGCTGGCGCGACCTGGGAAAAGTGGGACGCCAAGAACGGACATTGGACCTTATGCGACCCGCCGGCGCGCCACCTTAAGGTGCTCTCGCAGAGCCAGCCTTTTCGCTGCCTTCAGCGCCTTGTCGGTCTGGCCCGTCAGCCTTTCTTTTCCGATGACGGCGTTCTGGTGACAGAGCCCGGCTATCACCCGGGGACCGGACGGTTCGGCGTTTTCAATCCGCGCGATTTTGTTTTCCCCGAAAGCTTCACCCGCGAGGCCGCAGAAGAGGCTTTGGGCTCGCTGGAGGCTCTGCTGAGCGAGTTTCCGTTCGTATCCGAGCACGACCGCTCTGCGGCGATCGCCGGCATGCTGACGGGTGCAATGCGTTCGTCTTTGCGTGTGGCGCCTGCGTTCCACATCCGTGCGCCTGAATATGGGTCGGGAAAAAGCTACCTCGCGGATCTGATCATCCTCTTTGCCGGGCCGGCCGGCAAAGAGGATATGAAGATGAGCTACCCCGTCACCTCAGAAGAGGCCACGAAGGCCATGCTGGCGGCTCTGCTGCCTCAACCTGCCGCCATTGTTTTTGATGACATGCAAAGCGACTGGATTCCGCACGGCAGTATCAACCGGATGCTGACATCGGAATGGATCACCGACCGAATCCTTGGAGAATCTCGCACTGCAACCGCAAGCACGCGCACCCTGATCCTTGGGACCGGAAACAATGTCGGTCCGTCCGGCGATCTGCTGCGCAGGGTACTTACCATTCAGTTGGATCATAAAGAATCGCTCCCCGCGACGAAGGCATATGCTGGCGACCCGGTGGCCGATGTTACAAGCGACCGCGGCCGTTATGTCGCCGCTGCGCTAACGATCATTGCCACATGGCGGGCGGCTGGCGCACCGAAGGCCGATTGCTGCGCGCTGGCCGGTTACGGGGATTGGTCCGAAGCCTGCCGGCAGTCTTTGCTCTGGTTAGGCTTGCCCGACCCCGCGACCGCCATGTTTGAGCAGATGAAGGGGGACGAGCAACGCGATACGCTGGGGTTCCTGTTAGGTGCCTGGTTTAAAGCGTTCGGCGACCAAGCGACGACAGTGCGCAAGGCAGTTGCCCGGGCCCCGCACCCGTCTGACTTGCGGGAGGCGTTCGACGAGGCTGGCGTCATCGAGCGCGGGGAGATCAACTGCAACAAGCTGGGGTGGGCGCTTAAGCGCTACACGGGCCGCATCGCAAAGGGACTGAAGCTGGTCCCAACCGACGCCGACGGCCGCAAAGCGTGGCGCGTGATTAGCGTCGCCGGACCACCGGTTTCACCTGCTTTCGTCAGGCCGTCTGGAAAAGGCGCGATTTGCGACGACGACGCTTCACTTGTCCAAGGTGATCTGCGCGAGGGCGTGCTGTGAGCTGGCGCGCCTCGCTGCATCAAACCTGCTGGATGCCGCTGATGAAGCACCGGGCCGGGGACGGGCACGATGCGGTGAACCGCATCATGGGGATCGCAAGAGACTTCGACACTTACCAAGAGACTTCGACGTTTTGGGAAATACCAGACGAGGGGGATTGAACGTGGCCGTGGGTAGATACGTGGCAAGCTGGGACGAAGTCGCCAGCCTCGATTGCGATCATATCGCTGGCTGGGGCGCCTTGGACGGATACGTCGGCACTGTCGATTTCGATGACTTGACGCCAGCCAAGATCCACATCGAACATGATCGTGAGCGGGATACCATCAGCGCATTCTACTTCTCGGATAATGGCAAAGATGCGGAGCCAGTCAGGTCAACGGTTCACCTCGAAAGGTGCCCGTGCAGGTTCGGAGGAACACGCGCTTTCTTCCGATGCCCGGCCTGTCAAAGGCGAACGCTCCGGTTGGCGGTGTTAAAGCGGGGAATGCTATGTGGGACTTGCGGGCGGATCACCTGGGCCAGCCGGAGAGAAACGCAGACGCGCCGTTTGATCCGGAAGGGCAACAAGATTGCCGCGCGCATGGGCATGGACTATTTCGCCGATCCACCTAAGCGACCGCCACATATGCGTCCGGAAACCTACGCCCGTCTTCTGACCGAGCTGCAGCCGATCAGGGCGGAGATTGAACGCCGGGTCGCACGCCGGATGGCAAAAGCGAAGGGCCCACTCGGTGGATTGGCTACAATCGTGCGATGGGGACTGTGACGAGGCCCATGCGCACCCGCCGCCTCGAACTGCTTGAAGCCCGTCTTGAGCAACCCAAAGCCTCATGGCGATCATTCCGGGTAGTTGTTGCCGACCACGCGACCGACGTCGTCGTCGACGCTGCCTTTGCAACAACATACCTCGGCTTCGTGCGGATGCCTGCCTACCAGTTCGCGATCCACCGGATCATTGCCCCCGAGGTCTTCTATCATGGCTGAACACGCGGGTCGCAATACGAGCGGGCAAGGCGCTCCAAGAGGCAAGCCCATATCAACGGCGCAAGCGGTCCAGGCGATGCTTGAGTGTGAGGCCCTGAGGATCACACAGCGACTGATCGACGGTGCACTCGCCGGCGAAACACAGGCCGTTCGCATGATACTTGACCGGGTCGCGCCAGCGCCAAAAGATCGGGCTGTTCCGTTCAACATGCCAGATATCAAAGCCCCGGCGGACGCGCCGCTGATCATCAGCGCACTGCTGAAGGCTGTTGCAGTTGGAGATCTGGCGCCGAGTGAAGCTGAAGCCGTCGCCAAGTTGGTCGAGTTTTATCGTCGCAGCGTTGAGACGGCCAACATCGAAGTCCGCCTCAAGCTCGTGGAGGAAGCCCATGCCAAGGCTTGAAGCGCGGCTCAAGAGGTTGGAGGCAGCTGGCGCCTCACGTACTGCCTTGCCATCAATCTGGGTTCAGGCGGTCTCACGCGACGAAGACAGCCAGGAGGTTCGGGACGCTCACGTTCAGGCAGCGCGTGATGCTTACATTCAGGAGAATGGTGACCCCGGATGCCTCATTGGCTGCATCCACTATATCGCCGTCAGGCCTGGGAGCCGACTAGCATCTCTTTCAAAAAGCTGAGGGTCGCATTCAACAATTCCATTGGCTCCGACAAGTACGGCTCGCCGAAATTATTCCCTCACGACTACAAGTCAGAGTATGCTGAGAGTGTGGACTACGGCGACCGTGACCTGCGCCGACTATTTTTGGGCCAGCCTCGTGTTGAAGGTAACACCTACTTGTCGGATTTTGTTGCCAGGACGACATGCTGATCCTTGGGCTGCCGCGCCTTTGGATCGAGGTCTAGCCCCAGCCTGTGCTTTGTGTAGTAGGCGAGCGCCTTGCGCACCTTGAGATCAGCAGTCCCGCCACGCATCCCGTAATCGCGCTCAATCACCTTCTTCTGTGCTGGCGACAGGCCAGGATTGGGCGTGATTGTGAGTGTCACCCAGCCATGCCTGTCCGTCATCAGATAATTTGAGACCTGTTGCTGCCTGATGTTCAGGAGGTTCGGCTCATCTGGTTTGAGTTAAGCAGCGGCTCTGGCGTGGTGCAAGCGCCGTAGTTTCATGGTCTTCCTTTTCGTCTTCTCACGTTCAAGCAGG
>CANJWR010000073.1 GCA_947478455.1 Beijerinckiaceae bacterium | reverse complement strand
GCTCGTGTCGGCCTCGATGTTGAAGGCCGCCGCGAACAGCGCGCGCGTGTAGTCTTCTTTCGGCGCGGCAAAAATCTCTCTTGCCGGACCGGCCTCGACGACCTTGCCGTGACGCATGACGATGAGATCCGTTGCGAGCGCCCGCACGACCTTCAGATCGTGGCTGATGAACATGTAGGCCAGATTGCGTCGTTTTTGCAGGTCGCGCAGCAGATCGACGATCTGTGCCTGAACCGACATGTCGAGCGCCGATGTCGGCTCGTCCAGCACCACGAAGCGCGGCTCCAGCGCCATGGCGCGCGCAATCGCAATACGCTGGCGCTGGCCGCCGGAGAATTCGTGCGGATAGCGGTCCATGGCGGCGGGATCAAGGCCTGTGTCCTTCAAAGCGCGGGCGACGATTTCGCGTCGGGCCTCGTAAGTCAGATCCTTCTGCTGGACTTCCAGACCTTCTGCCACAATGTCGGCGACCGACATGCGCGGCGAGAGCGAGCCGTAAGGATCCTGAAACACGATTTGCATGTCGCGCCGCAGGGGCCGCATGGCGGCGGAATCATGGGCGTCGATACGCGTGCCGAGGTAACAGATCGGGCCTTCCGAGCGGATCAGCCGCAAAAGAGCTAGACCAAGAGTCGTCTTGCCCGAGCCGGATTCGCCGACGACGCCGAGCGTCTGGCCTTCGCGCACCGTGACGGAAATTCCGTCAACAGCCTTGATGTGCCCGACCGTCTTGCGCAGGAAACCGCGCCGGATGGGGAACCAGACCCGCAGATTGTCGGCGGTCACGACAGGCGTGGCTCTCGTGTCGGACTTCGGGGCGTCGCCCTTTGGTTCGGCCGCCAGCAGTGCCTTTGTGTAGGGATGTTGCGGGTGCGCGAAAATCTGCCCCACGGGTCCTGCCTCGACGATCTTGCCGTGCTGCATCACGCAGACATCGTCGGCGATCTTGCGCACGATGCCAAGGTCGTGGGTGATGAAAAGCATCGCCATGCCGTGCTTTGTCTGCAGCTCTTTCAGCAGTTTCAGAATCTGCGCCTGCACGGTCACGTCGAGCGCTGTCGTCGGCTCGTCGGCGATGAACAGATCTGGACGGTTGGCGAGCGCCATGGCGATCATGACACGCTGGCGCTGTCCGCCCGACAATTGATGCGGATAGGCCCCGAGCCTTCCTGCCGGGTCGGGAATGCCGACTTCCTCAAGCAGTTCTACAATGTGTTCGCGAACTTTGGCCTGACCACGCATGCCGTGGAGTTCGAGTATTTCGCCGATCTGCTTCTCTATGGTGTGAAGCGGATTGAGCGACGTCATCGGCTCCTGAAACACCATGGTGATGGACTTGCCGCGCACAGCGCGCAGATCCGGCTCATCCATTTTCAGGAGATCCTTGCCGCGAAAGAAGATCTCGCCGGACGGATGGGTGGCGGAGGTGGCGCCGAGCAGACGAACGACCGAGAGCGCTGTCACCGATTTGCCGGAGCCGGATTCTCCTACCAGCGCCAGCGTGCGCCCGCGCTCCAGCGAAAAGGAAACGCGATCGACCGCCAGTGATGTGCGACCGCCCTGCGAGAAAGCGACCGAGAGATCGCGGACTTCGAGAAGCGTCGATGAGTTGGGGGCTTTGCTGCTCATCACGCAAATGTCTTTCGCGGATCGAAGGCGTCGCGCACGGCCTCGCCGATGAAGATCAGCAGCGACAGAATGGTGGCGATGACCAGAAAGCCCGTGAGCCCGAGCCATGGCGCCTGCAAATGTGACTTGCCCTGCAGCAGTAATTCGCCAAGAGACGGCGATCCGGGAGGCAGACCGAAGCCGAGGAAGTCTAGCGAGGTTAGCGTGGTGATCGACGAGTTCAGCACGAAGGGCAGGAAGGTGAGCGTCGCCACCATGGCGTTGGGCAGCAGATGGCGCAGCATGATCTTTGCATTGGACAGCCCCAGCGCGCGCGCGGCGTTCACATATTCGAAGTTGCGGGCGCGCAGGAATTCGGCGCGCACCACATGCACGAGCGACACCCACGAAAACAGCAGCAGGATCGCCAGCAGTACAAAAAAGCTCGGCGTGATGATCGAGGACACGATGATCAGCAGATAGAGATGCGGCAGCGACGACCAGATTTCGATGAAGCGCTGGAACACCAGATCGACCCAGCCGCCGAAATAGCCCTGCACCGCGCCGGCCAGAATGCCAATGACGGAGGAGATTCCGGCGAGGATGAGGCCAAAGAGAATCGAGATACGGAAGCCGTAGATCAGGCGCGCCAGCACATCGCGGCCCTGATCGTCGGTGCCGAGCCAGTTCGATTCCAGATCGGCGCAGCCCGCACCGGGCTTCTCGGGAAACTTCTTCGCGACGGTCGGCTTGCATTGCGTCTCACTCAACCGCCACGTGGGTGCCGAGGGCGCGGGCGTGGGCAGATCGAGATTGTGCGTGCGGTACGAGAAGCGTATCGGCGGCCAGAGAATCCAGCCATTCTTTGCAATCTCTTCGGCGATGAACGGATCGCGATAATCGGTCTCGGCCAGAAAGCCGCCGAACTTTTCTTCCGGATAATTGGTGATCACAGGGAAAAGAATTTCGCCCTTGTAGGAGGCCATGATGGGCCGGTCGTTGGCGATGACTTCCGCAAACAGCGAAAGCCCGATCAGAACGATAAATATCCAGAACGACCAGTAGCCGCGACGGTTGCGTTTGAAATTGTCGAGGCGGCGCTGGTTGACGGGCGACAGTTTCAGAAAACCCTTGCGGGGCAGGGCGGGAGCCAGCGGCGCGCTGGCGCCTGCATCGAGCGTGGTGGCGAGGTCGGTCATCTCAGACCTCCCGGGTTTCGAAATCGATGCGCGGATCGATCCACGTGTAGGTGAGATCGGAGAGCAGATTCACCACGAGGCCGAGCAGCGAGAAAATGAAGAGATTGGCGAAGACCACCGGATAGTCGCGATTCACAATCGACTCGAAGGACAGCAGACCCAGTCCGTCGAGTGAGAAGATACTTTCGATCAAAAGCGAGCCCGTAAAAAATGCGCTGATGAATGCGCCCGGAAAACCCGCGATGACGATCAGCATGGCGTTGCGAAACACGTGTCCGTAAAGCACCTGACGTTCGTTGAGGCCTTTCATGCGGGCGGTCTGGACATATTGCTTGCGAATTTCGTCGAGGAACGAGTTCTTTGTCAGGAAGGTCGATGTGGCGAAAGCCCCGATCGCCATCGACGTCACCGGCAAAAGAATGTGCCAGGCGTAGTCGACGATCTTCTGCGGCCAGGACATGTCGGCGAAACCTTCCGACGTGAGGCCGCGGAGCGGAAACACCTGCCAGAACGAGCCGCCGGCAAAAAGCACGATCAGCAGAATGGCGAACAGAAAACTCGGGATCGCATAGCCGACGATCACAACCGCCGAGGTCCATGTGTCGAAGCGCGATCCATCCTGCACGGCCTTGCGAATGCCGAGCGGAATGGAGATCATGTAAGACAGAAGCGTCATCCAGAGTCCGAGAGAAATCGACACCGGCAGTTTCTCGCGGATGAGTTGCAGCACAGGCGCATCGCGGAAATAGCTCTTGCCGAAATCGAAGCGCGCGTAATTGCCGATCATCAGCACGAAACGTTCCCACGCGGGCTTGTCGAAGCCGAACTGCTTTTCGAGTTCGGCGATGAATTTCGGATCGAGGCCCTGCGCGCCCCGATAGCGCGAATCCATCGCCTGCGTCTGCGAGGCGGCGCCGAGATCATTGCCGCCGCCGCTGAAGCGCGAATTGGCGCCGGAATCCAGCCCCTGCAATTGAGCCAGAACGCGTTCGACCGGGCCGCCAGGCGCGAATTGCACGATGACGAACGAAATGAACAGGATTCCCAGAATCGTGGGAATCATCAGCAGGATTCGGCGGGCGATATAGGCGGCCATTGGCTCCGAAGGGGTGCTGGCGCAAAAGCGCGGACAGAATTGGATGGCGAATTTTGGTCAGGGCTGCAGATTGATGCGCTTCGCCTTGTCGGAATCCCACCACCAGGTCGACGGCGCGCCAGTGGAATATTTCGGCATGACGGCGGGCCGCGAGAAGGCGTCCCAGTGCGCCACAAGGCTCGCGCCGCGATACCACATGGGCACCCAGTAGCGTCCGGCGCGCAGCACGCGGTCGAGCGCCTTGCAAAGCACGTTGAGTTCCTTGCGGTTGTCGACGCGGGCGATGCGGTCGATCAGCGCATCCACAACCGGATCCGAAATACCCGCCAGATTGCGGGTGCCGGGCGTTTTGGCGGCCTCCGATCCGTACACGATGCGCAGACTGTCGCCGGGCGTTTGCGAGCCGCCCATGGCCATGGTCACCACATCGAAATCGAAGGCGTCGAGACGGCGCTTGTATTGCGCCGAGTCGACGAGGCGGATGCGAGATTCGATCCCGAGCCGACGCAGGTTCGCCTGAAACGGTTCCGTATGCGGCGTCAGCGAACCCGATGAATCGAGAAACTCGATTTCCAGCGGCGAGCCGTCCGGCAGCTTCAGTTTGTTGCCGTCGCGTTTGCAGCCGGCGGCGCGCAGCAATTCGTCGGCGCGGCGCAGCAGGTTGCGGTCGGAGCCTGAACCGTCGGAAGCTGCCGGAATCCATGGTTCGCCGAACACTTCTTCGGGCATCTTGCCGCGGAACGGTTCGAGGATCGCCAGTTCGTCTGCGCCGGGCTTGCCGACAGCCTTCATGTCCGAATTTTCGAAGAATGATGTGGTCCGCTTGTAGGCGGAATACATGATGTTCTTGTTGGTCCATTCGAAATCGAAGGCGTACCCGATAGCTTCGCGAATGCGCGGATCCTTGAACTGCGGACGTCGCGTGTTGAAGTACCAGCCCTGCGTGGGCGTCGGCGCGCCGTTGGGGAGTTCTTCCTTTTTCACGCGACCGTCGCGCACAGCGGGAAAGTCGTAACCGGTCGCCCATTGGCGGGCCGTGTATTCCTCGACGTAATTGAGCTGGCCCGACTTGAATGCCTCGAACGCCACCTGACGTTCGCGAAAATATTCGTAGCGCAGCCGGTCGAAATTATTCGTGCCGACATTCACCGGCAGATCCTTGCCCCAGTAATCCTTCACGCGTTCGTATTCGACGTAGCGTCCCTGTTCGAAACGCGAAAGTTTGTATGGGCCCGAGCCCAGAGGGGCTTCGAGCGTCGACGCCTCGAAATCTCGATTGGCCCAGTAGGCGGCTGAAAAGATCGGCATGCCGGCGACCACCAGATGGAGGTCGCGACTGCGGTTGGGGGTGAAACGCACCAGCGCCACGTCGTCGGCTTCCGCTTCCGCGCCGGCCATTTCGGACAGGATGGTGCGGTAAACCGGGTGTCCCTTTTCCTTCAGGATGTTGAGCGAGAAGGCGACGTCTTTCGCGGTGAGTTTCGAACCGTCGTGGAAGCGCGCTTCGGGGCGCAGGATGAAACGATAGGTGAGCTTGTCGGCCGAAATGCGAACGCTTTTCGCCACCAGCCCGTAGGCAGAACCCGGCTCGTCGCCCGAGCCCGACATCAGCGTGTCGTAGGTAGCGTCCATGCCGGCAGCGCCGTCGCCCTTGAACACATAGATGTTGAACGTGTCGAAGGTCTCGAAATTCTGGTTGCCGGACGTGTTGTAGATCTGGATCGCCAGCAGCCCGCCTTTGGGCGCTTGCGGGTTCACATAGCGGAAATGCTTGAAGTCGGGCGCTTCGGACAATTCGCCGAAAGTGGAAAGGCCATGTGTCTCGACATCGCCATCCGCCGCGAAGGTCGGCAGCCGCGACAGCAGCAGCGAACCGAATACGGTCTGTCCATAAAGCAGGGCTGTGCGTCGCGTGACCTTCATGCCGAACTCCGAACGGGTTGCGCCAGCCTTCAGGCCGTCAACCGGATGATTCGCCTGATTATGTCGGAATTTCGCCGGGCCGCCAGCGGGGGCATTCCGGGGCCGCCAAACAAAAAGGCCGGGATGCCCCGGCCTTTCGAAATCCTTCAATCAACAGGCGAAATCCGATCAGGGCGCCGGCAAAGGAGCCGGCGTGTCGGCCAGCGAGCGCAGGTAGGCGAGAATGTCGGCGCGCTTCTTGGCGTCCTTTTCGCCGCCGAAGGCCATCTTGGTGCCCTTGGCGAAGGTCTGCGGCGCGGTGATGAAGGCGTTGAGCTGGTCGAACGTCCATTCGCCGCCCTTGCCCTTCAGGGCGTCCGAATAGGCGAAGGTCTGGCCCGCAACCTTGTGGCCGACGACGCCGTAGAGCGGCGGGCCGACCTTGGCGGCGCCGCCCTTCTCGAAAGCGTGGCAGGCCGCGCAGGGCTTCACGAGACCTTCGCCGCGCTTTGCGTCGGCGGCGGCCAGAAGGACCGGAAGGGGCTCGGCAGTCGCGGCTGCTGCTGCCCCGCCTGCTGCTCCATGGTCGCTTGCGCCCGGCAGATCATAGCCGGCCTTGCCGCCGTGGGGACGCGCAAAGATCGCGTCGGAGAAAACCCCGAGGGCCATGACGAACAGGCACGTTCCGAGCGTTGCGCCTGCGATCTTGTTGAACTCGAAGGAATCCATGTCCGGTGGGCTCCGCTTCCAAGCAGCTGACTGGAAAAAATGGCGGCGGGAATGACCCGTCCCCAGGCGCACACGAATCCGGGCAGCCGGACGATCACGCGCGCCGGGTTGATTAACCGCTTTGCGCACCGCTTGGCAACTCGTATAAATGGCTAGTCTTTGATACCTTTTGCCGCTCTGCTCCCGATTGCCCGGCCCAGCAGTGTTGTCTGCCATCCGGGAACCTTTCAATGTCGAACCCGATCGTCCTCGTTCCGGCCCGAATGGCCTCGACGCGGCTGCCGAACAAGCCGCTGGCGGACATTCATGGCGAGCCGATGATCGTTCACGTCTGGCGGCGGGCGGTCGAGGCCGATGTCGGTCCGGTTCTGGTGGCGGCGGATGCGCGCGAGATCGTCGCTGCTGTTGAGGCCGCGGGTGGGAGGGCTGTGTTGACAGGTCTGCAACACCAGTCGGGCTCGGACCGGATTTTCGAGGCGATCAGCCGGTTTGATCCGGACGGCCGCCACGATGTGGTGGTGAATGTACAGGGCGACCTGCCGACCATTGAGCCGCAACCGGTGCGGGCCGCGCTGCGGGCATTGTCCGACCCGGAGGTCCAGATCGGCACTCTGACGGCGCTCATCCGCCGCGAGGAAGAGCGCACCGACCCGAATGTCGTGAAGGTCGTGGGGACGCAGATTGCTCCCGACCTGATGCGAGCCCTTTATTTCACGCGCGCCATGGCCCCGCACGGGGAAGGCCCGCTGTTCCATCATATCGGCCTCTACGCCTACCGGCGCGCCGCCCTGACGCGCTTCGTGGGCCTGCCTCCGTCTCCGCTCGAACAGCGCGAGAAGCTCGAACAATTGCGCGCGCTCGAAGCCGGAATGAGGATAGATGTGGCGATTGTCGACACGGTTCCGCTCGGGGTGGACACACAGCACGATCTGGACCGCGCCCGCGACTTATTGAGGACAGCCAAGTGACCAAGCAGGACAAGCCCGCCAACAAAGTGATCGCCTATCAGGGCGAATCGGGCGCCAATTCGCATATCGCCTGCCGCGACGTTTTTCCCGAATGGGAGCCCCTGCCATGCGCGTCATTCGAGGACGCCTTTGCGGCGATTTCGGACGGCACGGCCTCGCTGGGCATGATCCCGATCGAGAATTCGCTCGCAGGCCGGGTGGCGGACATTCATCATTTCCTGCCGGCGTCGGGCCTGCACATCATCGGCGAATATTTCCTGCCGATCCATTTTCACCTGATGGCGATCCGGGGCGCATCGCTCGGGGCTATCAAGTCGGTCTACAGCCACGTTCATGCGCTCGGCCAGTGCCGCAAGATCATCCGGAAGCTCGGCCTGAAGCCGGTCGTGACCGGCGACACGGCGGGCTCGGCGCGCGAGGTTTCGCAATGGCAGGATCCCACTCGCGCCTCGCTTGCGCCGCCGCTGGCGGCAGAGATCTACGATCTCGACGTGCTTGCGCGCGATGTTGAGGACGAGGCGCATAACACCACGCGCTTCGTGATCCTGTCGAAGACCCGCGAATGGGCAAAGCCCGGCAGCGGGCCGATGATCACCACGTTCGTATTCCGCGTCCGCAACGTGCCCGCAGCGCTCTACAAGGCGCTCGGCGGCTTCGCCACCAACGGCGTGAACATGACCAAGCTGGAAAGCTACATGGTCAACGGCGAATTTTCCGCGACGCAGTTTCTGGCCGATGTAGATGGCCATCCGGACGACCCGAACCTCAAGCGCGCGCTGGAGGAACTGGCGTTCTTCTCGAAGGAAGTGCGGATTCTGGGTGTCTATCCGGCCAATCCGTTTCGCTCAACCTTCTCGGAAATAGCCGACGACTGATTGCGGGGGCCGTCACAGCCGGGCAGTTGCGAGCCGCCGCGCGACCTGCGATCAAGCGCCATGTTTCGCGCCGATTTTCGCCTGCCGATTGACGATGTGCTCGACGATCTCGGGCGCGCGCTCGAGTCGCACGTTTCCTGCGTGCTGGTGGCTCCGCCCGGCGCGGGCAAGACCACGCGGGTTCCGCTGTTTCTGGCCGATCAGCCATGGGTCAAGGGCCGCAAGCTGATCGTGCTGGAGCCGCGCAGGCTTGCGGCGCGGGCGGCGGCAGACCGGATGGCCTCCACGCTTGGCGAGAAGGTCGGCGAGACAGTCGGGCTGCGGGTCCGGTTGCAATCGCGCGTCTCGGCGAAAACGCAGATCGAGGTGGTGACCGAGGGCGTTTTCGCCCGCATGATCCTCGACGATCCGTCGCTGGATGGTGTGGCGGCGGTGCTGTTCGACGAATTTCACGAACGCTCCCTCGACGCCGATCTCGGCCTTGCGCTGGCGCTGGATGCTCAGGCGGGATTACGGGACGATTTGCGGCTGCTGGTCATGTCGGCGACGCTCGATGGCGCGCGCGTGGCGAAGTTATTGGGCGATGCGCCGGTGATCGAGAGCGAAGGCCGCGCCTTCCCGGTCGAGACGCGGCATGTCAGCCGCGACGCGCGCTCGCGGATCGAGGATGATGTAACGCGCGTGGCGTTGAATGCGCTGGCGGCCGAGCGCGGCTCAATTCTCGTGTTCCTGCCCGGTCAGGGCGAAATCGCCCGCACAGCGACGCAACTGGTCGAGAAGGTGCGCGATCCTGCGGTCGACATTGCGCCCCTATACGGCGCGATGGATCGCGACGCGCAGGACCGGGCGGTGTCGCCGTCTCCGGCAGGCCGCCGCAAGATTGTGCTGGCGACGTCCATTGCGGAGACGTCGCTGACCATCGAGGGCGTGCGGGTGGTGATCGACAGCGGGCTGGCGCGCGTGCCGCGCTACGAGCCCGATCTCGGTTTGACGCGGCTGGAGACCGTGCGGGTCTCGCGCGCCGCCGCCGACCAGCGGCGCGGCCGCGCCGGGCGCACGGAGCCGGGCGTCTGCTATCGCCTGTGGGAGGAGGCCGCCACCGGCGCGCTCGATCCCTACGGGCAGCCGGAAATTCTCTCCGCCGATCTGTCGGGCCTGATGCTCGATCTGGCCGCCTGGGGCGCGCGCGATCCGGCTTCACTGGCGTGGCTCGATCCGCCTGCCGCGCCTGCGGTTAATGAGGCGCGGGCGCTGCTGCGGCAGATCGGGGCGCTCGACGTCGATGGCGGGCTGACCGACGAGGGACGGGCGATCCGCTCGCTCGCCCTGCCGCCTCGCCTCGCCCGCATGGTGGTGGACGCGGCGCGGCTGGGCGAGGCGGGATTTGCGGCGGAAATCGCGGCGGTTCTGGTCGAGCGCGGACTGGGGGGCGACGGGGCCGATGTGGCCGAGCGCGTCGAGCGTCTGCGGCGCGACCGCTCGCGGCGGGGCGAGGATGCGCGGCGTCTGGCGAAAGGCTGGGCCGATCAGGCGCGCCGCCATACGGGCGGTCCACCCGAGACCCGAGGGGATATTGCGGATTGCGGTCGGCTGCTGGCTTTGGCCTATCCGGACCGGATTGCGAAAGCGCGCGGCAAGCCGGGCGAATTCCTGATGGCGAACGGTCGCGCGGCCAATGTGGAGCCGCATGACAGGCTGGCCAAGGAACCCTGGCTGGCGATTGCGGAAATCGCTGGACGGGCGGCGGCGGCGCGCATCCTGGCGGCGGCTCCGATGACGCTGGCGGATGTGGAGGCTGCGGCGGGCGCTTCCATCGAGACGCGCGAGGAGATTTCATTCGACAGGCCATCGGGATCGCTCCGAGCGCGCCGTTCGCGGAGGCTAGGGGCCATCGTGATGGGCGAACAGACCTTGCCGGTTCCGGCAAATGCGGCTGCGGCGGAGGCGCTGGCGCGCGGCGTTGCGTCCATCGGGGTCGAACGCCTGAAATGGACGAAGGCGCAGGCGCAGTTCCGCGACCGCGCAATGTTTCTGCGCCGCGCTGAGGGCGACGAATGGCCAGACCTGTCGGATACGGGGCTGGCGTCCTCCGTGGAAAGCTGGCTTGCGCCTTTCATCGAAGGGCGAACCTCCGTGTCGGATATTTCTCCGGACGATCTCGATGCGGCTCTGTCGGCGCTCGTGCCGTGGGACCGGGCGCGGCGGCTTGAGCAAGAGGCTCCAACACATTTCACCGCGCCCACAGGGTCGAGTATCGCCATCGACTACGAGGCCGAGGGTGGGCCGGTTCTGGCGATCCGTGTGCAGGAATTGTTCGGCCTGTCGGAGCATCCTTCGCTGGCCGGCGGGCGCGTGCCGCTGACGCTGCATCTGCTGTCGCCGGCTCATCGGCCGATCCAGATCACCCGCGATCTGCCGGGGTTCTGGAAAGGCTCATGGGCGGCGGTGAAGTCCGAGATGAAGGGCCGCTATCCGCGCCATGTCTGGCCGGACGAGCCCGCCAAGGCTGCGCCGACGACAAGAGCGAAGCCGCGGGGGACTTGAGGCTTGCGGTCGGGCCTTGTGGCAGACTGGCCGTCAAAAAAAGACCTTGTGCTTTGGGCAAACAATGATCGCCAGAAGCACAAGGCCGGTATTGTCGTTTGGCGCAGAGTGGGCGAGCCCGCGCTAGCTCACTCGTCCTGCGGCTGGATGCCGGCCGCCTTGACGATCGGCTCCCACTTTGGAATTTCGCCACGCAGGCGCGCATCGGCTTCCTTGCCGTTGTCGTTCTGCGGGATAGCCCCGACGCTCTTCAGAAAGTCCGCCGTCTCCGGCATCGTGTTGATAGCCTGGAAGTAGCTTTCCAACTTGGCCCGCACCGGCTCCGGCGCGCCGACCGGCAGATAGGCCGCCCACCATGGGGCGAATTCGAAGCCGGGAATCCCACCTTCCTGCATGGTCGGGGTGTCCGGGAAGGTCGGGCTGCGCACCTTGGTGGTGACGGCGATCGGCTTCAGGGCTCCGCTGCGCACCTGACCGGCCGCGAAGGTGCCGTCCATGATCATGAAATCAAGCTGCAGATCGGTGATGTCGCGCATCGAGTCCGGCGCTGTCTTGTAGGCGACGGGCGCTGCGGGCGATCCGGTCATCTGCTTGAAGAGTTCGGTCGAGAGCTGCGCGGTCTGGTTCGTGTAGCCGTAAAGATTGTCCTTCTTCTTTTTCAGGTGATCGACGACATTCTGCAGGGTGTTCAGCGGCGACTTGGGCGACACGACCATGATGAAGGTGATCTGCGCAAAGGACGCGATGGGCGTGAAGTCTGTAAGGCTGTCGAAGCCAGGATTCTTGAACAGGTAGCGGCTGCCGGCCATGTTCGAATTGGCGATGAAGAGGATCGTGTAACCATCAGGCGCCGCACCCTTCACGTAGCGGATGGCGATGTTCGAAGTCGCGCCGGGGCGGTTGTCGACGATCACCGGCTGCTTCGCCTGCTCTTCGAGCTTGCGGACAAAATAGCGGCCGAGAATGTCTGCGCCGCTGCCGGCCGGGAAGCCGATCACGACCTTGATGGGCTTCGACGGATAGGCGGCCTGTGCGAAGGCCGATCCGGCCAGCGCGCAAAGGCCGACCGTTCCGAGTGCAAGCGTCTTCATGATTTTTGCCGGGAGCGTCATATGCTTTTCCCTTCCAGTTCGGTCATGCCTGACCAGGTGTACGGTCTTCAAAGGCTGAATTATTGCGGTTCGATGGCGGCTGCCTTCACGAGCGGCGGCCAGACATCCTTTTCTTCCTTCTGGAGCTTTTCGTAGGCTTCCTTGCCGGTCAGGAAAAGCGGCACGGAACCGACGCTTTCGAGAAACGGCTTGGTTTCGGGCATGGCGTTGATCTGTTTGATCAGGCCTTCAAGCTTGTCCATGATCGGCTGCGGCGTGCCGGTCGGCGCATAGACGGACCACCACGGGCTGAAGTCGAAACCCGGAACGCCGGAGTCCTTCAGCGGCGGAATATCCGGCAGGGCCGCCATGCGCTCGCCGGTGGTCACCGCCAGAGCCTTGAGCTGGTTCTGCTTGATCTGCTGGGTTGCGAAGGTTCCGTCCATCACCATGAAGTCGATGCCGCCCTGCTGGATGTCGCGCATGGCGTCGGCGGTAGTCTTGTAGGGAACGGACTTTGCCGGCAGGCCTGTGATCATCTTGATCGATTCCGACGCCAAAAGGCCGGTCGGATTGGTGTAGCCGAAAAGGTTGTCCTTCTTGGCCTTCATCTTGACGGCGAGTTCGGTGACATTCTTGAGTTCGGATTTAGGATCGACCACGAGCACGAAAATGATCGCCGCGAAGGACGCGACCGGGCGCAGTTCCTTCATGGTGTCGAAGGGCAGATCCTTGAACAGGAACTTGGAGCCCACGATGCCGGAATTGGCGAGGAACAGCAGATTGTAGCCGTCCGGCGCAGCCGTCGTGACAGTACGGGTGGCGATATTGCCTGATGCGCCTGCCTTGTTGTCGACGATCCACGATTGCTTGGTGAGGTCCTCAAGCTTGCGGGCGTAATAGCGCGTCAGAATGTCCGCGCCCGAACCAGCCGCAAAACCGATGGTGATCCGCACCGGCTTTTCCGGCCATGCCGTCTGCGCCAGCGACTGACCGGCCACGGCCATCATGCCCAAAGCGCCTGCACAAGTTGCTGTCAGGCTACGTTGCCAAAATCCCATGGCGTTCCCCTTCCGTTGGTCCGGCGCGATGTCGCCGCCGGTTCCAGATCCGACCGCAAGCCTACGATGAAAGGACCGGCAAATAAACAGGGCGAATAAAAAAAGCCCAAATGGTCAAGCGGTGGGATAGGCCCCACGGCGATTGCCCGCATCGAAGCGCAGCCCTAGAGATCGAGCACCAGACGTGCGCTTTTGCAGCCCGAACAGCAGATCATCATGGTCTTGCTGGCGACGCGCTCAGACTCTGTGAGAATGGAGTCGCGATGATCGGGGGTGCCGGAAATCACTGTCGTCTCGCAGGCGCCGCAGACGCCTTCCTCGCACGAATAGGTCACGTCGAAACCGCCGTCGCGCAGCACTTCCAGAATGCGCTTGCCGGGCGGCACAAGGAATTCGCGCTTGGAGCGCGCCAGCTCGATCACATAGCCGCCCTCGGTCGCGGCTTCGGCGGTCGCGGTGAAATATTCAACGTGAACCTGATGAGCCGGGAAATTCGCCGCCTGTGCGGCGGCCTCGAAGGCGCGGAGCATCGGCAGTGGTCCGCAGCAGTAAATGTGTGCGTCGCGCGGGGCTTCTGACAGGATCTTCGCAATATCGAGATACTTGCCGCCGTTCTCCTCATCGAAATTGAACGTGACGGTATCGGTCTCGAAATACGAAAGCTCCTCGAGGAAAGCGGCGTCCGTGCGCGAACGCGACGAATAGTAAAGCTGCCAGGGCTTGCCGATCGAGCCCAGACGCTGGGTCATGCAGTAGATCGGCGTGATGCCGATGCCGCCTGCGAACAGGATCGACATGGGGGCGCGTTCGTTCAGCGGGAAATTGTTGCGCGGCGGGCTGATCTTCAGAACCGTCCCGACCCGCAACTGTTCGTGAATGTAGGAAGAGCCACCGCGGCTTGCCGGATCGCGCTTGATGCCTACCACGTAGGAGCGCGGGTCCTGCCCTGAGCCGACCAGCGAATATTGCCGGTTGATCTTGTTGGGCAGGTGAATGTCGATATGCGCGCCGGGCTCTGTCGAGGGCAGCGTCTGGCCGTCGGTGCGGCGGAATTCGTAGAGGTTCGTGTCACGCGCTGCGAAGCGGATGGCAGTCAGGCGGACTTCGATCATCGTGTCGGTCGCAGAGGTGGACAAACTCGGCTCTCCTGCAACGGGCGCGGCAGGTGCGCCCGAATTCGACGCTTCAATACGCAACGGGACGGCGTGGAGCAACTGTCTCGAAAGGCCGGTTCAGTTTGCGCCCTTCAGAAAGCGCAGAACGGTCGTGTTGAACTCGTCCGCGCATTCGATATTGCCCATATGGGCGGCATTTTCGAACATGTGCAGGCGGGCGTTCGGGATTTTCGGCACGAAGGCGTCCGTATAGCCGGGGTTGCGCAGCGGGTCGTGCCGGCCGGCGAAAACCAGCGTCGGAACCCGGATGGCCGCATAGTCGATGTTTTCGCGTTCGCTCTTTGCTCCGGCGGACGCGCTGAACGGGGCCTTGAAACGGGCCGCGGCTGTCGCCTCCCACGCGCCCGGAAGCGTGGCCATTTCCCAGCGGCGCTCGATATAGTCGTCGTCCGCCGCCCATTTCTTGTCGACGAACATGACGTCAACGATGCGGCGCATGTGTTCGCGGGTGCCGTCGAAAGAATTAAGCACCTTGCGGGACTCGTTGTCGGGAGATTCGCCGCCGCCCGAACAGACCGTGAGGCTCGCGAAGGGCCAGTCGGGCTGCTGGCGCGCCGCAACCGTGAGGCTCAGGCCGCCCGACATGGAACTGCCCATGACGTGGACAGGACCAACGCACATCACCTCAATGAAGCGGCGGATGTGGGCGATGCGCTTGTCGAACTGGCCGCCGAAATCGAAGATCTTGTCGGTCTGGCCGAAGCCCAGATGGTCCGGGGCCAGAACGTGAAATTCGCGGCCCAGAACCGGCAGGTTATATTCCCAGGTGAATTCGGCGCAGCCGCCGAATTCGGCCGAATGGAGGAGCAGGATCGTCGGTCTCTTGCCGCGATGTTCGGAACCCGCCTCGAAATAATGCGTGCGGATTCCGTCGACCGATACGAAGTGCCCCTGTTTCATCCTGTCTGGCCTTATTCGGCTGCGGCGCGCGCGTTGAGCGGCTGCGTGCGGGCGAGATCCTTGATCTGCGGATACACTTCTTTCGAAAACAGGGTCATGCTCTTGACCGTGCGGGCGTGATCCAGAAAGCCGGCCTGCTGCATCATCAGAAGATGATCGAAGCCGCCGACGAGATCGTAGAAACGCTTCACCTGTTTGGCGACCGAATCCGGTGTGCCGTAGATCATCACGCCCTGCTCTTTCAGGAAGTCGATGCTCTTGGCGCGCATGGCGTCGGTGCGGCCCGAATAGGTTCCGCGCAGCGCCTCGACATTGAAGGCCACCGGAACGTAGCCGGGAGGATTGCGATATTGGGGCTCGGCCTTGGCGGCCAGATACCAGGTGAGTTCCTGTGCGCCCTTCTCGGCCTCTTCTTCGGTGTCGGCCGTATAGACGAGCGGCATATAGGCAGTGCCGCCGCCGCCCGGCAGGCCGCGGTCGTGGAAGTTGCTGCGATAGGCGTCGAACATCGTCCGCACCTTGTCGTAGGGCTGCAGGAAGGTGGCAAACACATAGCCGCGTCCTGCCGCCTTCTTGATGGATTCCAGATCGCTCGAACCTGTGATCCAGATCGCCGGATGGGGCGTCTGGTAGGGGCGCGGCCACAGATTGATCATGCGGCGGTGCGTGAAGCTGCCTTCGAAGTTGAAGGGCTCCTTGCTGGTCCAGGCCAGAACCGTGAGGTCGATGCCTTCCCACAGCTTCTCGACCGTCTGGGTCGGATTGGTGTTGGCGGCGAAGATTTCATATGGCACGCCGCGCACGTAGCCGACATCGAGACGGCCGCGTGAGATGTTGTCGATCATCGCCATTTCTTCGGCGATGCGGAGCGGGTCGTTCCGATTGGCGACCGGATTGCCGAGAATGCAGATGCGGCCCTGCGACGTCTGGCGCGCCAGAATCGCGGCGGTCAGCGGCACGGCGACATCGAGACATGTGGCGGTCTGATGATGCTCGTTGACGAGCATGTTGAGGCCGAGCTCGGACGCGATGATGTATTCGTCCAGATAGCGATTGTAGAGGTCCGCGCCGATCTTCGGATCGTAATGCGAGTTGGGAAGCGAAACGCGCATCGTCGACATCTGGTCGAACGGCGGAAGATGCGGGTAGGGCATTTCGGTGAAGTGCCATGCATACATTGGATTGTTCCCTGCCGTGTGCGTGGTTGAAGATCAGCCGATGAACGGAGCGACGATTTTCAGGAAGGCTTCGGGCTGTTCGAGATGTGGGAAATGGCCCGCTTCATCGATGACTTCAAGCTTCGCGCCCTTGATCAGGCCCGCATAGGCCTTGCCGTAGGCGGGCGTGATGATGCCGTCATTGGCTCCCCAGATGAACAGCGTCGGCGCGTTAACACGATGCAGGCGCCGTTTCAGTTTCGAATTGTGCATGTAGGGCTCCCAGCAGAGGCGCGCGAAGGTCTCGACATTGCGCGCCACGATGGAAAGCTGGTCGTCGGTCATGTTGGCGAAATCGCGCTTCGCTTTCGCGGTATCGCGCCACTTCAACTTCTCGACGACGGAAGGGTGTGATGTCCAGATGTCCTGAATGTCGCGGTCCGTGGGGCCGCCGATCTTCACGCCGTAGGGATCGACCAGAACGAGCTTGCCGGCGAAGTTGACCTTGGTGGCCATTTCGAGCGCCAGCCAACCGCCCAGGCCGAAGCCGATCGTGGTTACGTTCTTCAGGCCCAGATGATCGACGAGGTCGAGATAGATGTAGGAAATATCGTCCGGGCAGGTGATCCAGTCGGGACGTTCCGAATGGCCGAATCCGGGCGGCGACGGGATGATGAGTTCATGCGTTGCGGCGAGACGGTCGAGTACGGGCGATTCAAGTTCGAGCGCTTCCTCGCTGTACAAAACGAGAATCGGACTGCCCGATCCGCGACGTTCAACCTCGATATCGACTCCGGCGAGCCTGATGGTGCTGATCTGCTTCGCGATGGTCGACATCGGGCCGTTTTCTCCGGGTTTCCTCATTGTACGTCATTCGTCCGTTCCGGATCATTCTTGCCGGAACGGTCTTGTTTGTCGCGGGTTCTCTACACAGCCTTTCGGGCGTGGGAGTCAAGCCGGATCGCGGTATCGCTCGGGAATCGGCAACTGCCCGGCGACCGAAATGCCGTAGCCGTCCAGTCCGACGATATTGCGCTTTGAATTTGACAAGAGGGTCATATTCCGGATGCCGAGATCCTGAAGTATCTGTGCGCCCACGCCATATTGCCGTAGCTCGTGAATTGGCTTGGTCATCGCATGACCTTCGCGCTCCTTCATGGTGCGGCTGAGGCTGGTGCGGGTGGGCTCGCGAATGATCACGATGACGCCGCGATCCCGCTCGGCGATCATCTTCATGGCGGCTTCGAGTTCGCCGCCGCGGGAGCGCGCCTCGCCGCCATAGAATTGTGCCTCGGTGATGTCGCCAAGGCTGTCGGCGAGCATGTTGTGCTGGTGCATACGCACCAGAACGGGCTCGTCTCCCGACACGTCGCCGCGAATGAGCGCGACCTGTTCGGCGTAATTGATCTTGTTGGCGTAAATCTTCACCCGGAAATGTCCGCCGAAACGGCTGTTCATGGTGGATTCCGCCACAACCTCGACCAGCTTTTCGGTGCGGCGGCGGTAGGCGATCAGGTCCGCGATGGTGGCGATTTTCAGTCCGTGCGTCTGGGCGAATTTCACCAGATCCGGCATGCGGGCCATGGTGCCGTCGTCGTTCATGATTTCGCAGATCACGCCCGACGGGTTGAGCCCCGCCAGACGCGCCACGTCGACGGCGGCTTCCGTATGGCCGGCGCGGACCAGCACGCCGCCGTCCTGGGCAACGAGCGGGAACACATGCCCCGGTGTGACGATGTCGTGGCGGCCTTTGGCCGGATCGGTTGCGACCGCAATGGTGCGGGCGCGATCGGCGGCCGAAATGCCGGTTGTGACGCCCTCGCGCGCCTCGATCGACACCGTGAAAGCCGTCTGGTGCAGCGTCTGGTTGCGCTGCGACATGAGCGGAATGCCGAGTTCGTCGACGCGCTGGCGCGTCATGGAGAGGCAGATCAGGCCGCGCGCATGGCGGGCCATGAAGTTGATGACATCAGGGGTCGCCATCTGGGCCGGGATTACGATGTCGCCCTCGTTTTCGCGGCCTTCGTCGTCGACCAGAATGAACATGCGTCCGGCGCGGGCGTCCTCGACCACCTCGTCGATGGACGAAAGCCAGTTCATCGCATTCTGTGACATCAAACTACCCCAGGGGCCGGAGCCCCGCTGCGCCATATGCGGGCCATAACCGTTGGGCGTTTGTATCGATCCACCCAAACGGGTCAAGGGGCGCGGTATTTGGGGAAATTCCGTTCAGAGCGGAATGCGCTCCAGCGCCGAGTTGACCCGGCGCTCCGGGTGCGCCATGTGCGGCCTGAGTAGATGAAATTCCACAGGGAGATCGCCGTGACCGGACATGCCGCTCGCAACCAAATTGTTTCGAAAGCCCCGGTTCAGGTCGCTCTGGCGCTGCTGGCGGGCCTAACGGCATCGCCCGCCCTCGCCCAGCAATCGGTCGAGGATTTCTACAAGGGCAAATCCATTGACCTCTACATCGGCTTTACAGTGGGCGGCGGCTACGATCTCTATGCGCGGCTCGTGGGGCGCTATCTGGGCGAGCATCTGCCGGGCAAGCCGAAGGTCGTGCCGAAAAACATGACCGGCGCCGGTAGCCGTATCGCGGCCAATTACGTTTATTCGGTCGCCCCGAAGGACGGCACGGCGCTCGCCACCGCTGACCAGTCGATTCCGCTCGAACAGGCGACGGGGGAGTCCGGCATCACGTTCGATTCCTCGAAGTTCAACTGGATCGGAAATCCGATCGTCGACAATAATGTGGTCGTCACCTGGCACACATCGCCGGTGAAGACCATCGAGGATGCGAAGCGTCAGGAAATCGCCATCGGGGCGACCGGCTTCAACACCTCGTCGCAATATCCGCAGGTGCTGAACTCGATGGT
>CANJWR010000072.1 GCA_947478455.1 Beijerinckiaceae bacterium | reverse complement strand
GATCTCCTTGATCTTCGCTTCGAGAACGGCCTGCGCGGGACGGCGAGACTTGTAGCGGTAGCTCTTCGGATCAAGCTGCAGCACGCGACAGACGCGCCGCTGCGAGATCGACCACTCGCTCATCATCTCTTCAGCCAGCTTGCGCTTGCGCGCAGGCCTCAGAGCTTTCGTTTGATGACATCCTGCAACATGGCGCGGTCGAGCGACAGGTCTGCCACGATCCGCTTCAGCCGGCTGTTCTCTTCCTCGAGTTCGCGCATGCGCTTCATCTCCGAGGGCATCATGCCGGCGTACTTTTTCTTCCACGCATAGTAGGTCGCCTGGCTGATACCTGCCTTGCGGCAGACCTCCTCGACCGGTGTTCCGTCATCACCCTGCCGGATGATGAACGCCTTCTGGGCGTCCGAAAACTTCGATGACGTCATTGCCTTCCGCTCCTCCCAGCCGGGGAAATTAGCGCGGAATTTTCCAGTTCAGAACGAGGGACTTTTCAGGGAGCGGATCAACCAGGTGACGGACTCTCCGTTCAAATGAGGGACCACGCGGGGCTCAGACCAATCGGTAGCCCGCCTACGCCGAACGTTTTGCCTGCGGCCCCGCTCAGCTTCGAAATACAGATCTTGTTGCTGGGCTGCTGCCGAAATTGCGAGCCTCCCCATGTTTCCACAGATGACAGACGATATGGTCGCGCACGTTATCGCAGCCGTTCGAACTGCAACTGCCTAGCGGCCACATGACGCCAATGGACCTAGCCGCTGAATGCTGCGAAACGTAGGCCATGCCCTACACTGGACATCCTCGAGACATCTCGGAGTCACGCCTTGAGCACGAAATTGCTCAATGCAGTGAGCCTGTCCTGCTGCGTGAGCTGGTTGAACTAGCGCGGAAGCACTTCGGATTTTTTTCGCGTTACACAAGCCATTTCCTCACCAACCCGTGGATCGCTTCTCGTCTCAGCGGGCTAGCCGCGGGCACCAGAGTGCTCGACATCGGATCGGGTCTCGGTCCCCTTCCCATCTGGCTTGCGATGCGCGGCATCGAAGTGGATTGCGTCGACAATTCGCCGATAGTGCGCGCCTATCCGATTGCCGATGACTGGAACGAGTGGGGATTTTTTGACTTCAGCATCATCAACACAAAGATGAAGTCTTTTCACACGGGCATCGATAATTTTGAACCATCGAAGCCATATGATGCCATTTCGTCGATCGGCGTGTTTGCACACATTGAGCGCGCCGAGCGCGTGCGCGTGCTGAAAAAATGCGCAAGTTGGCTAAAACGAGAGGGACGCATAGTGATGACGCTCGATGTCATTGCGAACACTAGCTTTCTCTGGAACCGGCTCAACAAAAAGGAGCTGGCCTCACCGCCCGAGCACGGCTCTATGATGGACTTAATGCAGACTATGGACGCCATCGGCCTGCGTATCGAAGACCCGACTCTGATCCGTCGCATCCCAGAACGGCCAGATACCTTCATGGTAATGGGCATCAAGGTCTGAAACCGCCCTCAACCCGCCCACGCAAACGGCGACTGCAGTTTGTCAAGTATCGTCCAGCTTGCATCGCGAGCATTGACGATAGCGTCAGGGGCGGTGACCGGCCAGGCGATACCGAGCGCCGGGTCATTCCACAGAAGGCCGCCTTCAGTTTCCGGCGCGTATTCGTCGCTGGTCTTGTAGAGCACTTCCGCTTTGTCGGTCAGCGTGCAGAAGCCATGCGCCATGCCAACCGGAATGTAGAGCTGCTTCCAGTTGTCGGCGTTGAGTTCCACCGCAACGTGTCGGCCATAGGTCGGTGAGCCTGTGCGGATATCGACCGCCACATCAAGGATCGATCCATGTACCGCTCGCAGTAGCTTGGCCTGCGCTCGCGGCGGCGCCTGGAAATGCAACCCGCGCACTACGCCGCGCTTGCCTGACATTGAATGATTATCCTGCGCCCACGGATGCGTGACACCATGTGCAGAGAGAGCGCTCGCGCGGAACGTCTCGGAGAAGAAGCCGCGCTCGTCGCCGAACTTCTTCGGCGTGACGATCAGAACGCCCGGAATGGAAGTGGTTTCGACAAGCATCAGCGATGCGCCAGCAGGCCGGACAGATATGTGCCGTACTCGTTCTTGAAATTCGCACCCAGCTTCAGGAGCTGTTCGTCGTTGATGAAGCCCTTGCGCCAAGCGACCTCTTCCGGACAGGCGATCTTGAAGCTTTGGCGCGCTTCTAGCGTCTGCACGAACTGCGAGGCCTGCAACAGGCTGTCGAACGTGCCGGCGTCGAGCCACGCGGTTCCGCGCGCGAGACGCTGCACGCGAAGCTGGCCGCGCTTGAGATATTCCTCGTTAACCGAGGTGATCTCAAGCTCACCACGCGGCGACGGCTTTACCGCCTTTGCGATCTCCGTCACGTCCTTGTCGTAAAAATAGAGACCAGTCACGGCCCAATCGCTCTTGGGCTTCGCCGGCTTCTCTTCGATCGAAACGGCCTTGCCCTGCACATTCATCTCGACGATGCCGAACCGTTCCGGATCGTGGACGCGGTAAGCGAACACCATGGCACCCTTGTCGACGGAGCCCGCTTCCTCGAGTTGTCCTGTCATGCCGGCACCGTAGAATATATTGTCGCCGAGCGCGAGCGCGGCAGGCTGACCGCCGACAAAGTCTTTGCCGATGATGAACGCCTGCGCGAGACCGGCGGGCTCGGGCTGCACAGCGTAGTCAAACGCCATGCCCCATATTTTTCCATCGCCCAGCAGCGCCTTGTAGAGCGGCAGCGCCTGCGGCGTCGAAATGATCAGAATCTCGCGAATACCGGCCAGCATTAAAGTGCTGATCGGATAGTAGATGAGCGGCTTGTCGTAAATCGGAAGCAGCTGCTTCGAAATCGCGAGTGTAATAGGGTAGAGCCGCGTACCCGCCCCCCCAGCTAGAACGATACCCCTCATGTGACCCTCCGTTGCTCCAGCAATCTCGCCACGCAGCGATCGACGCCTGACCGCCAGTCGGGCAGCGCGACGCCGTAATCAGAGCGGAGCTTACCGCAGTCAAGCCGCGAATTTGCCGGCCGCCTGGCCGGCGTCGGGTATTCGTCAGTCGTGATGCGGTTGACCTTGGCGGAGGCCCCCCCCTCCGCGGCCGAGCGGGCAAACACGTATTCAGCGAAATCGGCCCACACGCACGAGCCGCCGGACGCCATGTGATAGACTCCCCACGGCGCGGAACTTCCCGAGGCGATGCGCGCGACGATCTGCAGGAGGCCGTCGGCGATATCCGGCGCATAGGTCGGCGCGCCCTGCTGGTCAGCAACCACTCCAAGTTCCGGGCGCGTCTCGGCCAGGCGGAGCATGGTACGGACGAAGTTGGAGCCGTAGGGCGCGTGCACCCAGGAAGTCCGGAGGACTAGGTGCTTCGGATTTGTGGCCGCCACGCGACGCTCGCCTTCCAACTTGGAGCGGCCATACGCGCCCGCAGGGTCGACGGGATCTGTCTCGACAAACGGCGAGGTCTTGTCCCCGGCGAAGACGTAGTCGGTCGATAGGTGAAGGATCGGCGCGCCGCTTGCTGCAGAGAGTTTCGCCAGCAAGGCCGGCGCATCTGCGTTGAGGCGCATCGCGGCTTCGGGCTCGGACTCCGCCTTGTCGACAGCAGTGTAGGCCGCTGCGTTGATCACGATGTCGGGTTGGAATGCATTAAATGCCGCTTTAACGGTTTCAGGCTTTTCCAGATCGAGCTCCGGACGGCCAAAGGTTTTCAGCGTGAAACCAGGATGCGAGGATTCCGCCAGCGCTCGCGCAACTTGCCCCGCCGACCCGGCGACGAGAATTCGCATCAGACGGCCTTCTGCGCCGTGGACGTCTCCAGCACGCCAAGGCGTTGTCCAGTGTAGACCTTCTGGCGCAGCGGTTCCCACCAGCCGCGATTGGCGAGATACCACTCAACCGTCTTGCGCAGGCCGGTTTCGAAATTCTCTTTCGCCTTCCAGCCAAGCTCGTTTTCAAGCTTTGTCGCGTCGATCGCGTAACGATGATCGTGGCCAGGACGGTCGGTCACGAACGTGATCAGCTCGCGACGCGGCTTTGCGGCAGGAGCAAGCTCGTCTAGCAGGTCGCAGATCTTCTGAACAACCTGCAAGTTGGTGCGCTCGTTCCGGCCGCCGACATTGTAGGTCTCGCCTATGCGTCCGGTCTCGCAGATCAACTGCAACGCGCGCGCATGGTCCTCGACATAGAGCCAGTCGCGGATGTTGGAGCCGTCGCCATAAACCGGCAGCGGCTTCATCTCAAGCGCGTTGAGGATCACCAAAGGGATTAGCTTCTCGGGGAAGTGGCGCGGGCCGTAGTTATTCGAACAGTTGGAGACCAGCACCGGCAGGCCATAGGTACGTTGCCAAGCCTTTGCCAGGTGATCGGACGCCGCTTTCGACGAGGAATAGGGCGAGGACGGATCGTACGGCGTGTCTTCCGTGAAAAGGCCTGTCGGGCCCAGCGAACCATAGACTTCATCGGTCGACACGTGGAGGAAGCGGAACGCGTCCTTGTCGGCACCGGACAGCTTGCCCCAGTAGGCCCGCGCGGCCTCGAGCAGGCTGTACGTGCCCATGATGTTGGTCTGCAGGAAAGCCTGCGGGCCGGTGATGGACCGGTCGACATGGCTCTCGGCCGCTAGGTGATAGACCTTGTCCGGTTTCACGCAGCTGAACAGTTCGACCATCGCCGCCGCGTTGCAGATGTCTTCGCGCACGAGTTTGAAGCGCGGACTGTTTGCTAGATGCGCAAGGGAGGCGGGATTGGCGGCGTAGGTCAGCTTGTCGATGACCACCACGTCGGCACCAGACCCGTGTAGGTGCAGGGTGAGGGCTGATCCGATAAAGCCGACGCCGCCGGTGATGAGGGCCCTCATGACGCTACGCACACCCCCGACGAGAAATTGGTTAGGAAATTTGGTCTTTGCCGAAACCGTAGGCGAGCGCCAGCGGCGCGGTGGGCACCCTTTCGCGGCACCGACTCGCTAGTCCGCAGTCTCGACAGTGACGCCTGAAACTTCGATTCCACGACCTTTGCCTTCCGCGTCGGCCCAGAGGCCAATATTTTCGACGCCAGCACTAGAAGCTGCAGCTGGCACATCATATTAGAGTGTGAACGGTGTGAACTTGGACGTGAGCGTCACATCCTGCCGGCTGCTGCCTTGCTCAGAGCCGGGACGGAAATACATGACTTTGGCCATGGGCGATACGTTCGTCGGCGACGAGCGAGCCATCACTTTGACCTTGACTTTGCGACCGCCGATCTGAGCGACCGCCTCCGCAGGAACACGAACCAGTACGCCATCGCCGACGGCAGCGAGCTCAACGTCTTTCGAGCGAGTTTCGTAGGCAGAGCCGTCAGCCAACACCTTGCCGGTATCGCCGCCGCTTGGGGCGATGATAAACATGTTCAATAGCGTAGGATCGACAATCGTCACCGCTAACTTCGCCTTGACCTCTTTGACAGGCCTTTCGACGCGCGCGGGACCTGCAGGCGCTCTGGTCGCCACATCTTCGCCGTATGCAGCCAGAACCGCGAGACCAACCGACATGGCTGCACCCCGTGGGAACGACATCATAGAACGCCCCCTGCAACTAGACCGCCCAAACCAGTTCAAAACATACCCTGCTAGTATGCGCCGGCAATCTCTGCCTAGCACCACCACCAAGCACCTGGAAAAGGCGCACTGAACAGCCTCAGTAGTTGCCGGGGCGGTTCATACCCCCAAGCTCGGTATTGACCTTGGGGGGATTTGGGATGATCTCGCCTGACCGGACTGAATGCGAGGTTGGTTAGATGGTGGACGTTTTTCTGGATTCGCGCCTCCATGACCACATCAGGGAACACGACTGGCGGACGATGAACGTCCGTTCCGTTATGGACGATTATTCCGGCGAACGACTTGTGGTTCTTCATCACTGCCCCGCCGAAAAAATTGACTTTGAGTTTCTCCAAACCGTTACACTTCCACAAACGTGGGAGATGAAAAAGCTCGTCATCACAGCGTTGCTCGCCAAGATAGATGCGGGCGACAAGAACCACCCTATCGTGAAGCAGGTTTACGAGGCTGGGTTTGCCAGTAACGCGGCGCGTTACAACAAGTTTATCAACCAGCTGCGCATCCTTGCCGAGATTTCCAACACCATGCTCGACCGGCTGCTCGGTGGGCTGGTCGTGAGTGAGCGGCAGATCGTCTGCCGCTTCTCCGAAACACGGATGGAGAATCTCCACTACGACCTCGACAGCAACTGCGACGATCACGAAGCTTTCCGTCTCTACATCAACCTCGATGCCACACCTCGCATCTGGGCTGTCAGCTACCCCGTCAGCGACCTCATCGCGCAGGGTGGTCGCCGGATCATCGACGGCATCCCGGAAGACTTGAAGAGCGAAGTAAAGCTCGAACGCTTGACAGGCCGTGCCTTCGGCGGATGGAACCAGCGCGCGACCGAGCGCAAGTCACCGCGCCACATGATTTTCTTTGATCCGGGTGATGTCTGGATCGTGGACGGGCGCTCCGTGAGCCACCAGGTACTGCTGGGCCAGCGCGTGCTGTCTGTTTATGCGCGCATTCCGATCGCAGGTAACGAGGGCAAGATCCGAAGCTTCCGCGAGCGGCTTGCCGAGGCCTTTACGCGCGCGGCCAGCGTTCCGGTGGGAGCTGAAACGGCGCAAGTTGGCTACTACACGCCGCAGGAGATTACGGCATCGCCAAACCTCAAGACTGATTGGACGGATGTATTCGGGGGCACGTGTACAGGCATGGTGCGCCGCTTCGACGACCATGGATTAGTGGAATCCGGAGACAAGCTGTCTAAGACAAGCTAGAGACGGCCGTCCTGCAGTCGAAGCAGAATGTCGGCCAAGTGCGCCCCCTTCATATCTCAATAGAGTTAGCACCTCAGTGCTATATACCCTGAGCGCTCCGACTGTTCTTGTCGAATGCTTGCGGCGATTACATTGCCGCACGGATCAGGCTACTCTCAATCAACGCCCGCAGCTTGCCTTTAGCCCGGGCGATCAAGCCTTTTTTGTTGCGTCGATCAGCTTCGGCGCATGAACCATACGGTTCTGCTCATTGTACGGCGGCTCGTAGCTCGCCAGGAAGTTCGTAAACAGGTCAAAGTATCGGTCGTCGCGGAAGAAGATGTAGTTGAAGCCGTCCTTGCGGAGATCGCGCAGCTCCCGCACGCGATCTTTTTTCATTATGAGGTTTCGGTTCGTGATCAGTTGGTCCTCAGAGTACTTCCAGCCAATACGTTGCATCATTTCCAGAATGTAGTGGCTTTGCTCGATTGCGTGATCGAGCTCGATCAAAACCGTTTTCACACGCGGATCGCGTAGCGTGTTGTGGGCACCGGCAATCACGCGATGCTCTAGGCCATCCACGTCGATCTTGATGTGGTCAGGCGTACGCATGAACCCGGACGAGACAAGCTCGTCGATCGGGATGCCCATGCAACCCTGCTGAACGCGCTGGTCGCGCTTTGTGGTGACATCCGGCGTCCACTTCTGGTCTTTAGTCCAGGTATTCTCGCCGAAGTCGTGGAACGCGTAGCCGATACCGAATGTGCCGAGGTTCAATCGGTCAATTTTGCGAGTGTCGGTCGCGGCCGCGCAGATCGGAGTCACACGCCCATGCAGGCCGTTGAGATAGACATTCTTGTTGAGCTCGGCAAAGTTCAGCGACTCCGGCTCGACGCTCACGACTTGGCAACCGGTCATGACGGCGGCATAAATTGAGTACATGCCGACATTGGCACCGACGTCGAGCATCAGGTCATCGGAGCCGAAGGACTCGAGATATGGGATCGTCGTCGGTTCCTTCGCGAACAAAGTCTGCACTCTGCCCCACATCAGTGGGCTTTCGTCCGGTCCGGAATAGCGGAGCGTCCTTCCGTCGATTTCGACTTCAAAATAGGGAAGCTGGATCAGCTCGCCCCTGTGGACCGCGCGCTTCACCGTTTCGAGCTTGCGCTGCCTTGGGGACCAGTTGCTCATGACTATCCTTGCTCAAACTTTGCCGTTTTCGCGAACTGACTGTTTCGGGAAGAACCTCAACCAAGGGGTCATGCCACTGCGGAAGATTGCTGCCAAGCTCTAGCACCCGCATCGGAGGCCTTCCAGAACGCGAAGGCGAAGTCCTTATTATTCGGGGCAGACGTGACGAAGGAACGCGAGATAAGCCCGCGATCCTTAATCAGATCAGCAAGCGCCTGAAAACCTTCAGGTGTAAAATAATTTACATGGATCGAGTAGCCACGCTTGATCAGTGCATCCGGCGTATGACGCGGCTCCGTCAGCTGGCACCAGCGCACATATTTTGACCGTGAAATCTCGTGCCCGCCCGCATGTTCTTCTGCCAGCGCTTCACTAAGCGTCGTCGGCGGCTGACGACAATCGAATGTGTACCGCGGGTCAGGAACCACCCCGAGAATTGCGCCGCCCGGCTTTAGGCGGGACAGCCAGTTCGACATTACCTGAACCGGATTGGCGAGGTGCTCGAACACATGGTTTGAAAATACAAAATCGAGGCTGCCAGTCTCGATCGTCTCTAACTCAACGGCGGAACCAACGCGATAGCGCGCCAAGAGGTGCTCCGGCGGCATCGTTGGCCTCTCACCTTTATGATTGTATACGGTCAGCCATTCGTGCGGATGCTGTTGTTCGATGTAGCTGACATCGGTTCGCTCGTTCGGTAATACGTGCGGCCGCAGGCCGGGTCCGACCTCAACACCAATACCTATCGTGTACGGTAGAACGTAGCTGCGCATGTCGATCGCCGGTCCGACTATTATCTGAACGGGGGCCGACCCAGTGCACTCAATGACTAGATCATAGGCGGTCAGGGACGGCATGCGCGCCGGCCAGCGGAACTCGATTCGCTGCGGCTTATCCGCCTTGATGTCTGCTAGTTCGGCCACGACATCGACAGCCACCTTGCCCTGCTTTGCCTCGATGGCGATACGAAGCTTCGCCATTCCCTTGGCTACAGCGATCGCAGACCATCCGAAATCGGAGCAGAGCGGCCTAAGTGCCGTGAGTTCGTGCGCGTTCCTAATCCTCAATACGGCACCAGGCGCAAGTTGCACATATCTGCGGCTAGAACCGGCCGCCTGCCCCTGCTTGGCGACAACATCGCCTTGGCTGATATCGACGGCCCGGTCCGGTCGATTTACGAGATCAAATAGGTTCATCACAAGAAACCACGCAGGACAGTCTGACAGCGCCTGTGGGGCGAAACGCCGGCTGGCGTCAAGGCGTTATGCCCGCTTGACCTTATCGCGGGTGTCCGCTTGGACCAACGCTTCCCGCAGCTGGGAGATCTGAGCATCGCGATCCATGAGCTTGCCGATGAGCGCCGACACCGTCAGCACATAATCCGCCTCGCCTCCTACATCGCTGGCGACAAGCGACAGAAGCCGCTCGGCTTCCTGGTCGAGCCGCTTACGGTCCGGCAGGTCCCAAGAGGCAGCTTTCCCAGTCGATTTACCGTTCAGGTACTGCCCGCCCGGCGTATCCTGATTCCATTCGCGGTGGATTGTGAAATAGAACGGCGCCTGACGGACCTGAACGACGCGAAGCCCCGCCATCTCGATCTTGCGGCTCACTGCAATCTCGGAGGCGATGCACTCGCCATAGTTAGCCCCAATCGGAAATCCGCCGATCTTGGACAGCGTGGCGTAGGTTGTCGCCCAGATCAAAGATCGCAGGTGCGTGGCCGTGACGCCTGGATCCACACCCCAGCACCGCATGCACTCCAAGTAAACCTCCACGCGATCCGCCGGATTGCCGTCGATCAAATGATCCGGCATCCGGGAGCCAGCATGCAGCACGCGAAGCTGCGCCCAAGGTCGCCCCCAGGCAGCGTTTAAGGATTCCCCCACTAGACCCACGCCTGATTCTGCACAGCGTTCTGCATAGGCGGTCAGCCAGTTGTCGCGCATGACAAGGCATTCATCTTGCATGAACACGTACACAGACCGCCCCGGCCGGGCGCGCCAGCCCGCCTCCCAGGCTCCAATATTCATTCCGGTATTTTCGCGCGCCATCACTTCTAGTGGAAACGGCATCGGCGGCAGTTTCGGCAGAGCCTCCTGGGTCTGGTTAACTACGACTATGACTTCAAAATCCTGCCCCGCCTTATATTTTGCCAACGATTTCAATAAATCCACCAGGCAGTTCAGCGGACGCCGATCATAATATGATATGATGACCAACGCTCGATTCTCTGCCTGTGCAGATGAGTCAAACATTGCTGAATTGTCCCTAAGCGTTTTCACGCGTTGACCTATTGTTGCCAATAAGATGGCAGTGTCCAGTGTCAACGCCATATCAACCGAAGCCGATATTTGTGATGCCCAGGCGTCAAACATGCCTTTTCGGCAAACCGGATATTCGCCTAGGGAGAGTTGCGACTTGTATCGGAACGTAGCGGACAACAAAAAAGCCAATTCCAGCTATCGAGTTCGATAATGGCTATTTTTGTTATTGGAATGCATCGATCGGGGACCAGCATGGTCGCTTCGATCCTGCAGTCTCTCGGGGTCAACCTTGGGCCCGACGACGAGATGATGCCTGCCAATCAGTTCAACGAAGCTGGTTACTTCGAAAATGCCTCTGCCGTCGGACTAAATGAGTCCTTTCTCAAAAAGAACGATCTTTCTTGGCGCACCTTGCCCGCGCTAGACCTCAAGAAGTCGCTGAATTGGGTCGAGGATTACTCGCTAGCGGTACAGGAGCTTTCAGCCAAGCTCGCTCAGACCAAGCCTTGGGGTCTCAAGGACCCTCGCCTGAGTTATCTCCTGCCATTTTGGAAAGCCGCCGCCGGAAAAACGACCTCCGCGGTCATATGCCTGAGGCGTCCGGAGGCCGTCGCGCTCTCCTTGAACATCCGCAACGCCCTGTCAGTCAGCTACGGGGCCGCGCTGTGGGAACTCTACACCTTGGCAGCCCTGCGAAATACTCGCCGTATGGCCCGCCTCGTTGTCGTTTATGAGGACTTGCTTGCGCACCCGAAGAAGACGATTGAGAATCTGATCGATGTCCTGCCCGAGCTTGCTGAACTGAACCCCGACGCCAACACAATCAGGGAAGCCATCGGCCGTGTCCGTCGCGACCTTGATCACAGCAAGCCAGTGAACAAGAAGGTCATGCCGCCAGCGGTCAACGAACTGTACGATCGCGTCGCAGCTGGCGACCTCCGCGTAACTAAAGACGACACACGGCACGGGGTTTCAATGGAGCTCGTTCGCCTCGAAACTGGCCACCAAGCCGCCAAGCGGATGCACGGCGAAGCGCTTGAACAACTCGAGAAGGCTAGCAAGGAGCTGGCTTCGGAAAGGGCGGCGCTCGCGCGTCATACCGAGCGACTCGGCGACGTTGTTAGCCTTGTGACCGAGCCCGGCGAGATTGAACCCACCGATCGTGAGAAAATGCTGCAGCGTCTTCGCCAGGCTGCCCGCCTCGTTCCCGGTCCAGCCCAGAAGGGTTTCGTCGAAGAAGCCGCACGCGAACTCGTGCGGGCCAAGGACGAACGCATCGAGTGGCTGCGTCTCGAACTCGGCGCTACGGGATCTCGGGGGCAAGCGGCCCTCGACCACGCGGCATCATTGGAGATCGCGCTGAACAAGGCCACAGCCGCGCGCCAGTTGGTTGCAGAATCACTTGAGAATGCGCGCACACGACTTGCCGAAAACGACGCACTAATTGCACAGCTCCAGGGCGAACGGCGCGAAGACGAGGCAAGGATAGCCAACCTCAGAAGGATCGCAAACGAACGTGAAATGCTGTTCTCCGATCTGAACCGCGTCACCGCGACGCTAGAACAGCGCAATGACGAACTCGCGGAACTTGCCGTACGTGAGCGCCAGCTTTCACGACAAGCATACAAGCTTGATAGCGAGGTCGAACGCCTCCAGCAGGATCTCATGCAGTCGCGTATTCGCGAAGCTGAACTCACGACGGCGCTCGCCTCGCGTACACAGGCCGAGAATGCGCTGCGCGCCGCATTGGATCAGCAGAACGCCGTCGCCACCGAGCTCCAGCAGGAGCTTACTGCGGGGCGCGCCGCAATCGACACGCTCGGGGAGGAGAACAAAATCCTTATCGCCGAACATGAAGAGTTGAAACGTGCGCTGCAATTGGCCCGGGCCCGCACCGAGCAACTCGGGATCGAGCTATCGGCGAAGTCAAACGGCTCGCACCCGAAGGCGGCAACCCCCGTGTCCGATCAACGCCTGCGTCGCCAGCTTCTGGTGATGGATGAGCTACTGCACACGATCGACCAGTTGCTGAGCCCGAAGTACGGTCGCTTCGCAATTCCGGTACGCCAGATACGGGTTCGCCTGAGCCAAGCCCGGCAGGTGCTGGACGGCGAAGTCGCGATGACACGGTCTCGCTGACGCAGAGCAAGTATCGCAGCCGTAGCGCAGCGCCAGTCGCAGCGAAACGTCCGAAGGAATGGACTATTTGCCGTTAGGTGGCGCTGGCGGCCAGATCACACGTCGCACACCACGCAACAAGCCCCGAACAATCCGGCTATTCATCAGCGGACGTCCGAAGCGCGACTGCGCGGCCCTAATAACGAAGGCGGGCGGCGTCTTGCCCTTCGCTGTGGCTAGCGGGGCCACAGGAACGGCGGCGAACTGCGCAGCCGGCGAGTGGTTTGCGCCATTGGCGCCGTTCGTTTTCGGAGCGACGGAGCCCGTCGGCTTAACTGTGTCTTTCTTAGCCGCAACTCCGACCGGATTCGACGCCGACAGCTTCAGCAGCACTTCGTCCATCGTCACCGTATCGAGTGCATGCGCCACAATCGATGGATAGAGCATGCGCACGAGGATTTTTTGCGGGGACTCGTCCGTATGCGCACGGCTTTGCCCGGGCGAATGGGCCGCAGTCAAATGGCCGAGCGAAAGGTGGTGCAGACCAGCTTGCGATGAACGGCAGGCGTAGTCCACGTCATTATAGCCGTTCGGGAAGCGGATCGGATCAAGGCCGCCGAGATTGTCAAACACTTCGCGGTCGATCGCGCAAAGCGCAAACGTGTTTCCGAACGTGCGGCGAACGAATGGCGTGATCGCGGGCGCGGATTTCTCCTCGACCGTGGAGTCGAAGTAGTTGGTCGGCAGCATGCGCGCGTCCATGCCTGCATGCGCTTTGCCGGAGGCAGGATCAGTGATGGAGATGCCGACCGAGGCAACGCCCGGTCGCAAGGCCCATGCCGCCATCTCATCGATCGCGGTCGGAGAGATAATCTCGCAATCGTTGTTAAGGAACACGATTACTTCGCCCAGCGACACCTTGACACCGGCGTTGCACTGGTCGGAGTGGTTGAATGGCTTGTCGTAGTCGACGATCCGAACGCGGAACCGGCTAGAGAATTTCTCGATGCCGCCGCGAATGCGACTCATCGATGCTTGCGAGGACTGATTGTTGACCAGCACCACTTCGAAGAAGCCCGTGAAAGTTTGCTGGGCGAGTGAGCTAATCGCGCGCAGTGTCAGGTCGGGCTTGTCGCGGAATGGAATTATGACGGCGACCGACGTAGCACGACGAATCGGCGTTAACTTGTATGGCGCGGGCGAGTCGTGAGCTAGGCGCTTATACTCGAATTCTTTCTTCATCGTGGAGAAGAGTTGCGCGTAGGCGTCGGCATAGTCACCGAAAGCGCGCCTCGCGGCGGTCGCAGGCGTCAGCGCCGCGTATTCAGGCGCACGCACGAGGAAATATTCAGGATGCAATGCCCACGTGATCTTCGTCCGGTTCGCCAGCCATATCTGGAAAAGGTGCAGGCTGTTGCGGACAAGCTCGCGAACCAGATCGCCCGGATAGGCGCAGGCAAGCGCAGACGACACGGCGAACGCATTGCGCAGGTGCGGGAAGTGCAACAGCGCCTCGCGATGGAAGGCTGGGTTGCGCTGGGCCCAAGCAAGCTTGCCGCCCTCCGCTGCGGGTTGCAGTTCACCCCACGCGACAACATCGGCACGGCGGCCGTGTGTGACATCGACCGCAAGCCAGGCGCCAGCCGACGGATGCAGCCTGTCGCCGTGGCGAAGAAAGGTGGCATAGTCAGCCTTACGGATTATGGAGCGATGCTCGCTATCGAGTGATGGCCTGAACTCGGTGATCACAGGCCAGGCACCATTCTGCGACAGGAACTTCTTGATCGCCGGCTCGGTGACAGACGTGTTTGCTGGCACAAGGACACAGCGCACGTTCGGGCATGATTGCAGGGCAATCGACGTGAGCGTGGCCGCCAGGGCCGCGTCGGGGGCGCGCTCGACCGTGACGATGACGGTCAGCCAGGGACGCGATGGATCATTGCGCAAATGGCCGCCCTCGAAAAGAGACCGCTCAGTACGCAGGCGCGAGACCGTCCGGTCTACCGGAATACCTCGAAAGGCAGATTCGAGCGGCATCGCCTTGATGGCGTCCACCTGGGACTGTTCGGAAAGATACGCTCTGCTCTTCATCGCGCAGGCACCGGCTCAGCGAGCACCGTCTTCAAAGCGCGCCTCCACTCGCCTGCTATCCTCGAGATGTTGAAGTTCTGCCTGACGTAGACCGAACCGGCTGTGGTTCGGATCTGAATTTCACGGCTTCCCGCAAGTGCATGCTTAAAACCGGCCTCCCAATCGTCAAGGAACAAGAAGTTCCGCAGGTCTTCATATGCCGGAATCCGATCGGCGATGAGGGGAACTCCGTGCCAGAGGGCCGTCACAGCACGGTTGTTGGACTTACACTTTGTGAACGGGTTCACGGAGACCGGGATGACGACGAGGTTGGTTTTCGCCAGCGCGCTCATCAGCGTGCCGTCACTCCACTCAAGATAAGTTGACGGAATGCCGATCTTGGGTTCCAGCGCCCTGTACTTCTCGGCGTTGTTGGAGAGCACCGTCAGCTCGCTATTGGTCTTTGCGTGAGCGGCCTGGAGATGCGTCCGGATACGGAGAATGTCCTCCATGCCGGCTGGCGCGTTCGGCGACCCGTGCGAGCCGAACCACAGTATACGGAATGGATTCTTGCCCCGCTCGGCGAACGGCGATGGCGCATCCAATGGCAGGATCATCTGCTCCACCGCATCGCCCACCACGAGAGGCGGCCGGCGAAGTTTCGCCTCCTGTGAGACCACCTGCGCAAGGTGGCTGCTGCAGCAGATCACGCGATCGACCAGCTCGCTCATCTTCCGCATGTTGGCGGCTGCAGTCACGTACTCCGGCAGATTGTTGGGGTTGTAGAAATGGTTATCCGACAGGTCGAGGATAGTCTTGACGCTCTTGGCGCGCAGCTTTTCCGCTAGCTTCTGGTCGGCCGCCGAATAGAGCTTCGAGAAGATGACGGCCGCGTACCTGTCCGCCGCATCGGATTCCTCGGAATAAAGTTCAATTTCGAAGCCGCTGCGCTGCAGCTCTTCCATGGGGGACAGACAGCGGAATCTTACCGATGCCACGTCCTTGCTACCGGACTTAGGCTTCCAGCCGACAGTCTTGCGCATAATCCCACCGCTCCCGAATACAAAGCAACCCTGCGCCAAGAACTGCAAGTATCGCCCCACCCGGCCTGACGGAATGCGGCGGCGTCGCTCATTGCGTCCGCGGGAACGCCTCAGGCGCGGGCGGCTGGTTTGACAGCGAACTGCTTGTAAGGGGGCACCCACGTCTGCGCGAGTCTCTTGGAGTCTGGATAGGGCTCAAGTCCCACCCATTCGGGCAGTTGCGGATGCACATTGCCCATCGCGACATGCTCGTCGATCTCGGCGCGCGTGATGAACCCTTCGGCCAGGGCACGGCGCACATCTGCGTACCAGATCTCGCCATTCTTGTTGTTGTGCGAGACCCACGGCTGGGTGGGCATGTCCGTGTAGTGGATCAGCTTGGTCTTGCCCTCTTCGTAGTGCTCGAGGGAGTTCCATTCGAACTCCAAAAGCGGTCGCTTCTTCTCCTTAGGCATCATCGCGAACTCGGTCATCAGCGAAGCGTAGTCGTACTTGCCTTCGTCGAGGTCCGCGATCAGTCGCTTGGCGTTCCAGTCCAGCTTCGCACAGTCGAGCAGCATGACACTGTATTGCGGACTACGGCCCGTGCCACCCTTCAGTTCGGAATACAACAACCATGAGTCGTCGAACTCGCGTGTCCAGAGATCCTTGATGTCAGCGAACACCTGCATGTCCGCGTCGACGTAGATTGCGCGGCCGCGATAGTTGCAGAGCTCTGGGATCTTAAAACGGCAGAACGAGAAGCCGGTCCGCGCTCTTTTTTGCGGTGACGACGGCACTGGAAGGCCCGTGTTGTCGATAATTTCGAATGTCACGGACATGCTGGCGAAGCGGCGAACGCTGTACTCGAACATCTTCGCGCCCAACACCTGCGTCGGATCCGACCCGATGAAAATGCGCGCTGGCGTCTGGACGTTGAGCGGCCCGAAGAGCAGGTCAGGATAGGACCGCAGTGTCTGGTTAAACATACGGAACTGGGCGTCGAAGTTCGTACGTCCGTTGGCCAGGAGGGTTACATTGTTCAAGTCGTTGAAGTTGCCGTCGTAAGCGTTGCCTCCATCGAGACCCAGCGTGCGGATATTCCGGGCGCTCGACGCCACGAGAATGTTCAGGGCCGCCTCGGCGCTGAAGAATTTGATCGGCGTGACCGGCTCGCTTGCCAAGTGCGGAAATTCGCGATTGGTCTGCGCATTGAAGACTACCAGCCTATCTTCGTCGAGGAGCTGCCTCAAACCGGGGTAACGCGGGATGAAATCCTCGATTGTTTCAGCGCCAGGACGAAAATTGACGTGCGGCCTCCACGGTACGAAGACGAACTTGGCGTTGTCGACTATCTGATTGCCGCAGTGCTCGAACACCTCGAGGTCCATCATTAGCGCGACATCGCACTTCACTTCGCGGGCGACGTGATTGAGCGCCAGGACGTTGAACCTCGAGGCCAATTCAGGCTTGTACTTTCGAAAGGTAGGGCCTTTACCCAGAATCATCCATGGTCTTGAAACAACAGGATATTTTTTAGCCCACTCCGAAGCCGTCAGCATGGCCAACCTTCCACAACTCTCACCGCGACTGCTATACACGAGGGCATTTTTCACGCAAACGATCTAGCCTACCGTTGGCACGACAACGCAGGGGTATATCGGGAGAATACGAGTATGAGCGCCGTCTGGAAACTCCACCAACAGGCGCGCTTGAGATTGCTTGGGCTTACTGGCCGGTTTCTTGGTGGCGAAGGGCGTGCGGGCGCTAAACGTTCACTATACGAAAGCCTCAGGGCTGGGTGGGCCTGGCGGCATTTCGCGATGGAATTGGCGTTTCACCGCACTGTCACTCGCTATCGCACAACGTTGCTGGGCCCCGTCTGGATCGTGCTCGGATTCGTCATCTTTTCTTTTGGCATGGTGTTTCTATCGTCCCGGCTGTTCGGCCTGCCATGGGAGCGCCTGCTCCCATACGTGGTCGTGGGCTTATTTGGCTGGAACTTGATTCTCGGTGTGCTCTCTGAAGGGCCACGCGCTCTGGTCGAGAGCGCCAATTTGCTCCAGCAGAGCCAGACGCCGGTTGTACTGTATCCGATCGTCTCTACGATCAAACAGGTCCTGATCGCGGCGCATAACATTCCGGTGGTCATCGCTGTCGTGGTCCTGACACCCAACGCGCTATCGCCGAACGTGGCATGGGCGATACCGGGCTTTGCGGCGATCATCGTATTCGCAGGTTCGACGTGTGTGATCCTTGCGATCATCGCGACCTACATTCCCGACGTCGCCGAAGTCGTGACAAGCGCTTTGCGCTTTGTGTTCTTTTTCACGCCGATCTTCTGGATGGCGGACACGCGTCCAGGCCTGGCGACGATCTGGTTATGGAACCCATTTTACTATTTCGTCGAGGCATTTCGCGGACCGGTCTTGGGTACATCCGATCCGCTGCAGATTCTCCCGGTCGCCAGCGCGATCGCATTTGGCTCGGCAATCCTCGCCTTCATCCTCGCCCGTTGCATGTCCCGAAATACTATCACACGCCTCTGATCCACCGATGGCTGTATATCTCGAACTTCAGAACGTCTGTGCACGCTTCCCCCTTATCGGCGGAGCGGCTGCAAAGGTGCACGGCGGGAAGCAACCGCGTCGGAGGGAGCGCCGCGTCAGTTCGCTGAAGGACATCTCTCTTTTGCTACGCGACGGCGCCCGCATCGGCGTGATTGGCCCGAACGGCGCCGGTAAGACGACGCTGCTACGTGTGATGGGCGGGTTACTGCCCTACCATTCCGGCCGCATTCTTAGAAACGGACACGCGCACGCTCTGCTGTCGCCGCACGCCGGCTTCGTCGCCCAAGCCACAGGGCTCGAAAACATCTACTTGCGCGGCCTTCTACTCGGCCTGTCCCGCGAACAAATTAAATCCCACCTCGACGAAATGATAGACTTCGCCGGCATCGGCGACTGGATCTACGAGCCTCTGTCGACCTATTCGGCGGGTATGGCTCTGCGCCTAGCATTTGCAGTATGTATGACGATTCCACCAGAGATTTTGCTGGTCGACGAGTGGATCAGCGCGGGCGATGCCCGCTTCCTCCGCAAGGCGCGGGACCGTCTAACAGAGGTAATTCAGCAAACGCGAATTCTTGTTCTGGCCTCACACACCGAAAGCATCCTGCGCGAATTCTGTGACGAAGCTATCGTTCTGCTCGACGGCGCGGTCGTCTTCCACGGGGCGGTGCAGGAAGCATTGGCGTTCTACGGCGATATCGTAACGATAAATGAGGCAGCAGATAATGAAGCGGCGATCCGCCTTACAGCCGCCGCACCGGCGCCAAGCTTGAAAGTGTCGGAATAGCGCGTCCCCGATCTCGCAGTAGCCTTATAAAGGCAGCAACTTGATGTTCGGCGGAGCAACAACGTGGCGAATTGCTACGTCGCCGTATAAACGGAGAATCGGCGCTAGATGTTCAGTCCCGGGATGTGATGGAATCGCTCTAAGCGAAGTTCTGTCATTTCGGGAGGCTCTACGGGACGGGTTCTTCACAGCTGCGCCACGACCATGTGACCTGCTCGGTTTCTTCGGACCAGCGCTAGTTTGAGTAGGCGGCCAGTTCTGCCTTCTGTGTTTGCCCGTGTCCGAGCGGTTGAGCGACGGAGCGGAGCGCGGAGGCCCCACGTACCGCAGCGGTCCGCTCCGTCGCGGTCACGG